>NZ_CP040244.1:6439696-6741346 GCF_005517195.1 Streptomyces vilmorinianum | reverse complement strand
GCCTGCTGCTCGGGCACGAACTCGTACTCGGGGGTGTACTGCTGCGGAACGACGGGCTCGGCGTAGTTCCAGGCGGTGGCGTCGTACGTACCCGTCTCGTAGGAGGGGGTCGTCCACTGGCCGGTGGTGTCGTACGAGGTGAAGTGCGCGGTCTCGTACTGTCCGGTCTGCTGCGCCTCGGTCCAGGCGGTGGCGTCCCACTGGCCCGTGGCGTCGTACTGACCGGTGGTGTCGTACTGGCCGGTGGTGTCGTACTGCTGCTGCGTCATCGGCTGCTGTGCGACATAGGTGTCGTACGCGCCGGTCTCCCACTGGTGGCTGCCGTTCCACTGAGTGGTGTCGTACTGGCCGCTGTGACCTGCTTCGTAGCCGCCCGGGAGGGTGCCGAAGAGCGGGTCGGTGGCGAAGCTGCCGGTGCTGTGGGCGTCGTCTCCGACGTACCCGGCGTGGGGGTGCTGGTCGTTCACCAACTTCTCTCTCGCCTCGGCGGCAGGACCAGTCCGGGCGGGCCCACGAGGGGGGTCCCGGGGTTAAGCAGTGGCGCGACTGTACCCGGCGGTATACGCAAGCGACAATCTTCGGAGGGGTTCGGGACCGCAGGAAACGGGCAATCGGCCGTGTTTCGGCGGCCTCGGGAGAGAGCTTTGGCTCTGTGTTCGAGGAACGTTCGAAGAACAGATGCCTTCTGGCGGGTCGTCAGGCGTCCGCGTGCCGCAACATGCGCCGGGTCGCGCGCGGGGGCGCGTGTCTCGGGCTCACGCCACGGAGGCGGCCCCGGACCCGGCTTCCGGCGTGGCGGCGGCCGACTCCTCCGAGTCGAGCGCCTGGCGGATCCCGGCCGCGACGGTCGGATGCACCGGCAGGGCGAGATGACCGATCCCGCTGACGCGGACGTTGTGCACCACCAGATCGGGGTGGTCGAGCCGCGCGGTCTCCACCGGGACCATCACCTGGTCGAGATCGCTCCAGAAGCTGACGCAGCGCGTCCGGCAGTCCGGCGCGGGCTCGGCGAGCTCGCGCAGCACCTCGGAGCCGGGCCGCATCTGGCGGACCAGGGGGTGGGCGCCGGCCCACGGGGCCGCGGTGGTGCCGGCGTGCGGGGTGCCCAGCATGACCAGCGTGCGCACCCGTGTGTCACCGCCCAGGCGCTGTACGTAATAACGGGCGATGAGGCCGCCCAGGCTGTGCCCGACGATGTCGACCTCGTGATGGCCGGCGCGGGCGCAGAGCTCCTCCACATGGCGGCCGAGGAGGTCGGCGGCCGCGCGCAGGTCGCAGGTGAGCGGAGAGTAGTTGAACGACTCGATATGGCGACGGCCGCCCTGACGGGCGAGGGAACGGCGCAGCAGGACGAACACGGAGCGGTTGTCGACGAAGCCGTGCAGGAGGACGACAGGGCGGCCCGCGTCGGTGCCGGGGCCCGCGGTCCCGCCGCCGGCACCGGCCTCCGGTGACGGGGACGGGGGCGACGCGGGGCGCTCGGCGGCGATGCCGGAGGGGTAGAGGAGCAGATGGCCGGTGAGGATCGCCAGCTCGAGGGCGTTGGCCTTCAGCGCAGTGGTGACCTTGGTGAGCCTGGTGAGCTCCATCGGCGACCTCCCGAACGGCACGCGGGCGCCGAACGGCAGTGCTGTGTGCCGTACCCCCGTGCCGTGCGGCTGAACGGCGCGGAGGTACGGCGACCCCGTAGCGGCTCCCTTGCGCACGACCCCATTGCGGCTGATGTGGGCCCAGGAGGAGGGCCCGGGAGGGTCCGGCGCAGAGCGAACATGTCCCACCGTGTGATTTCCCCCTCGCCGGCCACCGCGAAACGGCCGCTTGCGGGATGCTGTCGATAACGTTCGTTCACCTCCCCGGCAATCAGGCGCGGGGGTCGCATGTGGAGGCAGTGATGGGTGTGACCGGTCCGATCCGCGTGGTGGTGGCCAAGCCGGGTCTCGACGGCCACGATCGCGGTGCCAAGGTGATCGCGCGAGCACTGCGCGACGCCGGCATGGAGGTCATCTACACGGGGCTGCACCAGACGCCCGAGCAGATCGTGGACACGGCGATCCAGGAGGACGCCGACGCGATCGGCCTGTCGATCCTCTCGGGCGCGCACAACACGCTGTTCGTGAAGGTCCTGGAGCTGCTCCGGGAGCGCGACGCGGAGGACATCAAGGTCTTCGGCGGCGGCATCATCCCGGACGCGGACATCGCACCGCTGAAGGAGAAGGGCGTGGCGGAGATCTTCACGCCGGGCGCGACCACGGCGTCGATCGTCGACTGGGTCAACGCGAACGTCCGCGTCGCCGCGTAGCCCCGCGGAGCGGGGTGCGGCGGGCGTCCCCGTCGTGACCCGCCATCCGGGCCATCCGGGCCATCCGGGCCATTGGGCCGTCGGGCCATGGGCACCGGGCAGGCTTGCCGCCGGCCATCGGACCACGAGACCCGCGGATCCGTGACTGCCGGATCCCTGACCACTGGACACGAGACTGCCGGACCTCGGACCGCCGGACCACAAGTCCGCCGGGGGTCGGACCGCCGGACGCCGGACCCCGGATTGCTGGATCACGGGACCGCCAGACGCCGGACCACACGACTGCCGGGCGTCGGGACGGCGGGCAGGCCTGCTGCCGGGCCATCGGACCGCCGGGGACACCAGATGCCGGCCCTCCTGAAGACAGCGCGGCCGTATGGCGGGTAGCCGGTTCGCTGGCGGCATCTGGTGACCGGCCAGTCCGGCCGTGGGCCCCAGGGACGTCAGCCCGCCAGCTCCGCTCGCATCGACGCCCGCAGGTGCAGCGTCGACACCAGACGCTGGAACGCCTCGGACCAGTACCCCCCGGCTCCCGGGGACGCGTCCTCCGCTTCCGCGGGGAGCGCGGTCAGGGACTCGAGCTGGGCCGCCGCGTCCGGGGACAGGCAGCGCTCCGCGAGTCCCATCACCCCGCTGAAACTCCAGGGGTAGCTGCCCGCTTCCCGCGCGATGTCCAGGGCGTCGATCACCGCGCTGCCCAGCGGCTCCGCCCAGGGGACCGTGCAGACGCCGAGGAGTTGGAAGGCCTCCGACAGACCGTGCGCCGCGATGAACGAGGCGACCCAGAGGGCCCGTTCCCCGTCCGGGAGCGTCGAGAGCAGCTTCGCCCGTTCCGCGAGGGACGAGGTGCCCGGGCCGGTCGCCGGCGGGACGGCCGGGGCGCCGAGCAGGGCCCGTGACCAGTCGGCGTCCCGCTGCCGTACCGCCGCGCGGCACCAGGCGGCGTGCAGTTCCGCCTGCCAGTCGTCGGCGACCGGCAGGGCGACGATCTCCTCGGGCGACCGCCCGCCGAACCGCGCCGGCCAGCAGGACAGCGGCGCCGACTCGACGAGCTGCCCCAGCCACCAGGAGCGCTCGCCCCGGCCCGTCGGCGGGGTGGGTATGAGTCCGTCCCGCTGCATTCCCGCGTCGCACTCGTGCGGCGCCTCGACGACGATCGTCGCGCCCCCTTCCGTACGGTCCAGGGAGACGCAGGACTCCGCGCGCCGTGCCATCCGCCCCGCGAGCGCCGACTGGGGCAGCGCGGAGAGCAGTTCGGCCGCGGTGGAGCGGACGTTGCGGCTGCGGTCGGACAGCGCCGCCTCCAGGAACTCCTCGTCCGCGTCCGAGAGTCCGGCCCGCAGGGAGTCAAGGAACATCAGCCGGTCCTCGGCCCGCTCCGCCGCCCAGGTGGAACGGAGCAGCGCCAGGGCGGCCGCCGGGTCCGCGGCCCGGAGGGAGCCGAGCAGCGCGACCCGCTCGGCGAACAGGCCCTCCTCCCACAGCGCCCATACCGCCTCGCCGTCCCGGGTGTCGGGGAGCGCGGTGCTTCCGGCGGCCCCGCGCAGGGCGAACTTCCAGTCCGGGTTGAGCCGGGCCAGCCACAACCCGCGCGGCCCGGCCAGGGCGAGCGCCTGGGGCCGCAGATCGGTACGGGCGCGGGCGGCGTCGAGGAGGGCGGGCAGCGCGGAGGCGGGCGCCCGGTAGCCGTGCTCGTTGGCGGCGGCGAGCCACTGCGGGAGCAGCTCGGCGAGGTCGGGCGCGGCCCCGCGTCGCCCTCCTGACGGTGCGGGCGTGGCGCGACCCGCGAGAAGCTGACCGAGACGGCGGCGGGCGGCTTCGGGCAGGGGCGTGCGGTCGTCCGCGGGGGCGGGCTCCGGCGCCGCACCGGCGGGCCCGGGCCGCAGCCCCGCCCTGCGCCGTACGGTGTGCAGCGCGGCGGCGTCGAGCAGCGCGACGGGTGCGTCGCCGGCAGCCGCGCCGGGGAGCGAGGGCGGCCGCCGGTCGGTGCCGAGCAGCGCCGAGGTGACGAGTTCTTCCCAGGCGTCCATCGAAGCCTCCAGGCTGGCGTCGTTCGGTCGTGAGGGGTCAGTGGAGCGGGACGGTCTCGCCGGGGGCGTCGGCGGACCACGCGGCGAGCGGGGTGAACCCCCGGTGCCCGCACTCCCCGAACACGGTCACGGGCCCGCCCCCGGAGAGCGCGGCGAGCCGCCACAGCCCCGGCCGGGCGGCCGCGGGACCGGTGAGCGGCAGCGCCTCGCCGCCGCCCGCGCCCGGTGCCGCGTCGGCGAGCTGCCAGCCGTGCTCCGTCGGTATCGGTACGACGTCGCAGAGCGTCGCCGGCCAGGAGTCCAGCCAGGGATCCTCTTGCAGGGCGCGCCCGTAGTCGCTGAGCGCGTCCCCGACCGTTCCGCCCCGGGGCGGGGCGTCGAGCGGGACCGGGGCCGCGAACTGTTCGCCCAGCTCGGCCCGTACCGCTCCCGCGCCCGTGTGGAGGGTGAGCGCGGCGTCGACGACCACGCCTACGGGGAGCGCCAGTTGGGGCGCGCGTCCCGCGGCTCCGAAAGAGAGGAGCAGCGCCGTGCGCCCGGTGTCCCGGCCCTGGAGCCAGATGCGGCGGGTCGTCAGCTTGCCGTCGGCGGAGTCGTACTGGGAGAGGACCAGCCAGCGGTCCCGTACCGAAGGGCCTTCCGCGGGCGTGGTCAGGCCCACCCGGGTGCGGACGGTCGCCGCCAGCGGGGCGGGGAGCCGGTCGACGCGGAGCCAGGCCCGGTCGAGGAGATGGGTCAGCGCGCACTCCTCCAGGAGCCGGACTGGCCAGCCAGGGCCCGAGCCCGGTATCGCGCCCAACTCCCTGACCCGGCCCGCGAGCCCCGGTGCCTGGGCGTCGACCATGCGGGCCGCGGTCTCCTCCCAGAGGCCGTAGCCCGACTGATCGGCCGAGGCCAGTCCGCCGCGCAGCAGGTCGGCGAGCCGCTGCTCCAACTCCTCGGCGCCCGCGGTGATCCGGGCCGCCCGGCGCTCCGCCCTGCGGCGTGCGGCCGCCGGGTCGGCGGGGCCTGCGGGGCCGGCCTCGCTCTGCTGCTGCTCGGCGCGCTTGCGTCTGCCCTCGAGCCACTGCGCCGCCCAGTCCGGAACGTCCGTGCCCGCGACGGCCGTCGTGTCCGACGCCCAGAGCAGCAGCAGCCCCAGCGCGTGCTTGCACGGGAACTTCCGGCTGGGGCAACTGCAGGTGTACGCCGGGCCCGTGGTGTCGACGACCGTGCGGTACGGCGTGCTGCCGCTGCCGCGGCACAGCCCCCAGACCGCCCCGCCGTCGCTGCCGGCACCGGACCACGGCCCGGCCGCGCCGAGCTTGCTTTCCGCTCTGCGTGAGGCGTCGTCAGGAGCCAGAGCCAGCACCTGATCCGCCGTCCAGCGCACCCCCTGTGTGTCCATGCCCACGACCGTAGGGGGCGCCACTGACAACGGGTCCGACCTGCGGCGACGGTCGATTGTCAGTGGCGTGGTGCACGGTGGGTCACACATCAGGTCGAACGATCTGGAGGGGGATCCATGACCGTGCCCGAAACCATCGCGAGCCACGTGTCCGACGCCGGGGCCGACGCCGACGCCGACGCCGACACCGGGGCCGAGGCCCTGCGGCCGCACGCCGAGCACGCCTTCGCGGACGAGCTCAAGGCGCTCGCCGCCGCCGACGACCGGCCGAGGCCCGTCCGTTGGCAGCTCTCGCCGTGGGCCGTCGCCACCTATCTCCTCGGCGGCACGCTCCCCGACGGGACGGTGATCACACCGAAGTACGTCGGGCCGCGCCGGATCGTCGAGGTCGCCGTCACCACGCTCGCCACCGACCGGGCGCTGCTGCTGCTCGGCGTCCCCGGCACCGCCAAGACCTGGGTCTCCGAGCACCTCGCCGCGGCCGTCAGCGGCGACTCGACTTTGCTGGTCCAGGGCACGGCCGGGACGCCCGAGGAGGCGATCCGGTACGGCTGGAACTACGCCCGGCTGCTCGCCCACGGCCCCAGCAGGGACGCGCTCGTGCCCAGCCCCGTCATGCGCGCGATGTCCGAGGGGCTCACCGCGCGCGTCGAGGAGCTCACCCGCATCCCAGCCGACGTGCAGGACACGCTCATCACGATCCTGTCCGAGAAGACCCTGCCCGTGCCGGAGCTGGGCCAGGAGGTGCAGGCCGTCCGCGGCTTCAACCTCATCGCCACCGCCAACGACCGCGACCGAGGGGTCAACGACCTCTCCAGCGCGCTGCGCCGCCGCTTCAACACCGTCGTGCTGCCGCTGCCCGCCACCCCGGACGCGGAGGTCGACATCGTCGCGCGCCGCGTCGACCAGATCGGCCGCTCGCTCGACCTGCCCGCCGTGCCGGAGGGCGTCGAGGAGATCCGCCGGGTCGTCACCGTCTTCCGCGAGCTGCGCGACGGAGTCACGACGGACGGCCGCACCAAGCTCAAGTCCCCTTCGGGGACGCTGTCGACGGCCGAGGCCATCTCCGTCGTCACCGGCGGCCTCGCCCTCGCCGCCCACTTCGGCGACGGCGTCCTGCGCCCCGGCGACGTCGCCGCCGGCATCCTCGGCGCGGTCGTCCGCGACCCGGCCGCGGACCGGGTCATCTGGCAGGAGTACCTGGAGACGGTCGTCCGGGAGAGAGACGGCTGGAAGGACTTCTACCGCGCCTGCCGCGAGGTGAGCGCGTGACGGCGCCCTCGACGGTGACGGGGGCGGCTCCGGCCCCGGCGGGCCCGAGCGCCCGCACTGCGTCCGCCCTCCCAGGACCCGCGGCGCCTCCGCCCGGCGCCGATACCGCCGAGCGCGGGGAGGCGCGGCGTGGCTCGGCGGTGGGGGAGCGGGTCGGCGGAGAGGCCGACGAGCGCCGGGAGCTGCGGCGTGACTCGGGGGTGGGGGAGCAGGCCGGCGCCGGGCCCGCCGGGCCCGCCGGGCACTGCGGGCCCGGGGAGCGCGCGGAGGCGGGGCGTGGCCTGCCGGTGGGGGAGCGGGCCGGCGCCGGGCCCGCCGGGCACTGCGGGCCCGGGGAGCGCGCGGAGGCGGGGCGTGGCCTGCCGGTGGGGGAGCAGACCGGCGCCGGGCCCGCCGGGCACGCCGAGCCCGGGGAGCGCGCGGAGGTGCGGCGTGGCCTGCCGGTGGGGGAGCGGGCCGGCGCAGAGGCCACCGAGCCCTCCGGGCGCGGGGAAGTCCGACGTGGGTCGGGCGGAGGGGATCGCGTGTCCGGTGGGCGGGGTGCGCCGCTGGTCCTTGGCGTGCGGCATCACGGGCCCGGGTCCGCGCGGGCCGTGCGCGCGGCGCTCGACGCGGCGCGGCCCGCGGCCGTGCTGATCGAGGGGCCGCCCGAGGCCGACGGGCTTCTCGCGCTCGCCGCCGACGACGGGATGCGGCCGCCGGTCGCGCTGCTGGCCCACGCCGTGGACGATCCCGGACGGGCCGCGTTCTGGCCGTTCGCGGAGTTCTCGCCCGAGTGGGTGGCCATCCGCTGGGCCCTGGCCCACGGCGCCGCCGTCCGCTTCGTCGACCTCCCCGCCGCGCACACCCTCGCCGGCGCCGAACCCACCTGGGGCGACGGCGAAGCCGGCCAGGGAGGCCTGCGGATCGACCCGATCGCCGAGCTCGCGCGGGCCGCCGGATACGACGACCCCGAGCGCTGGTGGGAGGACGTGATCGAGGTGCGCGGGGCCGACGCCCCCGCCGACCCCGTGGCTCCGTTCGAGGCGCTCGCCGACGCCATGGGTGCCCTGCGCGAGGCCTACGGCCACGGCGGCCACGCCCGCGACCTGGTCCGCGAGGCGTACATGCGCCTCCAACTCCGCTCCGCCCGCAAGGAGTTCGGTGACGACGTGGCCGTCGTCTGCGGCGCCTGGCATGCGCCCGCGCTGACCCGCAAGGCGACCGCCACGGCCGACCGCGCCCTGCTCAAGGGCCTGCCGAAGGTCAAGACCGAGATGACGTGGGTCCCCTGGACCCACCGCCGGCTCGCCCGCCGCTCGGGCTACGGCGCCGGTATCGACGCGCCCGGCTGGTACGGCCATGTCTTCGCCGCCCCCGACCGGCCGGTCGAGCGCTGGATGACCAAGGTCGCGGGCCTCCTGCGCGCGGAGGACCGGATCGTGTCCCCCGCCCATGTCATCGAGGCCGTACGGCTCGCGGAGACCCTCGCGGCGATGCGCGGCCGGCCGCTGGCGGGGCTCGGCGAGACCACCGACGCCGTACGGGCCGTGATGTGCGACGGGTCCGACGTGCCGCTCGACCTCATCCGTGACCGCCTCGTCGTCGGCGACGTCCTCGGCGAGGTTCCCGCCGCCGCCCCCGCCGTACCGCTCCAGCGCGACCTGGCCCGCCTCCAGCGGAGCCTGCGCCTCAAGCCCGAGGCTCAGGAGCGGGAGCTGGAGCTCGACCTGCGCAAGGAGAACGACGCCGCCCGCAGCCGGCTGCTGCACCGACTGCGGCTCCTCGCCGTCGGCTGGGGCGAACCCGTCGCCGGACGCGGCAGCACCGGCACCTTCCGGGAGAGCTGGCGGCTGCGCTGGGAGCCGGAACTGCACGTCCGGGTCGCCGAGGCCGGCGTCTGGGGCACCACCGTCGCCTCCGCCGCCACCGCCAAGGCCGAGGCCCGCGCCCTGGAGGCCACCGCACTCGCCGATGTCACCGAGCTCGCCGAGCAGTGCCTGCTCGCCGGACTCGGCGAGGCCCTACCCGTCGTGATGACGGCCCTCGCCGACCGGGCCGCGCTCGACACCGACGTCGGCCACCTCGCCCAGGCCCTGCCCGCGCTCGCCCGCTCCCTGCGCTACGGAGACGTACGCGCCACCGACACGGCCGCGCTCGCCGAGGTCGCGGCCGGGCTCGCCGACCGGATCTGCGTCGGCCTTCCCCCCGCCTGCACCGGCCTCGACACCGACGCCGCCGCCGAGATGCGCGGCCGTCTCGACGCCGTCCACACCGCCCTCGGACTGCTGCCCGACAGCGCGGAGCGCACCGACCGCTGGACGGGAGTGCTCCGCGGGCTCGCCGCCCGCGACAGCGTGCCGGGAGTCATCCGGGGCCGGGCCGCCCGGCTGCTCCTCGACGAGGGACGGCTCGACGAGGACGAGGCGGCGCGGCTCATGGGCCTCGCCCTCTCGCCCGGGACCCCGCCCGCCGACGCCGCCGCCTGGATCGAGGGCTTCGTCGGCGGCGCCGGCGGGGGAGGAGGCATGCTCCTCGTCCACGACGAACGGCTGCTCGGCCTGGTCGACGACTGGCTGACCGGTGTGACGGGGGAGGCGTTCACCGACGTACTGCCCCTGCTGCGCCGCACGTTCTCGGCGTACGAGCCCGGCGTGCGCCGCACCCTGGGCGAACTGGTCGCACGCGGCCCCTCCGCGGCCGCGACCCGTTCCGAGGCCGGAACACCCGGCTTCGCCGAGGGCCTCGACGAGGAGCGGGCCGACGGAGTGCTGCCGGTGCTGCGGCTGCTCCTGGAAGACGACGAGCCGGGAAGGGCGGACCGATGAACGGACCGATGAACGGACCGATGAACGGACCCACGAGCGGACCCACGAGCGGACCCATGCGCGGAACGACGAACGGAGCCGGGCAGGACGAGCGGCTGCGGCGCTGGCGCATGGTCCTCGGCGGCGGCGAGGCGGACGGCACCGGCCGCTCCCTCGCCGGTACGGACGCCTCGATGGACGGGGCCCTGACCGCGCTCTACGGACGCGGCCCGGCCACCCCCACCCCCACCGCCACCGGGCGCGAGCGCTCGGCAGGCCTCGGCGCCTCGGCCCCCTCCGTCGCCCGCTGGCTCGGCGACATCAGGACGTACTTCCCCAGCTCCGTCGTCCAGGTCATGCAGCGCGACGCCATCGACCGCCTCGGCCTCTCCACACTGCTCCTGGAGCCCGAGATGCTGGAGGCCGTCGAGGCGGACGTCCATCTCGTCGGCACGCTCCTCTCCCTCGACAAGGCCATGCCCGAGACGACCAAGGAGACGGCGCGCGCGGTCGTGCGCAGGGTCGTCGACGACATCGAGCGCCGCCTGGCCACCCGTACCCGCGCGACCCTCACCGGCGCGCTCGACCGCTCGGCCCGGATCAGCCGCCCCCGGCACCGGGACATCGACTGGGACCGCACGATCCGCGCGAACCTCAAGAACTACCTGCCCGAGTACCGCACGGTCGTACCCGAACGGCTCATCGGCTACGGCCGGGCCGCCCGCTCGGTCAAGAAGGACGTCGTCCTCTGCATCGACCAGTCCGGCTCGATGGCGGCCTCGGTCGTCTACGCGTCGGTGTTCGGCGCGGTCCTCGCCTCGATGCGGTCGATCGCGACCCGGCTCGTCGTCTTCGACACGGCGGTCGTCGATCTGACCGACCAGCTCGACGACCCGGTCGACGTGCTCTTCGGCACCCAGCTCGGCGGCGGCACCGACATCAACCGGGCCCTCGCGTACTGCCAGTCGCAGATCACCCGCCCCGCCGACACCGTCGTCGTCCTCATCAGCGACCTCTACGAAGGGGGGATACGCGACGAGATGCTGAAGCGGGTCGCGGCGATGAAGGCCTCCGGCGTGCAGTTCGTGGCCCTGCTCGCGCTCTCCGACGAGGGTGCCCCGGCCTACGACCGCGAGCACGCGGCCGCCCTCGCCGCGCTCGGCGCCCCGGCGTTCGCCTGCACCCCGGACCTCTTCCCCGAGGTGATGGCGGCGGCGATCGAGAAACGCCCCCTGCCGGTACCGGACGGCCACTAGCGGCTGCGGAATCCGCAGCCCCGCCGCGACCCGGCAGGGCCCGCACCGCCGCACTGAGGTCCATATCACAACCGGTCCGGCGGGCCCCTCACCCCGTGGACGGGCGCGTCGTGAGGTCCGCAACCCCCCGTCCCCACCTGTGTCGTGGGCTCAGGGGGCACCCCCGTGGCCCCCTACGCACCGCCTCCTCACCCCTACGATCTGTGACCCGTATCACCGCTCCGTTGTGATCTGCGATTTAGGGACCCACGTCCCTCGGGGATAACCTGCGAGACGGACATGCCGCGTCCACGGACACCGTGTACGCCTCCCTTGTGACAGCGCAGTCACGTTGCCCTCCGCGGCACGCCCACGCAGACAACGAACCGCGATCATCAGAAAAGGGACGGACGCGCGTGGACCTGTTCGAGTACCAGGCGAGGGACCTCTTCGCCAAGCACGGTGTACCGGTGCTGGCCGGTGAAGTCATCGACACGCCTGAGGCGGCGCGCGAGGCCACCGAGCGTCTTGGCGGCAAGTCGGTCGTCAAGGCGCAGGTGAAGGTCGGCGGCCGCGGCAAGGCCGGCGGCGTGAAGCTGGCCGCCACCCCGGACGAGGCCGTCGCCCGCGCGACGGACATCCTCGGGATGGACATCAAGGGCCACACGGTCCACAAGGTGATGATCGCGGAGACCGCTCCGGAAATCCTCGAGGAGTACTACGTCTCGTACCTCCTCGACCGCACCAACCGCACCTTCCTGGCCATGGCCTCGGTCGCCGGCGGCATGGACATCGAGGAGGTCGCCGCGACGACCCCCGAGAAGCTCGCCAAGGTGCCGGTCAACGCCAACGAGGGCGTCTCCATCGAGAAGGCCCGCGAGATCGTCGCCCAGGCGCAGTTCCCGGCCGAGGTCGCCGAGAAGGTCGCCGAGGTCCTCGTGACCCTGTGGAAGACCTTCATCGCCGAGGACGCGCTCCTCGTCGAGGTCAACCCGCTCGCCAAGGTCGCCTCCGGCGACATCCTGGCCCTGGACGGCAAGGTCTCGCTCGACGAGAACGCCGACTTCCGCCAGCCCGAGCACGAGGCGCTCGAGGACAAGGCCGCAGCCAACCCGCTCGAGGCTGCCGCCAAGGCCAAGAACCTCAACTACGTCAAGCTCGACGGCGAGGTCGGCATCATCGGCAACGGCGCCGGCCTGGTCATGTCGACCCTGGACGTCGTCGCGTACGCCGGTGAGAACCACGGCGGCGTGAAGCCCGCCAACTTCCTCGACATCGGCGGCGGCGCCTCCGCCGAGGTCATGGCGAACGGCCTGGAGATCATCCTGGGCGACCCGGACGTCAAGTCCGTGTTCGTCAACGTCTTCGGTGGCATCACCGCCTGTGACGAGGTCGCCAACGGCATCGTCCAGGCCCTGGAGCTCCTCGCCTCCAAGGGCGAAGAGGTCACCAAGCCGCTGGTCGTGCGCCTCGACGGCAACAACGCGGAGCTGGGTCGCAAGATCCTGTCGGACGCGAACCACCCGCTCGTGCAGCGTGTGGACACCATGGACGGCGCGGCCGACAAGGCCGCCGAGCTCGCGGCTGCGAAGTAAGGGACGAGGTCAAGCACACCATGGCTATCTTCCTCACCAAGGACAGCAAGGTCATCGTCCAGGGCATGACCGGTGCCACGGGCATGAAGCACACCAAGCTCATGCTGGGTGACGGCACCAACATCGTCGGTGGCGTGAACCCGCGCAAGGCCGGTACGTCCGTCGACTTCGACGGCACCGAGGTCCCGGTCTTCGGCTCCGTCGCCGAGGCGATGGAGAAGACGGGCGCCGACGTCTCCGTCCTCTTCGTCCCGCCGGCCTTCGCCAAGGCCGCCGTGGTCGAGGCGATCGACGCCGAGATCCCGCTCGCCGTCGTCATCACCGAGGGCATCGCCGTCCACGACTCCGCCGCCTTCTGGGCGTACGCGCAGGCGAAGGGCAACAAGACCCGCATCATCGGCCCGAACTGCCCCGGTCTCATCACCCCGGGCCAGTCCAACGCCGGCATCATCCCGGGCGACATCACGAAGCCGGGCCGCATCGGCCTGGTCTCGAAGTCCGGCACGCTGACGTACCAGATGATGTACGAGCTCCGTGACATCGGCTTCTCGTCCGCCGTCGGCATCGGTGGCGACCCGGTCATCGGCACGACGCACATCGACGCCCTCGCGGCGTTCGAGGCCGACCCCGACACCGACCTGATCGTCATGATCGGCGAGATCGGCGGCGACGCCGAGGAGCGTGCGGCGGACTTCATCGCGAAGAACGTCACCAAGCCGGTCGTCGGCTACGTCGCGGGCTTCACCGCGCCCGAGGGCAAGACCATGGGCCACGCCGGCGCCATCGTCTCCGGCTCCTCCGGCACGGCCGCCGCGAAGAAGGAGGCCCTCGAGGCCGCCGGCGTCAAGGTCGGCAAGACGCCGACCGAGACGGCCAAGCTGGCGCGCGCGATCCTCGCGGGCTGAACAGCGGGCTGAAACAGCGGGCTGAACAACTGCGTGACCGCACAGGTGGGCCCCGCCCCTCCCGGGAAACCGGGCGGGGGCGGGGCCCACTCGCGTACGCCGCCTAACGCGCGTCCGGGATCAGCCGCTCCGGGCCGGAGTGCGGCTGGGAGCGGAGCTGGTCGCGCAGCTGCCTGTCCTGCGGGGTGAGCTTCTGCGGGCCCCCGCGGACGGGGACGCCGTCGACCGTCTCGCCGGGGGCGTTCACCGGGATGTACTGGGTGGGCGCGGTCGCCGCCGTGAGCGCGGTGACCGCGATGAGCGCCGCGGTCACGCCGAGCGTCGTACGCGTCCACAGCCTGATGCGCCGCTCGCTGCCCGTCCGTACGCTCCGCGCCGCGGGCAGGGTCGCCGTGGGCGCCTCCGCGACGAGCGCGCTGAGCCGCCGTTGCAGGGCGTCCGGGTCGGCGAGCTCGGGCACGCGCTGCCCGATGACCGTACGGGCGTGCAGCAGCCGGTTGGCGGCTGCGGGGGTGCTCGCCTCGGTCTCGGCGGCCGTCTCGGGCAGGTCGAGGCCGAGCCCGTCGTAGAGCAGGACGGTACGGCGGTACGGGGGCGGCAGTTCGAGCAGGGCCGCGAGCAGGTCCCGCCGCCCGGCCTCGGTGGGCGGGGCGTCCGGGTGCTTGTGGGTGCGGCGCAGCCGGTGCCAGGGGGAGAGCGCGTACTCGTACGCCGCCGCCCGCACCCAGCCCACCGGGTCCGCGTCGACCGCGACCTCGGGCCAGCGCTGCCAGGCGTGGTGGAAGGCGTGCTCGACGGACTCCCGGGAGAGGCGCCGGCGGCCGGTGAGCAGGTACGTCTGGTGGACGAGACCGGGGGCGGCGTAGGCGTACAGCGCGTCGAAGGCCTCCTCGGGGGTGAGGGAGGACCTCGTCGGGGGCTGGGAGGCCGTGGCTCCCGGTGCCTCGGGTGCCCCGGGTGTCGCGGCCGGCGCCTCGGGTTTCAGACGCTCCGGGGGCTGCTGGGCGGCCGGGGCACCTGCCCGGACCGGCCGGGAGGCCTTCGGGCCGGGGGAGGCCGGCGCGGGGGCGTTCGGCGGCTTCGCGGCGCGCTTGGCCGCGGCCCGGGGCCGCGTGTGCGCGGGGGGCGCGGCGGGCGCAGCGGACGCGGCGGGCTTGGTGAGCTTCACGGGCTTGACGTGCGTCGGGGGCTCGGGCGCCGCGGGGGACGGCGCGGGCGCCGTGGCGGAGGGCGTGAGCTCGTCCTCGTACGACCGCAGGAGCTTCGCGTACGCCTCCCGCTTGCGCCCCCGTGGATCGGTGCGGCCGGTCTCCCAGGACCGGACGGTGGCCCGCGTGACGCCGATCGCCTCGGCCACATCTTCCTCGCTCAGAGCCATGGCCTCGCGCAGTCTGCGTCGCTCCTTGGGGGACGGCAGTGCGACGGCGGATGCCGAATCGGCGCTTCCCCGACTCGTCGGACTCATCGGTGACGACCTCCCGCAGTGCTGCTCCGGGCCGAAAAGTACATAAACGTATCTTGAGCGACACAACGGCGGTTTGCCTGTTACGCGTGAAAAGCGCGTGTCGTTGGGAGCATGGGCGCGTGACCCACCTGACCGAGCAGAGCGCCTTGCCGACGGCCGATCCGCTGGTCCAGGGCGGCCGTTCCGCCGCGCTGGCCACCGCCTTCGTGCGCGGCGGGGTCGCGGCGGGGCTCGGGCTCGGCGCGCTGGCGGTGCTGGTGACGGCGGCGTGGATCAGTTCGCCGTACCCCGACAGCGGGCCGGGCGGGGCCCTGCACACGGCCGCCGGGCTGTGGCTGCTCGCCCATGGCGTGGATCTGATCCGCACGGAGACCCTCTCCGGGGTGCCCGCGCCCCTCGGGATCGCCCCGCTGCTGCTCATGGCCCTGCCGACGTGGCTGGCGCATCGGGCGGCCAGGGACACGCTGGAGTCGTACGCCGAGGAGACAGCCCGGCCGAGGCCCTCCGCGGGCGGGGCGGTGGCCGCGGTGGCGGGGGGATATCTGCTGGTCGCGGCCGGTGTCGTGCTCTACGCGGCGAGCGGTCCGTTCCCCGCGGACCTGCTGACGGCCGGGCTGTGGCTGCCGGCCGTGGTGGTCGGCGCGGCGGGTCTGGGCGTCTGGACGGCGAGCGGGCGGCCACTGCCGGAACAGGAGCAGGCGGCCGTCGCTCTACGCGCGGCCGGACCGGCGCTCGTGGCCCTGCTCGGCGGCGGGGCGGTCCTCTTCGGCGCCTCGCTGGTCTGGCACGCCGGCGCGGCCCAGGAGTCGTTCGACTCGCTCACGGGTGAGTGGTCGGGGCGGGTCTCGGTCCTGCTCCTGGCCCTCGCGCTGGTGCCGAACGCGGCGGTGTGGGGTGCGTCGTACGGACTCGGCCCCGGATTCGCGCTCGGTACGGGTGCTTCGGCGACGCCGCTGGGCCTCACCGGCGCCGCGGCCGTCCCGCCCTTCCCGGTCCTGGCCGCCCTGCCCGGCGAGGGCCGCGGCATGTGGCTGCACTGGACCGCCGCCACGATCCCGCTGGTCGCGGCGCTGGTCCTGGGCGCGTACGTGGGGCGGTCGGCGCGGATGTGGACGGGCCGGGAGACGGCGCTGACGGCCGTGACCTGCGCCTGGGTGTGCGGGGCGGCGGTGGCGCTCCTCGCGGCGGCCGCGGGCGGGCCGCTCGGGTCGGGCCGGCTGTCGGCGTTCGGCCCGGTGTGGTGGCAGGCGGGGGCGGCGGCGGTGTTGTGGTGCGCGGCGCTGGGGGTGCCGGTGGCGCTGGGGGTACGGGCCTGGGCGCGGCGCGGCCTGAAGCCGGAGGCCGGGACATCGGCCCCCGCCCCGGCGCCCGCCCGCGCGGACGAGGCCGGGCCGCTCGCCACCGTCCCCCCGGCGCCCGGGTTCGAGCCGTTCGCCGAGGAGGACGACGACGAGGCCGGGTTCGAGCCGTACGACTTCCTCCCGGCGGCCTGGGAACCGACCCTGCCGCCCCCGCCGCCGCCCCTTCCTCCGGCCCCGGCCCCGGCCCAGGCACCGGCCCAGGCACCGGCCTCGGCCCAGGGCCCGGCCCCGGCACCGTCGCCTGCGCCGGAGCCGGAGACCGGGACCCCGGCCGAAGGCGACTGACCGGAGTCCCTACTCCCGTACGCCGAAGACGTCCCGCAGCGGCTCCGGCAGCAGGTCGTTGCAGGCCAGCTGGCCCGACTTGGTCAGGGCGTCGTCGGCGCAGGTGTAGAAGTCGCGGTAGACGAGCTGGATGGTGAACGTGCCCGCGACGATCAGCAGCGCCAGGGCCGCCGCGACCAGGCCGCTCACGGCCGCCGTGCGCTGGGAACGTGCCGGGGCGGTGGAGGCGGGCGTGGGAGGACCGGGCGGCGCGGGCGTCGCGGAGAGATCCGCGACCGTGGCCGTGGCGGGCTTCGGCTTGGCGCGCAGCGCGCTGATCGCCCAGTACAGAGCCAGCGCGCCCAGGAGCAGCGCCAGTTCCTGGATCTCGAAGATGGCGAAGAAGAACGCCCACATGCCCGCGAGCAGCGCGTACCGCGCCCGCCGCTGCGCCGGGTCCGTCGGGTCCCACTTCGGGCCCGGCGTCTGACCCTGGTCCGGGCCACCCGGGCGTTCGGGACGGCGGCCGAAGCCGTCGGAGGAGCGGCCGGGCTGCCGGCTGCTCCAGCGACCCCCGGAGCCTCCGGAGCCCTGGGAGCCGTCGGAGGACCCGGACGACCCGGACGACGCGTCGTCGTCCGAGCCCTCCGGCCGCCGCGGCTGCCACGGCTGGTCCGGCTGCCCCTCGGGCGGCGGCGCGAACGGATTGTTGTCGTCCGTGGACTGGCGTTCCGGCATCTGCTGAACGTCTTCCCTCTGTCGTCGCAACTGCTGTCTCAACTGCTCTCGATCAACTGCCGGCTCAACCGCTGGCTCAACCGCCGTGTCGACTGCTGTCTCGTCTGTCGTCGAACCCCGACGCTACCCCCCGCCCGTCCCCCCGTCCCGTGGGGGCCGTCCGGTGTGCCGGTATCGTTGCTGACGGTCGGGCCCTTCGTAGGGTTCCCCGTATCGAGGGGCACGATTCGTTTGTGCGACCGTACAAACACCACGGAAAGAGTGACCCTGTGGCCGCCGCCCGCCTCGTCGTCCTGGTCTCCGGCTCCGGCACCAACCTCCAGGCCCTGCTCGACGCCATCGCCGCCGACCCCGACGGCTACGGCGCCGAGATCGTCGCCGTCGGCGCCGACCGCGACTCCATCGTCGGCCTCGAGCGCGCCGAGCGCGCCGGACTGCCCACCTTCGTGTGCAAGGTGAAGGACTACGCGACCCGCGAGGAGTGGGACCGCGCCCTGACCGAGGCCACCGCCGCCTACGAGCCCGACCTCGTCGTCTCGGCCGGCTTCATGAAGATCGTCGGCAAGGAGTTCCTCGCCCGCTTCGGTGGCCGGGTCGTCAACACCCACCCGGCGCTGCTCCCCAGTTTTCCCGGTGCCCATGGAGTGCGGGACGCACTCGCGTACGGCGCGAAGGTCACCGGATGCACCGTCCACTTCGTCGACGACGGCGTCGACACCGGCCCGATCATCGCCCAGGGCGTGGTCGAGGTCCGGGACGAGGACGATGAAGCCGCTCTCCATGAGCGCATCAAGGAAGTCGAGCGCTCGCTGCTCGTCGAGGTCGTGGGGCGTCTGGCCCGGCACGGCTACCGCATTGAGGGACGAAAGGTAACAATCCCGTGACCGCCGAAGGTACGAAGCGCCCCATCCGCCGCGCACTCGTCAGCGTCTACGACAAGACCGGCCTTGAGGAGCTGGCCCGCGGCCTGCACGAGGCGGGTGTCGTCCTCGTCTCCACCGGCTCCACCGCCTCCAAGATCGCCGCGGCCGGCGTCCCGGTCACCAAGGTCGAGGAGCTCACCGGCTTCCCCGAGTGCCTGGACGGCCGCGTCAAGACGCTCCACCCGCGCGTGCACGCCGGCATCCTCGCCGACCTGCGCCTGGAGGATCACCGGAACCAGCTCGCCGAGCTGGGCGTCGAGCCCTTCGACCTGGTGATCGTGAACCTGTACCCGTTCAAGGAGACCGTCGCCTCCGGCGCGACCCCGGACGAGTGCGTCGAGCAGATCGACATCGGCGGCCCGTCGATGGTCCGCGCGGCCGCCAAGAACCACCCCTCCGTCGCGGTCGTCACCAGCCCGGCGCGCTACGCGGCCGTCCTCGCGGCGGCCAAGGACGGCGGCTTCGACCTCACCGCGCGCAAGCGCCTGGCGGCGGAGGCCTTCCAGCACACCGCCGCGTACGACGTCGCCGTCGCCTCGTGGTTCACCGACAGCTACGCGGCCGACGAGGACGCGGAGCTGCCGGAGTTCCTCGGCAAGACCTGGGAGCGCAAGTCGTCCCTCCGGTACGGCGAGAACCCGCACCAGAGCGCCGCGCTCTACACGGACGGCCTGCGCGGCGGGCTCGCCAACGCCGAGCAGCTGCACGGCAAGGAGATGTCCTTCAACAACTACGTGGACACCGAGGCGGCCCGTCGCGCCGCCTTCGACCACGACGAGCCCTGCGTCGCGATCATCAAGCACGCCAACCCGTGCGGCATCGCGCTCGGCGAGGACGTCGCCGAGGCACACCGCAAGGCGCACGCCTGCGACCCGCTGTCCGCGTTCGGCGGCGTCATCGCCGTCAACCGTCCGGTGTCGGTCGCCATGGCCGAGCAGGTCGCGGAGATCTTCACCGAGGTCATCGCCGCTCCGGACTTCGAGGACGGTGCTGTCGAGATCCTGGCCCGCAAGAAGAACATCCGCGTCCTGAAGGTCGAGGGCTACCCGGCCGCGATGATCGACGACATCAAGCCCATCTCCGGTGGCGCCGTCGTCCAGCACCTCGACCTCTTCCAGGCCGAGGGCGACAACCCGGAGAACTGGACCCTCGCGACCGGCGAGCCCCTCTCCGCCGAGGACCTGGCCGAGCTCGCCTTCGCCTGGAAGGCCTGCCGCGCGGTCAAGTCCAACGCGATCCTGCTCGCCAAGGACGGCGCCTCGGTCGGTGTCGGCATGGGGCAGGTCAACCGCGTCGACTCCGCGAAGCTCGCGGTCGAGCGGGCCGGCGAGGAGCGGGCGCGCGGTGCGTACGCCGCGTCGGACGCGTTCTTCCCGTTCCCGGACGGCCTGGAGATCCTCACGGAGGCCGGCGTCAAGGCGGTCGTGCAGCCGGGCGGATCGGTGCGCGACGAGCAGGTGGTGGAGGCCGCGAAGAAGGCGGGCGTGACGATGTACTTCACGGGCACGCGCCACTTCTTCCACTGACCTTCCGACCTTCCGACCTTCCGACCTTCTGGCCTTCTGAGCATTTGGTCTTCTGGTCTTCTGGTCTTCTGGTCTTCGCGCTGGGTGAGGCACCGCGGGCCGGCACGCGCCGGCCCGCGGTGCCTCCGTGCGTCAGCGCTTCGCGCAGTAGCCGGTGAAGCGATGGGTGCTGTCGGAGAACCGGGGCCACTTGATCGCGTCACGGGTGTTCGGCCCGTAGATGCCGTCCGCCGTGACACCCGCCGCGCGCTGCGCCGCCTTGAGTGCGGATTCCGTCGCCGGCCCGAAGCTCCCGTCCGAGGAGATGCCCGCGCTGTAGCAGTGGTTCAGGGCGTTCTGCAGGGCCCGGACGTGTGTGCCGTTGGATCCCTCGGCCATCTCGCAGGTGATGCCGCTGCTGGTGGCGGGCAGCCGGATGTAGGTGGTCGACGTCTTCTCGATCACCCGCGTCGTGGTGCACCAGGTGGCGGCGGCGCCGAGGTCCGCCGCGGCGGCGGTCGGGGCCATGGCGCCCAGGCCGGTGAGCAGGAGCGCGGCGGTACCGAGCGTCGCCCCGAGCTTGATCCTCATCTGTTCCCCCTTCAGGGTCGGTTCAGGCCTTTCACCGGCGAGGAGTCCCGCCCGTGTTCCGGCGTGTCCACCTTGGCCCGGCGTCACCGGCCCGGCCATGCTGTTGACGCTGAACGCAAAAGCCGAGCTCATCGGGGGGAACGAGATGCTCCGCGTCCATTTCAGCGACGCCGACCTGGGCAGGACACGGGTGGCCGCCGCACCGGATCCGCTCTGGGAGATCGCCACCAGCCTGCACCGGCTCCAGACCCGGACCGGCCGCTGGGCCTACGCGGGCTGGTACCGAACCGTCCGCACCCGTCTGCGGGAGCACGGCCTCGAACGCGCCCTGCGCACCGTGCTGTTACCGCTCTTCCCGCGCGCCGCCTACTTCCCGGACTTCCTGACCCCGGCCCAGTCGGCCGAGGGCTTCGACGCCGGTCTCGACGCGATCGTGGCGGCCCCGCCGTGGCGGATCCGGTACGAGATGGCCACCCTCGACCGCGTGGTCGGGGCTCCCTCGTGGGCCCCACGCCTGGCCGAGACCCAGACCCGCCACGAACTCGTACGGGTGCTGCGCGCCTACTACGAGGTCGCCGTCACCCCGTACCGCGAACAGATCCAGGTCCGGATCGACGCCGAACGGTCCGCGCGCGCCCGCGGGATCCTGGACGGCGGTGTCGAGGGCATGCTGGACGGCCTCGGCCCCGCGATGCGCTGGCGACGGCCCGTCCTGCACGTCGAGTACCCGACGAAGGACCGCGATCTGCTGCTGAACGGCCGGGGCCTCACCCTGGTCCCGTCCTATTTCTCCTGGCGTACGCCGAACAGTCTCGCCGACCCCGCGCTGCCACCGGTCCTCTGCTATCCGGTGCTGCGCGAACCGGCCGCCCCGCCACCGGGCATCGGCATCGGCACCGGCATCGGAAGCGAGGCCGGCCACTCGGCCGCCCCGCTGGCCTCCCTCCTGGGCCGGGCCCGTGCCGCCGCCCTGCTGGCTGTGGCCGGCGGTGCCACGACCGGTGAGATCGCCCGGGCCGTGGGGGTCTCCGCGTCCGCCGCGAGCAGACACGCCACCGCGCTGCGCGACGCGGGACTGATCACCACCAGCCGGCACGCCGCGAGCGTGCTGCACACCCTCACACCGGTCGGCGCCTCCGTGCTCCGGGCCGGTACGCGAGCGGCGCAGCCCTGAGGGCGCCCGTCCCGTACGGAGCGGTGGGGGACGAACGCGGAACGTGACGCCGGGGGTGCGCGGCGCCCCCTCTGGTCTAATGGGTTGCTCTTTTGTCGGCGGCTGGTGGGTGGGGGCGCGGTGTTGGATGTGCGGAGCGGGGCTGCGGCGGAGACCTCTGCCCCCGAGGCCGGTGCCGGGCCGCCGGAGGGCGGTCTCTCCGAGGCGCCCCTACGCCCGTACGCGCTCGTGGCGGGCGTGCTGTGCGCCCTCTACTTCCTCTACTCCTGGGTGCAGTACGAGCAGTTCCGTACGCCCTCCTGGGACCTCGGGATCTTCAACCAGTCCGTCCGGGCCTACGCCGAGTTCCGGGCGCCCGTCGTCGACATCAAGGGCCCCGGCTTTCTCATACTCGGGGACCACTTCAGTCCGGTGACCGCGCTTCTCGCGCCCCTGTACTGGATCTGGTCCTCCCCGCTCGCCCTCCTCTTCGCGCAGGCCGCGCTCTTCGCCGCCTCCGCCGCCGTCGTCGGGCGCACCGCCCAGCAGGTGCTCGGCAGCCGCGCCGCCGGCCTCGGCCTCACCGTCGCGTACGGCCTGTCCTGGGGCCTCCAGGAAGCGGTCAAGTCCGACTTCCACGAGATCGCCTTCGCCGTCCCGCTGCTCGCCCTGACCTGCCGGGCGCTGCTCCTGGGGCGCTGGACCGCGGCCGTCGCCTGGTCCTCCCCGCTCGTCCTGGTCAAGGAGGACATGGGGCTCACCGTCGCCATGGTCGGCGCGGTGCTCTTCGTACGGGGCCAGAAGCGGCTCGGCGCCGCGCTCGCCGCCTTCGGCGCCGCCTTCTTCGCCCTGACGGTCCTGGTCCTGATCCCGGCCGCGAGCCGGGTCGGCCAGTACGACTACTGGGCCAAGATCGAGAAGTCGAGCGAGGGCGCGGACGTCTCCCTCGTGGACGCCGTGCTGACCTCGCTCGGCTCCGGTGTGAAGTGGGAGATGCTCTTCTTCCTCGTCGGCATCACCGGCTTCCTCGCGCTGCGCTCTCCGCTGATGCTCCTCGTGCTGCCGACGCTCGGCTGGCGCTTCCTCTCCCAGGACCCGAACCACTGGGGGATGATCTGGCACTACAGCGCCATCCTGATGCCGGTCGTCTTCCTGGCCCTGGTCGACGCGGTCCGTACCGTCCGCACCTCACCCCGGCCCTGGCTCGTCTCGTACGGGAAGGTCGTCGTCCCGGTCGTCACGGCGGTCGCGATCGTGATCGCCCTGGACCTGCCGCTTCGGGAGCTGCTGCGCTCGGAGACGTACCGTACGGACGCCCGGACCCTGGAGGCCCGCAAGGCGGTGGACGCGGTGCCCGAGGGGGCGAGCGTGGAGACCAATGTGACGCTCATGGCCCATCTCACGGCGGACCACAAGGTCTACTGGGTCGGCGGGGCGAAGGGCGTCAGCCCCGACTACCTCGCGCTCGACCTCGGCTCGGGCTGGTCCCAGCCGGTGACGGACCCGGTCGGCCTCGCCTCCCAGCTGCACCCGGAGGCGCGGTACGCGGTCTCGTTCCAGGCGGGGCAGTTCGTGGTGCTCAAGCGGACCTGAGAGACAGCGAAAGGGCCCGGTTCCTGGTGGAACCGGGCCCTTGTGCGTGAGTGGATCAGTACTGCTGCTTGTTGCGGTTGAACCAGG
This sequence comes from Streptomyces vilmorinianum, assembly GCF_005517195.1. NCBI lineage: Bacteria > Bacillati > Actinomycetota > Actinomycetes > Kitasatosporales > Streptomycetaceae > Streptomyces > Streptomyces vilmorinianum. Next base: position 6,718,157 of record NZ_CP040244.1, on the reverse strand, counting down.
CCGCGCCGTCCGCCTTCGACACGAAGACGATGATCAGGATGCCGAGCACGAGGCTGATGATGCCGGCGGGCAGCGAGAAGAGGCTGAACAGCACGATGAAGCCCGCGTACACGATCGTGCAGACGCGGACGCCGCTGCCGCCGGACTTGAACTTGGCGGCCAGCACCATGCCGAGCACGGCGAAGATGATCGAGAAGACGGCCATGCCGATGAGCAGGCCCTGGCCGAAGTCCTGGAACATCTCGGCGTCGGAGGACGAGGCACCCGTGGTGTCGAGCTCGTCGACGGCGAAGGACAGCGCGAAGATCGCCAGTCCGCCGAGCAGGTTGAGGGCGCCGATGATCCACAGCATGACGCGGGCCGACTTCACGCCGCCCGGCATCTCCATGACCGCGCCCGGGTAGCCGCCGCCGTAGGGCTGGACCGGGGGAGCCTGCGGGTAGCCGTACTGCGGGGGGACACCCTGCGGAGTCTGCTGCGGGTATCCGTAGCCGGGCTGCTGCTGGCCCTGCGGCTGGCCGTAGGGGTTGTTCGGTTCGCCGAAGCTCATCGCGGGTTTCCTCCGTGGGGTTGTGCGGGGACCACGCGGCCCGCACGGAGGAGATTTCACGGCTTATGAGTGATGTGCCCCCCGGCGCTGCGCGTGGCGCTGCGCGGTCATCGTCCTCGGAGCATCGACTTTTTGTCCAGTCGGAATGCCGGGAGTTGTGCAAGTGCAACTTCTCCGTCCGCCTGCGGACGGGTCGCGCGCGACCGAATTGGAACTAGCGAGGGGTCATCCGGGAGGATGGCTCCATGAGCGCCCAGATTCTCGATGGCAAGGCCACCGCGGCCGCGATCAAGTCCGACCTGACCGCCCGTGTGGCGGCCCTGAAGGAGAAGGGCGTCACGCCCGGCCTCGGCACGATCCTGGTCGGCGACGACCCGGGCAGCCAGAAGTACGTCGCGGGCAAGCACCGCGACTGCGCGCAGGTCGGCATCGCCTCCATCCAGCGCGAGCTGCCCGCCACCGCCACCCAGGAGGAGATCGAGGCGGTCGTACGGGAGCTCAACGAGGACCCGGCGTGCACCGGCTACATCGTGCAGCTCCCGCTTCCCAAGGGCATCGACGAGAACCGTGTCCTGGAGCTGATGGACCCGGCCAAGGACGCCGACGGCCTGCACCCGATGAACCTCGGCCGTCTCGTCCTGAACGAGCCGGCCCCGCTGCCGTGCACCCCGAACGGCATCATCACGCTGCTGCGCCGCCACGGCGTGGAGATCAAGGGCGCGGAGGTCGTGGTCGTCGGTCGCGGTGTCACCATCGGGCGCCCGATGCCGCTGCTGCTCACGCGCCGCTCGGAGAACGCGACGGTGACGCAGTGCCACACGGGCACGCGTGACCTGGCGGCGCACCTGCGGCGGGCCGACATCATCATCGCGGCCGCCGGTGTGCCGCACCTGATCAAGCCGGAGGACGTGAAGCCGGGCGCGGCCGTGCTCGACGTCGGCGTCTCGCGCAACGGCGAGGGCAAGATCATGGGCGACGTCGACCCGGGCGTGGCCGAGGTCGCCGCCTGGATCTCGCCGAACCCCGGCGGCGTGGGTCCGATGACCCGCGCGCAGCTCCTCGTCAACGTCGTCGAGGCCGCGGAGCGCGCGGCCGCGGCGCTCTGACGGTGACCTCGCGCGTGGGTGCGGTGGGCGCCTCCGGCGCCGAGAACCCGGACGTGGAGCCGGCCGACTCCGTGGCGCCCGTCGTTGCGGAGACGCCCGACGGCCCCGCCCAGGGGCGGACGCGGCGGCCGGCCGCCATGACGACCGACACCGCGCGCCCCGAAGGGGGCGGGCGGGCCGCGTCCGGAGGGGCGTCGGCGCCGGCGCGGCAGTGGCCGCTGCTGACCGTCCTCGCGCTGGCCGCGCTGGGGCTGTTCATCGTCGGGACCGATCTGTTCGCGCAGTCGTTCCGGGTCGGGGCGATCCTCGTCGGGGTCGCGCTGCTCACCGGCGCGGCGCTGCGGCGCGCGCTGCCGTCGGTCGGGATGCTCGCCGTGCGCTCGCGGTTCACCGACCTGGTCACGTACGGGGTGATGGGCGGGCTCATCGTGCTGCTCGCGCTCATGGTGCAGCCGGACCCGTGGCTGAAGATCCCGTTCCTGGAGGACATCCTCCACCTCACGGTGACGTAGCTCCTGGGCCCCAGGACATCGCGACGGCGCCCGTCCTCTCCCCCGAGGGAGGACGGGCGCCGTCTCTCTTCGAGGGTCATGTACGCGCCAATGTGGATCAAGTGCCGTCGGCTCCCTGTGGCACGGAAGTGACCATTCCGCTACGTCCCCGGGGCGCGCGCGATTCGTACGCACCCGTAGGCACCCGTGCGCTCCTGCCCCCGGAACTGCCATCCTTGCCCCGAGCAGGCGAGGGGGAACCACACATGCCCACAAGAGAGTTCGCGAGCGAGTTACGGCGCCTGATCGACCGCAGCGGACTGAGCCTCGCCGCCGTCGCGGACCGCACCGGTCACAGCACGGCCTCGTGGGAGCGGTATCTCGACGGGCGACTCCCCGCGCCCAGGAGTGCCGTCGTCGCGCTCGCCGAGGTGACCGGCACCGACGCCGGGCGTCTCACGGCGATGTGGGAGCACGCCGAGCGTGCCCGGAGCAGCTCCGCGCCGCCCCCCGACGGCGCCCCCGCGGAACCGCCGCCGCCACCGTCACCACTCCCGCCCTCAACCCCGCCCCCGCCCCCGCCCCGGCAGGGCTCCGGCGCGTCCCGCGTACGCCGTGCCGCCCTGCTGCTCACCGGGATCCTCGGCGCCCTGCTCGTCATCGCCGCCGCAGTCCTGCTCACCGACCTCGGACGCGGCGCCACCGGCGCCACCGGCGCCACCGGCGGAACCGGCCCCGCCGGCGGAAAGGGAGGCGGGACGCAGGCCGCCGGTACGCCGACGGCGACCCCGAGCTCCACCCCGGGCACGCCCCTCCCCGCAGGGGTGAAGTGCACCGGCACCGGCTGCACCGGCCAGGACCCCGAGACCATGGGATGCGGCGGCACCTTCGCCACCACCGTCGCCCGCGCCCAAGTCGGCCCGGCCGGCGGCCAGGTGGAGCTGCGGCACAGCAGGACGTGCGGGGCCGCCTGGGCCCGTATCACCGGAGCCGTACCCGGCGACACCATCCATGTCACCGCCGCCGGCGCCGTCCAGAACGCGGTCGTGGACGCGGACGCCGCCGCGTACACCCCGATGGTCGCCGTGACCAGGGGCGCGGACGCGACGGCCTGCGCCACGCTCAGGAGCGGAGAGCGGGCATGCGCCGCCGGCCATCGGCCCCAGTAGGGTGGCAGTGAGCCGGACCACAAGGGGGTGGGGGTTCGAAGGGGTCCGGGTCGGATAGCCTGACCGCTGGATATCTCTTCACGTCGAGACACCGATCGATCAGAGGGCTATCCAGCACCCGGGGCAGGGACCCCCACCGCCAGCTGTCTTACGGAGATCGCCATGACCCGCACTCCCGTGAATGTCACCGTCACCGGCGCGGCCGGCCAGATCGGCTACGCGCTGCTCTTCCGCATCGCCTCCGGCCACCTGCTCGGCGCGGACGTGCCGGTCAAGCTGCGCCTCCTCGAGATCCCGCAGGGCGTCAAGGCCGCCGAGGGCACCGCCATGGAGCTCGACGACTGTGCCTTCCCGCTCCTCAAGGGCATCGACATCTTCGACGACCCGAACCAGGGCTTCGAGGGCGCGAACGTGGCGCTGCTCGTCGGCGCCCGCCCGCGCACCAAGGGCATGGAGCGCGGCGACCTGCTCGCCGCCAACGGCGGCATCTTCAAGCCGCAGGGCAAGGCCATCAACGACCACGCCGCGGACGACATCAAGGTCCTCGTCGTCGGCAACCCGGCCAACACCAACGCCCTCATCGCCCAGGCCGCCGCCCCCGACGTGCCGGCCGAGCGCTTCACCGCGATGACCCGCCTGGACCACAACCGCGCGCTCTCGCAGCTGGCGGCCAAGACCGGCGCGTCCGTCGAGGACATCAAGCGCCTCACCATCTGGGGCAACCACTCGGCGACCCAGTACCCGGACATCTTCCACGCGGAGATCGCCGGCAAGAACGCCGCCGAGGTCGTCAACGACGAGCAGTGGCTGGCCGACACCTTCATCCCGACCGTCGCCAAGCGCGGCGCCGCGATCATCGAGGCCCGTGGCGCGTCCTCGGCCGCCTCCGCCGCCAACGCCGCGATCGACCACGTCCACACCTGGGTCAACGGCACCGCCGCGGGCGACTGGACCTCCATGGGCATCCCGTCGGACGGCTCCTACGGCGTCCCGGAGGGCCTCATCTCCTCCTTCCCCGTCACCTGCAAGGACGGCACGTACGAGATCGTCCAGGGCCTGGACGTCAACGAGTTCTCCCGCGCCCGCATCGACGCCTCGGTGAAGGAGCTGGCCGAGGAGCGCGACGCCGTGCGCGAGCTGGGCCTCATCTGAGTCCCGCGCAGCTGAGCACGAGCTCCGCCCCCAGCCGTTCGCGGCCGGGGGCGGAGCTTTTTCGGCAGCGGGAGATCCTGACGACGGCGCCCACCTTCCTCACGCCCGGGGCGGCCCGAACTCCCCTAACTCCCCGAACTCCCCGAGCTCTCGGGCCAGTTCCGCGACGCCCCGCAGCGTGCGCAGCAACAGCCCCTGGCCGAAGGTGATCCGGGCCGCGCCCAGCCGTCCGAGCTCGGCGAACGGCGGGCCGCCGGGCAGGGCCAGGGCGTTGAGCGGCGCGTCGATCCCGGCGCGCAGCGGCGGAAGATGCTCCGCCGGCGCCGTGATCGGGTAGACGCAGTCCGCGCCGGCCGCCGTGTAGAGCCGGGCCCGCTCGATCGCGGCGGCCGGGTCGTCCACGCCGTGCACATAGGTGTCCACGCGCGCGTTGACGAAGAGGGCAGGCCCGGCCTCGGCCCGTACCTCCGCCAGCCAATCGGCGTGCCGCCGCGGGTCCTTGAGTCCTCCGGACCGGTCGGAGTCCTCCAGGTTCACGCCGGCCGCGCCCGTCTCCAGGACCCGCGCCACGAGCTCCTTCGGCGCCAGGCCGTAGCCGTCCTCCAGATCGGCCGTGACCGGTACGGAGACCGAGCGGACGATCCTCGTCACGGCCGCGAACATCTCCGCGGCCGGGGTCCGGCCGTCCTCGTACCCGAGCGAGGCGGCGATCCCGGCGCTCGGGGTGGCCAGCGTCGGGAAGCCGGCCTCTTCGAAGGCCCGGGCGCTGGCCGCGTCCCACGGCCCCGGCACGACCAGCGGATCGTCGGCGGCCCGTCCGGAGTGCAGCGCCCGCAGGGACCCCGTCAGGGCGTCGGCGGTCACTTCTTGTACTGACCGGGGGTGTAGTGGCCGGGGGTCAGGCGGGTGGTCACGGCGATCCGGTTCCAGGCGTTGATGACCGTGATCGCGGCGATGACCCGGGCCAGTTCGGTCTCGTCGAAGTGGGCCGCGGCCCGCTCGTACACCTCGTCGGGGACGAATCCGTCGGTGAGGACGGTGACGGCCTCGGTCAGCGCGAGCGCCGCGAGCTCGCGCTCGGTGTAGAAGTGCCGCGACTCCTGCCAGGCGGACAGCTGGACGATCCGCTCGACGGACTCACCGGCCGCCAGTGCGTCCTTGGTGTGCATGTCGATGCAGAACGCGCAGCGGTTGATCTGCGAGGCGCGGATCTTGATCAGTTCGTACAGGGTCGGGTCGATGTCCTTCGCGGCGGCCGCGTCCAGCCGGATCATCGTCCGGTAGAACTCGGGGACCTTCTCGGCCAGCGCGAGGCGGGGGCCGTGCTCGGGGGCGTACTCCGTCTTCACGTGATCGGTCGTCGTGGTCGTCATGCTCATCACCGTACGGTCGTGATGGCTCAGGAGTATGGTCCATTCCCATGGCAAACGACTGGGCCACTTTCGGGTCCGACCTCCATCTGGAGCTGCGCGGACCGGGGCTGCGTACGGGACTGATGGACGCCCTGCGCGAGGCGGTGCGCAGCGGGCGGCTGGAGGCGGGCGTACGGCTGCCGTCCTCGCGCTCGCTCGCCGCGGATCTCGGCGTGGCCCGCAACACGGTCGCCGACGCGTACGCCGAACTGGTCGCCGAGGGCTGGCTGACGGCCCGGCAGGGCTCCGGCACCCGGGTCGCCCAGCGGGCTGTGCCGCGCAGGCCGGCCGGCGCGGGAGCCCGGCAGGCGGTGCCCGCGTCCCGGCCCCGGACCGGACGGCCCGCGTACGACCTCAAGCCCGGTGTGCCCGACCTCGCCTCCTTCCCGCGCGCCGAATGGCTCAAGGCGTCCCGGCGCGCGCTGACCGCCGCGCCCCACGAGGCGTTCGGCTACGGCGATCCGCGCGGCCGGATCGAACTGCGCACCGTGCTCGCCGAGTACCTCGCCCGGGCGCGGGGCGTCCACGCGCGGCCGGAACGGATCGTGATCTGTTCCGGGTTCGTGCACGGGCTGATGCTGATCGGCCAGGTGCTGCGGGCGCGCAGGGTGCGGGAGGTGGCGGTCGAGTCGTACGGGCTCGACGAGCACTGGGAGCTGCTGAGGCGCGCGGGGCTGCGGCTGCCCGCCCTGCCGTTCGACGAACTCGGCACCTGGACCGAGGCGTTGGGGGGCATGAAGGGTGTCGGGGCGGTGCTGATGACGGCCGCCCACCAGTTCCCGCTCGGCGGCGCGCTCCACCCCGACCGGCGGGTGGCGGCGATCGACTGGGCGCGCGCCTCGGGCGGGCTCGTCCTGGAGGACGACTACGACGGCGAGTTCCGCTACGACCGCCAGCCCGTCGGCGCGCTCCAGGGCCTCGACCCCGAGCGGGTCGTCTACCTGGGCACGTCCAGCAAGTCCCTGGCGCCCGGCCTGCGGCTGGCGTGGATGGTGCTGCCGGAGAGCCTGGTGGACGAGGTGGTGGCGGCGAAGGGGACGGTGGACTGGATGTGCAGCTCGCTGGAGCAGCTCACGTTCGCGGAGTTCCTCCGGTCGGGGGCGTACGACCGGCATGTACGGGCCATGCGGCTGCGCTACCGGCGGCGCCGCGACGAACTCGTGGAGAAGGTGGCCGCCCACTCGCCGGACACGACGGTGAGCGGCATCGCGGCCGGCCTCCACGCGGTCCTTCGACTCCCGCCCGGCCAGGAGCCCGAGGTCCTGCGGTCCGCCGCCTGGCAGGGGCTCGCGCTCCTCGGCCTCAACCGCTTCCGCCACCCCGACGTGCCCCAGACCCAGGACGGCCTGGTCGTCGGTTACGCGACACCCCCCGACAGCGGCTGGGCGGGCGCGCTGAGCGCGCTCTGCCGGGTCCTGCCCTGACCGTGTCCCCAGGACGAAGTCCCGGGGCCGAGGATCCCGGCGCACAAATCAGCCCGAAGAGCACAAAGGAACTCTCGTGCGAGAGCGTCGGGGCACCGGCCTAAACTGTGCGGTCGCGACCACGCGATGGGGAGGCTGATTCATGCGCAGGCTGAGGTCGAGCACGGTCGTGCTCGGCGGTATGGGAGTGCTCGCGGCGACGATCACGTCCTGCGGCTCCGAACCCGACAAGCGGTGTGTCGACCCGCTGACCCGCGAGAAGCTGCCGAGCTACGAGTGCGACAGCGGCAGCGGCAGCTCGACCCGCGGCTCGTACTACTACGGCGGCCGGGTGAGCGACAACAAGGTCAGCGGCGGCAGCTTCGACAAGACGGCCGTCGACACCGGTGGCTTCGGATGCTCGGGATCCGGCGGCGGCTGATGGAGCGGCACACGATCGAACCCCGGCCCGGCTGGCAGCAGACCGTGGAGGAACAGGGGCTCGTCTACCCCCTCACCCGCTACCCCGACGGCTCCCTGCGCCCGTACTGGGACGAGAGCGCGTACTACTCCTTCACGCTGCCCGAGGTCGAGGCGCTGGAGGAGGTCGTCGAGGAGCTGCACGCCATGTGTCTGGCGGCGGCCGCGCACATCGTCGAGAAGGACCGTTTCGCCGATCTCGGTCTCACCGACCCCCGGCTCGCCTCCCTCGTGGCCGATTCCTGGCGCCGCCGGGACGAACTGCCCTCCCTCTACGGCCGGTTCGACCTCCGCTACGACGGTACGGGCCCGGCCAAGATGCTGGAATGCAACGCCGACACGCCGACCTCGCTGGTCGAGGCCGCCAGCCCGCAGTGGTTCTGGATGGAGGAGCGCTTCCCCGGCGCCGACCAGTGGAACTCCCTCCACGAGCGGCTCGTCGACGCCTGGAAGCGGCAGGCCCACCTGTTGCCGCCGGGCAGCCCGGTGCACTTCGTCCACTCCGACGGCGACGAACTCGGAGAGGACCTGATGACGGTCGCGTACCTGCGCGAGACCGCCCAGCAGGCCGGGCTCGACACGGAGGCGCTCTCGGTCGAACGCATCGGCTGGGACCGGCTCTCGGGACGGTTCGTGGACGACCGGCTCCGGTTCATCCGCAGCTGCTTCAAGCTCTACCCGTGGGAGTGGCTGACCACCGACCGCTTCGGCCCGTACGTCCTGGACACCCTCGACAACGGCGGCGGTACGGGCACGACCTGCTGGATCGAGCCCGCCTGGAAGATGCTCCTGTCCAACAAGGCGCTGCTCGCGGTGTTGTGGGAGCTCTACCCCGGCCACCCGAACCTGCTGCCGGCCTATCTGGACGGCCCGCGCGAACTGGCCGCGGACACGGGCCCCGGCTACGTCGCCAAGCCGCTCCTCGGCCGCGAGGGCGCGGGCGTCACGGTCCATGAGCCGGGCGCTCCCGCCGTCGTACGCGAAGAGCCCTGCTGCTACCAGGAGTTGGCCCCGCTGCCGGACTTCGACGGCAACCGGGTGGTGCTCGGCGCGTGGGTCGTCGAGGACGAGGCGGCGGGGCTCGGGATCCGGGAGTCGGCAGGTCTGATCACGGACGAGTACGCCCGCTTCCTGCCGCACGTCATCCTCTGAAGCCGGTCCGGGGCGGTGCGGGTCCGGGGCGCCCGAGAAGGGCACCCCGGACCCCTGCCACCGGTCCCGGTCCCGGTCCAGGTCTCAGTCCGAGAGCACCGACCGCAGCTGCTCCAGACCCCAGTCCAGGTCCTCCTTGCTGATCACCAGCGGAGGAGCGATCCGGATCGTCGAACCGTGCGTGTCCTTCACCAGCACACCCCGGTCCATCAGCTTCTCCGAGATCTCCCGGCCCGTGCCCCGGGACGGCGCGATGTCCACACCGGCCCACAGGCCGCGCCCGCGCACCGCCTCGACCGCGCCCCCGCCCACGAGCAGCCCCAGCTCGGCGTGGAGATGCTCGCCCAGCTCGGTCGCCCGCTGCTGGTACTCCCCGGTGCGCAGCATCGCGATCACCTCCAGGGCCACCGCGCACGCCAGCGGATTCCCGCCGAACGTCGACCCGTGCTCACCCGGCCGGAACACCCCGAGCACATCGCGGTCCGCCACCACCGCCGACACCGGGATCACGCCGCCGCCCAGCGCCTTGCCCAGGATGTACACGTCCGGGACCACGCCCTCGTGCTCGCACGCGAAGGTCCGCCCGGTCCGGCCGAGGCCCGACTGGATCTCGTCCGCCATGAACAGCACGTTCCGCTCGCGGGTCAACTCCCGCACCCCGCGCAGATACCCGGCCGGCGGCACCAGAACGCCCGCCTCGCCCTGGATCGGCTCCAGGAGCACCGCCACCGTGTGGGCCGTGACCGCGGCCTCCATCGCCGTCAGATCGCCGTACGGGACGATCTCGAAGCCCGGCGTGTACGGGCCGTAGTGGTCGCGGGCCTCGTGGTCCGTGGAGAAACTGACGATCGTCGTCGTCCGGCCGTGGAAGTTGTTCGCCGCGACCACGATCTTCGCGTGCCCGTCCGGCACGCCCTTGACCTCGTACCCCCACTTCCGGGCGGTCTTCACGGCCGTCTCGACCGCCTCCGCGCCCGTGTTCATCGGCAGGACCATGTCCTTGCCGCACAGCTCCGCGAGGCGCGTGCAGAACTCCGCGAACCGGTCGTGGTGGAACGCCCTCGACGTGAGCGTCACCCGCTCCAGCTGCGCCCGCGCGGCCTCGATCAGCCGCCGGTTGCCGTGCCCGAAGTTGAGTGCCGAGTATCCGGCGAGCATGTCGAGATAGCGGCGCCCCTCGACATCGGTCATCCATGCCCCGTCCGCCGAGGCGACGACGACGGGCAGGGGGTGGTAGTTGTGCGCGCTGTGCGCCTCCGCGGAAGCGATCGCGTCTTGCGTACTCGACACGGGATCTCCGTTCGTCCTGCGGCCCAGGGGGTGGGTGTGGCCCCTTTCTTATCGTCGCTCGGATGATGGACGAAGAAACCTGGGTGACGGCGCGCCCGCTAGGCTGGAAACACGCACGGCGACTGGCGTACGGGGAAGCGACCCCGGGGGAGCCGTGCGCGGCAGAACACGAGATGCCGCCCGCCTGGGCATCGCGGGAAAGAGACAGTTCCCGTGTGGATGCCGCCCCACGGGACCACCCCGTCCCGCGTGGTGCCGCCCCTCCACATCGAGCAGCACCCCCGGGATCCGCCGATACGCCCGGAGGAACGCCATGAACGCCACCCCCCATCCCGCACTCGCCGCCACGGACCCCGAACTCGCCGCGCTCGTCGGCGCCGAGGAGCGGCTGCAGGCCGAGACGCTGCGGCTGATCCCCAGCGAGAACTACGTCTCCCAGGCCGTGCTGGAAGCCTCCGGCACCGTCCTGCAGAACAAGTACAGCGAGGGCTACCCCGGCCGCCGCTACTACGAGGGCCAGCAGAACATCGACCAGATCGAGACCCTCGCCATCGAGCGCGCGAAGGGCCTCTTCGGCGTCGACCACGCCAACGTCCAGCCCTACTCCGGCTCCCCCGCCAACCTCGCGATCTACCTCGCCTTCGCCGAACCCGGCGACACCGTCATGGGCATGGCCCTGCCGATGGGCGGCCACCTCACCCACGGCTGGGGTGTCTCCGCGACCGGCAAGTGGTTCCGGGGCGTGCAGTACGGCGTACGCAAGGACAACGGGCTCATCGACTTCGACCAGGTCCGCGAGCTCGCCCTCAAGGAGCGCCCGAAGGTGATCTTCTGCGGTGGCACCGCGCTGCCCCGCACGATCGACTTCGCCGCCTTCGGCGAGATCGCCCGCGAGTCCGGGGCCGTGCTCGTCGCCGACGTCGCCCACATCGCCGGCCTGATCGCGGGCGGCGCCCACCCTTCCCCGGTCCCGCACGTCGACGTCATCTCGACGACCACCCACAAGACCCTGCGCGGCCCGCGCGGCGCGATGCTGATGTCCCGTGAGGAGCACGCCAAGGCCCTCGACAAGGCCGTCTTCCCCGGCCTCCAGGGCGGCCCGCACAACCAGACCACCGCCGCCATCGCCGTCGCCCTGCGCGAGGCGGCCCAGCCCTCCTTCCGTGACTACGCCCAGGCGGTCGTCGCCAACGCCAAGGCCCTCGCCGAGGCGCTGCTCGCCCGCGGCTTCGACCTGGTCTCCGGCGGCACCGACAACCACCTGATCCTCATGGACCTCACCCCCAAGGAGGTCCCCGGCAAGGTCGCCGCGAAGGCCCTCGACCGGGCCGGGATCGTCGTCAACTACAACACCGTCCCCTACGACCCCCGGAAGCCCTTCGACCCCTCCGGCGTCCGCATCGGCACCCCCTCCCTCACCTCTCGCGGCCTCGGTACGGAACACATGGCCCAGGTCGCCGACTGGATCGACCGCGGTGTCGCCGCGGCGGGCGCGGGCGACGAGGACGCCCTCCTCACGATCCGCGCGGAGGTCGCGGACCTCATGGCGGCCTTCCCGGCCCCGGGCCTGCCCGTCTGATCCGCTGATCCGGTAACCCGCTGATCCGGTCGGCCGGGCCGCGTCAGCCGGCCGACTCCGCCGACTCCGCCGTCCTGCGGGCCTCCTCCCGGTCCGCCACACCCTCCAGCCGGAGCGTGAGCGCGCCCCCGTTCCTCGTCCAGAGGAGCGTGGGGCCCGCCGTGCGGACCGCGTGGGTCCACACCGAGCCGCTCGCGTCCGTCATCGGGAACGTCAGGAGATGCGGGGTCGCGAACCAGTAGCCCTGCTCGCCGTCCGGCAGGTCGACCCACTCCGGATGCGTCCGGACCTGCTTGGCGAAGCCGATGTCCAGCCGCGCCGGGAACTCGTCGAGCCGGATCGCCCGGCGGCCGTCGCCGTCGCCACCGCCACCGCCACCGCCGTCGCCACGCCAGCACAGGCTGATCACCGCCCGCCCCCGCTCGGCCGAACCCGTCACCGAGACCGCGTCCGGGGTGCCGAGCGCGCTCGGTATCAGCGGCTCGAACCCGGCCCTGCCCGCGGCCTCCGCCAAGGGCACGGGATCGGGGCACCCCGGCACCGCCGCTCCCGGGCGGGGGCGCGCCCCGGGGTCGTAGCGCACCTCGACCCCGCCGAAGCCGAACCAGTCCGCCACCGTCGCCCGGACCGGGGGCGTGAGCACCAGAACCACCAGGACCCCGGAGAGGGCCGCGAGCAGGGCCTTCCAGCGCCTGCGCAGAGACGCGAACCGCCGCCGGGGGACCGGCGTCGGGACCTGCTCCGCCAGGAGCTGAGCGAGCACCCGCTCGGCCATCGTCTCGCCGCCCACGTCCGGCACCTTCAGATGGCGCCCCAGCTCCCGAAGCTCCTCGGGGAGCCGTTCCTCACTCATGCCCGTCACCTCCCTCCAGCACCAGTCCGAGTTTTTTCAGCGCCCGGCTCAGCCGGGACTTCACCGTCCCCCGCGGCCAGCCCAGCGCCTGCGCGGTCTCCGTCTCGTCCAGCTCCAGCAGATACCGGTGGATCACCACCTGCCGGTGGTCCTCGCCCAGCCCGTCCAGCGCCGCGAGCAACCGCCGGCGCCGCTCGTCCTCCTCCAGGGCGAGTGCCGGATCCGCCGCGTCCGGTATCAGCGGCTCGCCCGCCAGCAGCTCCGCCTCCCGGCCGGCGACCGCCCGCTGCCGCCCCGCAGCCCGCACTGTGTTCCTCGTCTCATTGACCACGATCCGCAACAGCCACGGCCGGAACGCCGAGCCCTCCTTGAACCGCCCCAGCGCCTGATACGCCTTGAAGAAGGCCTGCTGCACCACGTCCTCGGCCTCCGCGCCCGCGCCGCACGCCACGGCCGCCCTGAGCGCGACCGCCGTGTGGGCGCGGACCAGCGTCGCGTACGCCTCCGCCTCCCCGGCGCGCACCCGTGCGATCACCGCCTCCTCGTCGACGATCAGGCCCCCCTCCCGCGTCCTCACACTCTTGATACACCGGCAGTCCGGGATCGGTTCCCACACCTGAGAGAATGAGGAACATGGCCTCGAATCGTCCTCGCGCGCTCTCCGGCATCCAGCCCACCGCGGGCTCGTTCCACCTCGGCAACTACCTCGGTGCGATCCGTCAGTACGTCGCGCTGCAGGAGACCCACGACGCCTTCTACATGGTCGTGGACCTGCATGCCATCACGGTTCCGCAGGACCCCGCCGAGCTGCGCGCCAACACCCGGCTTGCCGCCGCCCAGCTGCTCGCCTCCGGCCTCGACCCGGAGCGCTGCACCCTCTTCGTACAGAGCCACGTCCCCGAGCACGCACAGCTCGGCTGGGTCATGAACTGCCTCACCGGCTTCGGCGAGGCCTCCCGCATGACCCAGTTCAAGGACAAGTCCGCCAAGCAGGGCGCCGACCGTGCCACCGTCGGCCTCTTCACGTACCCGATCCTCCAGGTCGCCGACATCCTGCTCTACCAGGCGAACCACGTTCCGGTCGGCGAGGACCAGCGCCAGCACATCGAGCTGACCCGTGACCTCGCGGAGCGGTTCAACAGCCGCTTCGGCGAGACGTTCACCGTCCCGGAGCCGTACATCGTCAAGGAGACCGGGAAGATCTACGACCTCCAGGACCCGACGATCAAGATGAGCAAGTCGGCGTCCACCCCCAAGGGTCTGATCAACCTGCTCGACGAGCCGAAGGTGACGGCGAAGAAGGTCAAGAGCGCGGTCACCGACACGGACACGGTCATCCGCTTCGACCCCGTGAACAAGGCCGGCATTTCCAACCTGCTCACCATCATGTCCACGCTCACCGGGACGGCCGTCGCCGACCTGGAGAAGAGCTACGAGGGCAAGATGTACGGCGCCCTGAAGACCGACCTGGCCCAGGTCATGGTGGACTTCGTCACGCCGTTCCGTGCCCGTACGCAGGAATATCTGGACGACCCGGAGACGCTGGACTCGGTCCTGGCCAAGGGCGCCGAGAAGGCCCGCGCGGTCGCCGCGGAGACCCTGGCGCAGACGTACGACAAGGTGGGCTTCCTGCCCGCCAAGCACTGAGTCCAAGGACCCTGGCCACAGGGGTGGTGCAGGCCGCACACTGGCGGCTGCACCACCACGTGCCCACCACCCATCGACGACGGAGGAGAACGACGTGGGGACCGTAACGCTCGGCGTTTCGATCGCGGTCCCGGAGCCCTACGGCAGCCTGCTCCAGGAGCGGCGCGCGGGCTTCGGGGATCCCGCCGCGCACGGCATCCCCACGCACGTCACGCTCGTCCCGCCGACCGAGGTCGACGAGGAGCGGCTGCCCGCGATCCAGGCGCATCTCGCCGAGGTCGCGGCCGGCGTCCGCCCCTTCCCGGTCCGGCTGAGCGGCACGGGAACGTTCCGTCCGCTGTCGCCCGTCGTGTACGTCCGGCTCGCGGAGGGTGTCTCGGCCTGCTCCTGGCTCCAGGAGCGGGTACGGGACGAGTCCGGGCCGCTCGTACGCGAGCTGCAGTTCCCGTACCACCCGCATGTGACGGTGGCGCACGGCATCGCCGAGGAGGCGATGGACCGGGCGTACGAGGAGCTGGCCGACTTCGAGGCGGCCTGGACCTGCTCGTCCTTCGCGCTCTACGAGCAGGGCCCGGACGGGGTGTGGCGCAAGCTCCACGCGTACGCCTTCGGCGGCGACCGTACCGTCACCGCGGTCCCGGCGCAGGGCAGCCCCGTCGACACCCCGACCCCCACGGCCGGCTGAGCCCCCGGGGCCGAAGGCCCCGCCCGCTCACACCGGCAGGCGCCGGAACAGCGGCCTCGGCACGTGCCGCAGCGCCGACATCACCATCCGCAGCGCTCCCGGCACCCACACCGCCTCCGAGCGCCGCCGCAGCCCCAGCTCGATCGCCGTGGCGACCGCCTCGGGAGTGGTCGCCAGCGGCGCCTCCTCGAGACCGGCCGTCATCCTCGACCGGACGAATCCGGGCCGTACGACCATCACGTGCACCCCGGTCCCGTACAGCGCGTCCCCGAGCCCCTGGGCGAACGCGTCGAGACCGGCCTTGGACGAGCCGTAGATGAAGTTGGCGCGGCGGGCGCGCTCGCCGGCCACCGAGGAGAGCACCACCAGCGAGCCGTGCCCCTGCGCCTGCAGCGCCGCCGCGCAGACCAGACCCGCCGAGACCGCCCCCGTGTAGTTGGTCTGGGCGACCCGGACGGCGGCGAGCGGATCGGCCTCGTCGTGTGCCTGGTCGCCGAGGATCCCGAAGGCGAGCAGCACCATGTCGATGTCGCCCTCGGTGAAGACCTTGCCGAGCCGCTCCGCGTGCGACTCGGTGTCGAGCGCGTCGAACGGGACGGTGTGCACCTCCGCTCCCAGCGCCCGCAGCGAGTCGGCGGCGGCCGTGAGGTCGGGGGAGGGGCGTCCGGCGAGCCAGACCGTACGGGTGCGGCGGGCGATCAGCCGGCGGGCGGTGGCGAGCCCGATCTCGGAGGTGCCGCCGAGGAGAAGCAGGGACTGCGGGGTACCGAAGGCGTCCTTCATGACGATCAAACTCCTCAGAGAGCAATCACAGGGCGAGACGACGGGAGAGGTCCGAGGTGAAGACGGAGCGCGGGTCGAGTGCGGCGCGCAGCGCCCGGAAGTCGGCGAGCCGCGGATACATCGCGTCCAGGAGCTCCGGCCGCAGCCGGGAGTCCTTCGCGAGGTAGACCCGCCCGCCCGCGCCCGCGACCTCCTCGTCCAGCTCGTCGAGGAACGCGCCGAGCCCGGAGAGACGGGCCGGGATGTCGAGCGCGAGCGTCCAGCCCCGCACGGGGAAGGAGAGCCAGCCCGGGTCGGCCTCGCCGAAGCGCTTCAGGACGGCGAGGAACGACGGGCAGCCGCGGCGCGCGATCCGCTTCACGATCCGGTGCAGGGTGGCCTCCTGCCCGTGGCCGACGACGAACTGGTACTGCACGAAGCCGCCGCGCCCGTAGATCCGGTTCCAGTGCGGGACGCCGTCCAGGGGGTGGAAGAAGGTGGAGATCCGCTGGAGTTGGCCGGTGCGGCGGCGCGGGGCCCTGCGGTACCAGAGTTCGTTGAAGAGGCCGACGGTGGTGCGGCCGAGCAGCCCCTCGGGGACGAGCGCGGGCGCGGCCGGCAGCTGTCCGGGGCGGAAGGCGAGCGGGGCGCGGCGGGCGCGGCGGTCCCGTACGGGGATCGCGGCGTACGGGGCGTGGTCGCCGCGGGTGAGGACGGAGCGGCCGGTGGCGGCGCCGCGGGCGAGCAGGTCGATCCAGGCGACGGAGTAGCGGTAGCGGTGGTCGCCGTCGGTCAGCCGGGCCATCAGGTCGTCGAGGTCGGTGGCGCGTTCGGTGTCGACGGACATCAGCGAGGTCTCGACGGGCAGCAGCCGGAGCGTGGCGGAGAGGATCACCCCGGTCAGGCCCATGCCGCCGGCGGTGGCGTCGAAGAGGTCGGTGCCGGGGACGACGGTACGGATCTCCCCGTCGGCCGTGAGCAGGTCGAGGGAGGCCACATGGCGGGTGAAGGAGCCGGAGACGTGGTGGTTCTTGCCGTGGATGTCGGCGCCGATCGCGCCGCCGACGGTGACGTACCTCGTCCCCGGGGTGACGGGGACGAACCAGCCGAGCGGGAGCAGCACCTCGATCAGCCGGTGCAGGCTGACACCGGCGTCGCACACGACGAGGCCCTCGACGGCGTCGACCGAGCGGATGCGGTCGAGGCCGGTCATGTCGAGCACCGAGCCGCCGGCGTTCTGCGCCGCGTCGCCGTAGGCGCGGCCGAGGCCGCGGGCGATGGAGCCGCGGGCACCGCAGGCGCGGACGGTTTCGGACGCCTCCTCGTAGGTACGGGGGCGGTGCACGCGCGCGAGGGTGGGGGCGGTGCGGCCCCAGCCGGTGAGGGGTTCGACGTCGGTGTGGGCAGCCATGGAGGCGACCGTATCGCCCGGTATACAAGTTATGCCGGGTTTGACCTTCGGTTCGCCGAATGGGTGATTAAAGGAGTGTCAGGAAAGATTGCCGTGCGGTCGCCGACGCGCCGGGTCAGAGTCACCTCTGGTTGACCGGAATGGTGCCGGGACCGGGGAGGCGGAGTCGATGCGAAACGCGGACTGGGCCGGGGCCGAGAGGAGACTCCTGGCCACGCTGCGCGCCTGCGGGCGCCGCGCGCCGGTCGCGACGGCCGCCCGCGCGCTGTCCTTCGGCGGTGAGCACGGCGCCCTGTGGCTCGCGGCCGGGCTCGCGGGCGCGGCCGTGGACCGGGAGCGGCGGACCGGCTGGCTGCGCGGTACGGCGCTGATCGCCGGGGCCCATCTGGTGAGCATGGGCGTCAAGCGCGTGGTGCGGCGGCCGCGGCCGGGGACGGTCGAGTACGAGCCCCTGGTCCGCACCGCGGGCCGGCACTCCTTCCCCAGCTCCCACGCGACCTCCGCGGCCGCGGCCGCGGTCGCCTTCGGCGCCCTGCACCCGACGGGCCGCCGCCTCGCCGCCCCGGCGGCGGCCGCGATGTGCCTCTCCCGGCTGGTCGTCGGCGTCCACTACCCGACGGACGTGGCCGCGGGCGCCCTCCTCGGCGCGGCGACGGCGTCCCTGGGCCGCGACTGGCTGCGCACCGCGCCCCGCGCGCGTGGCGCGGTGTCCGGCATGGTGTCCGGGGCTGTGACGGCCCCACGCGCGCGTGGGGGCCGCCGTGGCTGAGCGAGCCGGCGGCGGGGCCGGCGCCGCGGTGCTGGAGAAACCCGTCGCCGTACGGGATCGGCAACGCGGCGGCGGACGGCAGGCGTTCGCCGTGTCGGCCGGTCTGGTACGGACCGCGCGGCCCCGGCAGTGGGTCAAGAACGTGCTCGTCGTCGCCGCGCCCGTCGCCGCCGGCCAGCTCGTCTCCTGGCACACGGCCGCCCGACTCGCCCTGGTCTTCGCCCTGTTCACGGCCGCCGCCTCCGCCGTCTACCTGGTCAACGACGCCCGCGACGCCGCCGCCGACCGCGCGCACCCCGTCAAGTGCCGCCGCCCCGTGGCCGCGGGCCTCGTCCCGGTGCCCCTCGCCTACGCCACCGGGGGCCTGCTCGCCCTGGGAGCCGCCGCCGCGAGCGCGGCCCTGTGCAACCCCATGACCGCCGCGCTGCTCATCGCGTACCTCGTCATGCAGGTCGCGTACTGCCTGCGGCTCAAGCACATCCTCGTCGTCGATCTCGCCGCCGTCACCACCGGCTTCCTGATGCGGGCGATGATCGGCGGGGTCGCGCTCGGGATCCCGCTCTCCCGCTGGTTCCTGATCACCACCGGCTTCGGCGCGCTCTTCATGGTCGCCGCCAAGCGGTACTCGGAGGCCGTGCAGATGGAGAGCGCGCAGGGGGCGACCCGGGCGCTGCTCACCCAGTACACGACCGGATATCTGCGGTTCGTCTGGCAGTTGGCGGCCGGTGTGGCCGTCCTCGGCTACTGCCTGTGGGCCCTGGAGAGCGGGGGCGTCGCCAACGGCTCCCTGCTGCCCTGGCGCCAGCTCTCCATGATCGCCTTCATCCTCGCCGTGCTGCGCTACGCCGTCTTCGCCGACCGGGGCACCGCCGGCGCCCCCGAGGACGTCGTGCTGCGCGACCGGCCGCTCGCGGTCATCGGCCTGGTCTGGGCGGCGATGTACGGCATGGCGGTCACCGACCTGTGAGAGGTCTCGTCATCCCTCTGCGATTCTGGAGAACTCGGACGACCCGGACGACCCGGACACAAAGAGGTGCGCGTACGACATGGACTGGCTGACCAAGCTCCCCGTCATCGGCCCCTGGGTCACCCGGCTCATGCGGACCCACGCCTGGCGCTCGTACGAGACCCTCGACGAAGCCCACTGGACCCGGCTCGCCGCCGCCATCACCTTCATCAGCTTTCTCGCGCTCTTCCCGCTGATCGCCGTCGGCGCCGCCGTCGGTGCCGCGCTGCTCTCCCAGGATCAGCTCGACACCATCGAGTCGAAGATCTCCGAACAGGTCCCGGGCATCTCCGACCAGCTCGACATCGACGGGCTCGTCGCGAACGCGGGCACCGTCGGGCTCGTCGCCGGCGTGCTGCTGCTCTTCACCGGCATCGGGTGGGTCGGCTCGATGCGGGACTGCCTGCGCGCCGTGTGGGGCAAGGACGACGAGGACGAGGGCAACCCCTTCCTCCGGAAGGGGAAGGACGCGATCGTGCTGTTCGGGCTCGGCGCGGTCGGGCTCTGCTCGCTCGCCGCGTCCTGGCTCGGCTCCACCGCCGTCGACTGGAGCGCCGACCAGGTGGGGATCTCCCACAGCGGGGCGGGCGGCATCCTGCTCCAGGCCGCCGCCGTCGCCGTGGCCGCCGCCGCCGACTTCCTCATGCTGCTGTACGTCCTGACGCTGCTGCCCGGCGTCCACCCGCCGCGCCGCCGCCTGGTGGTGGCGGCGGTGATCGGCGCGATCGGCTTCGAACTCCTGAAACTGCTGCTCGGCGGTTATATGCGGGGCGTCGCGGGGAAGTCGATGTACGGCGCGTTCGGCGTGCCGGTCGCGCTGCTGCTGTGGATCAACTTCACCGCGAAGCTGCTGCTGTTCTGCTCCGCCTGGACCGCTACGGGTTCACGCTCTCGTCCGTCCGAGGACGGCGACGGACCAGCTCCGGCAGCGGCCAGCGACGATTGACGAGGAAGACCCCGCCCGCGAGCAGCACCAGGACCCCGCCGGCCACCGCGAGGGCGATCCCGACCCCGCCGGACCTGTTCGCGGCCGCGGACGCCTCGGCCGCCGTACCGGAGGTGGTGCCCGGGGCGTTCTTGCCGGGTGCGGGCGCCGAGCTCGTGTCCGAAGCCGGACCGGTGCGGGCGGACTTCGGCGGGACGAGCTCGCCGACCGGCTTCACCTTCCCGGCCGCCGCGAAGCCCCAGTCGAGGAGCCGCGCGGTCTCCTTGTAGACCGCGTGCTGCTCCTTGGACGACGGGTTCATCACCGTCACGAGCAGGACTTTGCCGTTGCGCTCCGCAACGCCGGTGAAGGTGGAGCCGGCGTGCGTGGTGTTGCCGTTCTTGACGCCCGCGATGCCCTGGTAGGGCGCGACGCCGAAGTCGCCGGTGAGCAGCCGGTTGGTGTTCTGGATCTGGAAGGTCTCGCGCTTCTTGCCCGGCTTCTGCTCGCCGGGGAACGTGGCGCGGGCCGTGGCCGCGTACTCCCGGAAGTCCGCCTTCTGCATGCCGCTGCGGGCGATGAGGGTGAGGTCGTACGCGGAGGAGACCTGGCCCGGGGCGTCGTAGCCGTCCGGGGAGACGACGTGGGTGTCCAGGGCCTGGAGCTCGGCGGCGTGGTCGTTCATGTCCCGCACGGTCTGCGGGATGCCGTTGTTCATGCTCGACAGGACCCGGACGGCGTCGTTGCCGGAGCGAAGGAAGACGCCGAGCCAGAGGTCGTGGACGCTGTAGGTCTGCTTCTCCTTGACGCCGACGAGGCTGGAGCCGCTGCCGATGCCCGCCAGGTCCTCGGGCTTGACCGTGTGGTTCGCCGTCCTGGGGAACTTCGGCAGGAGCGTGTCGGCGAAGAGCATCTTGAGCGTGGAGGCGGGCGCGAGACGCCAGTGGGAGTTGTGCGCGGCGAGCACGGCGCCGCTCTCCGCGTCCGCGACGATCCAGGACCGGGCGCTCAGCTCCTTGGGGAGCACCGGGGCCCCCGGCCCGAGCTGGACCTGGGTGCCGGGCCTGCCGAGCAGCGCGCCGCCGACGGTGGACATCATCGCCGGCGGCTTGGGCTGTTGGTCCTCCTTCTTGTCCGCGTGCGCCGGGGAGGCGGCGACGAGGGGGAGCAGCGCAGCAGCGGTGACCGCCCAAGCGGTCTTCTTCGAAGCAGACACGGTCGAAAACGTACAGGTACGGAAGAGCGAACCGAACCCCACCGGGCGGTTCGCCCCGGGGCGTCCACCCGGACGCCCCGGCGACGGGGCGCGCGGGGCAGGTGGTGATACTGGGGGTATGAAGCTCAGCCGCCCGGTCTCCTGGTTCCTGCTCGCCTTCGGAGTCTGGTCTTGGTTCATCTGGGTCACTTTCGTCAAGAACCTCTCGAACGACGCGAGCGGCCTCGCCTTCGACGACGCCGGTGACCCGACGGCCTACTTCTGGGTTCATCTGCTGCTCGCCATCACGTCCTTTGTCCTGGGGACGGTGGTCGGCGTGATCGGGTTGCGTGGCGTGCGCGCATTGCGTCGCGAACGCGGATAGGGGTTGGGGCGCGTGCTCGTCTTCCTGCTGGTGTTCGTCGTGGTCCTCGCCGTGCTGGGCGGGGTCCACTGGTATGTGTGGCGGCGCCTCGTGCGCGACGTGACGGCGCGGGGGAGCGTGACCCGGCGACTGGGCACGGCGGCCGCCGTCGTCCTTCCGCTCCTGTCGATCGCCGCGCTGGTCTCGGCCCGCGCCGGAGCCCCGTTCTGGCTCGAGCAGACCGTGGCCTGGCCCGGCTACCTGTGGCTGGCGCTGCTCCTGTACATGACCCTGGCCCTGCTGGTCGGCGAGGCGGTACGTCCGCTCCTGCGGCGGTGGCTGGAGTCCCGGGCGGCCGGTCGCACCGCGGGCGACGCGCCCGCGGAGGAGCCCGCCGACTCGGTGCGTACCGCATCGCCGGTCGGTGGCGCGCCGCGTGCGGCGGCCGCGGGCGGACCGGGCCCTGCCGCTCCTGGGCGGCTCGCACCGGCCGGCATCGATGACGACCCGTCGGGAACGACGACGGCGGTGGCCGACGCGGCGGTGGGCGACGCGGCGGTGGGCGACGCGGCGGTGGGCGACGCGGCGGGAGCCGGCCGCCCGGACGCCGGACCGTCCCGGGACGCCCGGGCCCACGACGCCCCTGCCTCCGGGCCGGAGGGGCGCGCCGCCGGCGCCACGCCTGTGTCCCGGCGGCTGTTCGTGTCGCGGGTCGTCGGCGGGGCCGCCGCCGCGGCGGCCGTGGGGACCGTCGGGTACGGGACCTACGGCGTGATGCGCGGGCCGCGCGTCAAGCGGGTCACCGTGCCGCTCGCCAAGGTGCCGCGCGCCGCGCACGGCTACCGCATCGCGGTCGTGTCCGACATCCACCTCGGGCCCGTCCTCGGCCGTGCCCACAGCCGGCGCATCGTCGACGCGATCAACGCCACCCAGCCCGACCTGATCGCCGTCGTCGGCGACCTCGTCGACGGCACCGTCGAGAACCTCGGCCCCGCCGCCGAGCCGCTCGCCCAGCTCCGGGCCCGCCACGGCTCGTTCTTCGTGACCGGCAACCACGAGTACTTCTCCGGCGCCGACGCCTGGGTCGACCACGTCCGTGAACTCGGCCTGCGCCCGCTGCGCAACGAACGCGTCGAGATCGCGGCCGGGTTCGACCTCGCCGGCGTCGACGACATCGCCGGCGAGAGCGAGGGCCAGGGCCCCGACTTCGCCGCCGCGCTCGGCGACCGCGACCGCGCCAAGGCCGCCGTCCTCCTCGCCCACCAGCCGGTCGTCGTCCACGACGCCGTCCGCCACGGCGTCGACCTCCAGCTCTCCGGCCACACCCACGGCGGCCAGCTCTGGCCCGGGAACTTCCTCGCCGATCTCGCCAATCCGACCGTCGCCGGCCTGGAGCGGTACGGCGACACCCAGCTCTACGTCTCCCGGGGCGCGGGCGCCTGGGGACCCCCCGTCCGCGTCGGCGCGCCCTCCGACATCACCGTCGTACAGTTGGCGTCGAAGCAGGCGTGACGGAGCGGTCACTCACCGCTCCGGGTCCGATACGTGCTGCTCAGTCACCCGAAGTCCCCTATCCCGGGACATATACCTGCAGTGTGAAGGTTTACTCTTCCACTTGTGAAATGGGTGTGATTGGGTGGCGCCATCGCGGCATGGCTGGAGGCCGTCGCGGCAGGGGTGGGCTCGAAAAAAGGAAGCACGGCGATGCGGTCGACGGTCCGTCTGCGGATCCTCATCACTTGTGGAGTTCTGGTGGCCGCCGGCGTGGGGGGCTGGCAGCTCCTGCCCTCCGACGACGTCCGGACCGACGCCATCACCGTCGGCACCACCGACGAGGTCACCTCCCTCGACCCGGCCGGTGCCTACGACGCGGGCTCCTGGGCGATGTACAGCAATGTCTTCCAGTCGCTGCTGACCTTCAAGCCCGGCTTCACCACGCCCGTCCCCGACGCCGCCGAGAGCTGCAAGTTCATCGGGGCCAAGCTCACCGCGTACCGGTGCGAGGTGCGCGACGACCTCACCTTCGTGAGCGGCCGCAAGGTCACCGGCGAGGACGTCAAGTACTCCATCGAGCGGATGGTGAGCATCAACGCCGACGTCGGCCCGGCCCCGCTCTTCCAGACCCTCAAGAGCGTCGTGGCCGACGGCCAGACGGTCACCTTCAACCTGAACAGCCGTGACGCGACCTTCCCGCTGAAGCTCGCCACCGGCGCCGGCTCGATCGTCGACCGCACCAAGTACCCGGCCAAGCAGCTGCGCGAGGACACCACGGTCGACGGCTCGGGGCCGTACATCCTCAAGGCGTACAAGCCGGGCGAGCGCGCGCGCCTGGAGCCCAACCCGGCGTACAGGGGCTCGATCGGCAAGGTCGGCGGCCCGGTCGAGGTGAAGTACTTCACCGAGTCCGAGCAGCTCGCCGCCGCCTGGAAGACCAAGGTGATCGACGTCACCCACCGGCAGATGCCGCCGGAGTTCCTCTCCACGGTGGGAAGCAGCACGGACTCCGTCCGGATCACCGAGGCGCAGACCGCCGAGATCCGCAATCTGTACTTCAACGTGAAGTCCGGCTCGGTGATGGCGAAGAAGGCGGTCCGGCAGGCCGTCGCCGCCGTCATCGACCGTCCGGCGATCGTCACCGGCGCCTACCACGGCACGGTCGAGCCGCTGTACTCCCTCATCCCGCAGGGCTTCAACGGCCACAGCACGTCCTTCTACGACGCCTACCCGGAGCCGTCCACGAAGAAGGCCGAGAGCCTCCTCGAGGACGCCGACGTCGAGACCCCGGTGAGCTTCACCCTCGGCTACCGCAAGGACGCCACCTACGCCGCCGAGGCGGCCGAGCTGAAGCGGCAGCTGGAGAAGACCGGCCTGTTCAAGGTCAAGCTCGCCGAGGCGGAGTGGAAGGACTTCCAGAAGGCGTACGTGAAGGGCGACTACGACGCGTACCCCGTCGGCTGGCTCCCCGACTTCCCCGACTCCGACAGCTTCACCGCCCCGCTCGTCGGCTCCGACAACGCCATGCACAACGGGTTCAAGAGCCTGAAGATCGACTCGCTGATCTACGCCACGCAGCAGTACAGCGACCGCGCCGCCGCCGCCAACGACTTCGAGGCCATCCAGGAGGAGGTCGCCGCCGACGTCCCGCTGGTGCCGCTGTGGCAGAAGAAGGACTACGTGCTGGCGACGGAGGAGGTCGCCGGGTCGCAGTACCTCACCGACGGCACGGGCATCTGGCGGCTCTGGGAGCTCGGCTGGATCTAGGTGGCTCCTGACGCGAGGGGCCCCGAGCCGGTGCGTTCGGCTCGGGGCCCCTCGGCGTCAGGTCCCTGGTGTCAGGGCCAGGCCCGCGGTGTCCGCCGGTTCAGGACTCCGGTTCGGTCTTCTTCTTCCCGGAGGACTTCGGCACCGCACGCTTGGGCTTGCCGGAGGCCGCCATGCCCGCCGCCGTCGGCATGAAGTCGGCGAGGAGGTCGTGCGTCTCGCGGACCAGAGGGCGCAGCAGCCGGAAGCGGGAGAGCGAGATCGCCCGGGCGGTGACCGGCGCGAGGCGCTCCACGAGCCGGCGGCTGTTGGCGCATCCCTCGGAGCGGTCGTACACCCAGAACAGCACCAGGCCCATCTGCTGAAGCCACAGCAACTGCGGCAGCGGCTCGGCCAGTTCGGGGTCGATCTTGACCGAGGCGCCGGAGATCACCCGGCGGTGGACGTCGATCGCGGCCTCGCGCGGGCCCTCCGACTCGGGGGAGAAGGGGCTGAGTGGACTGTCCGGATCGGCCGCGTTCTTGAAGAACTGGGCCGCGAACTCGTGGTACGGCTCGGCGATGTCGAGCCAGCCGAGCAGGACCCCGCGGATGCGGGCCGTGAGGTCCTTCTCGTCGCTGTCGAGGATGCCCGCGACGGCCGCCTGGTGGGCCTCGGCGATCTGGTGGTAGAAGCCCTGGACGAGGTGTTCCTTGGAGGCGAAGTAGTAGTACGCGTTGCCGACGGAGACCCCGGCCTCCTGGGCGATCGCCCGCATCGTCGTCTTGTCGTAACCGCGCTCCTTGAAGAGCCGGAGGGCGGTCTCGAGGATGAGCGTGCGGGTCTGTTCGCTCTTCGCGGCCTTGGCCGGGGCCTTCGCCCCGTCGGCGGCGGGCTCGGCGGGCTCGGCGGGCTGCACTTCCTTCACGTCCTTCACAGTCCCCGAGCCTAGCCGGGCGCGCCGGGGAGCTCACACGTCCCGTCCTCGCAGGCCGGTCCGTAGGCCTTGACCGCCTCGCGCCACTTGGCGGCGGCGAGGACGGTCGCCCGGGCGAACGGCTGCCCGGCCGGGGTGGCCAGCCAGTGGGCCTTGGGCCGGTGGTCGGCCAGGGCCCAGAGGCAGACGATCCAGGCGGAGGCTCCGCGGTAGATCTGTCCCCGGTCCCCGATCACGGTGATCTCCTTCAGGGTGGACTCGTGGTCGAGGCCGGGGAAGCGGCGGCGGGCCTCCTGGGAGGCGGCCGGGACGAGGTCGAGCGGGACGAGCTGGCGCTGCCGCAGGAGCCAGTGCCGCAGATGGACACAGAGCGAGCAGTCGGCGTCGTACAGCACGGTCAGGCGGCGTACGGGCGTGACGGGTCGTCCGGCCGGCGTCGTCATGGCCGGCTCACGCCCCGGCGCCGGCGCCGGTCGCGGGCGGTGCCCAGGGGCCGCCGCGGCCGTCCTCCTTGGTCCAGCCCTGCGGGGGCACCGGCGGGACCTGCTCGCGCTCCATCACGCCCCGGCGGCGGATCTTGTTGAGGACGTAGACGTTGCCCAGGTGCATCACGCCGAGGACGAGGAGGACCACGCCGAGCTTGACCGAGAGGGCCTCGAAGAGCGCCCGGGCGTCGGCGACGGCCTCGTCCTGGCTGAGGTAGAGGGCGACGAAGCCGAAGTTGACGAGGTAGAAGCCCACCACCAGGAGGTGGTTCACGGCTTCGGCGAGCTTCTCGTTTCCGTGCAGGACGTCGGCGAGGAAGATCCTTCCGTTGCGGCTGAGCGTACGGGCGACCCAGATGGTCAGGGCCACGGCGATCAGCAGGTAGACGATGTACGCGACGACAGTGAGGTCCATGCCCCACCCTCCCTTGAACACGTTCAAAAGCTGGCGGTCATGACTGTAGACCCTCGTTTGAACATGTTCAAGTGGGGGTCGGTGCTGCCCGAAAAGGGCAGGCGACGTCCGTCACCGCCGCGTAGGGTCGGGCGGGTGACGCTCTCTCATGACCTGGCCGGTGAAGGCCCCTCGACCGTCGTCCTGCTCCACTCCGGCGTGTGTGACCGGAGGATGTGGGACGGGCAGTTCGCGGCCCTGGCGGACGCCGGACAGCGCGTGGTGCGCTGCGACCTCCGCGGCTTCGGCGACACCCCCGTCGACGCCCCGCACACCCACGCCGAGGACGTCCGCGCACTCCTCGACGCCCTCGGCGTCGAACGGGCCGCCCTCGTCGGCTCCTCCTTCGGCGGCAAGGTCGCCCTGGAGCTCGCCGTGCTGCACCCCGAGCGGGTCTCCGCCCTCGCGCTGCTGTGTCCCGCGGTGCCCGGCCACGAGCCGAGCGCCGAGCTGGAGGCCTTCGACGAGCGCGAGGACGCGCTCCTGGACGCCGGCGAGATCGCGGCGGCCGTCGACCTCAACGTGGACTTCTGGCTGGGCCCGGAGGCCGACGCCACCACGCGTGAGCGGGTACGGGAGATGCAGCGGCGCGCCTTCGACGTACAGCTCGCCGCGCCGGAGGAGTTCGACCCGGTCGGCGCGGGCGTCGGACCGGCCGACCTCGCCCGGATCGACGTGCCCGTCCTGGTCGTCTCCGGCGCCCATGACGTCGGCGACTTCCAGGAGATCGCCAAGCGGCTCGCCGCCGCCCTGCCGGACGCCCAGCATCTCCACCTGGACTGGGCGGGCCATCTCCCCGCCCTGGAGCGCCCGGAGGAGACGGCGGGGCTGCTCGTCGAGTTCCTGACCGAGGCGGGCGGCGAGGGAGCCGCTACGGCCGCCGGCGTCCGCGCGTCCTGACCCCGCGCTAGCCGGCCTCCAGCGCCCTGGCGGCCGCGTTGAGGATCGTCCGGCTGCGCGTCTTCTCCCTGACGCGCCCGAGCCACTGGACGGCCTGCTCGCCCCGCGGGCCCTCGAACGCGCCGAGCACGGCCACGGCCGTGGAGGCCAGCGGCCGGCTACGGCAGGAGCCGCCGGAGCCGCCGGAGCCGCCCGAGCCGCCGGGCGCGGTGCCGGCGTGGAGCGCGACGGCGCCGGTCAGCGGGACCGCCCAGTCCGCGTCCAGGTCGAGCGCCGCCCACAGCAGCCCTCGCACCAGGCAGGTGTTGGTCTCGCCCGCGATGTTCGTGCTGCGCGTGTTCCAGACGTTCAGGTCGGGCACCTGGTGTTCGGGCTGGGCGGCGATCCCCTCCAACAGCCGCCGCACCAGCTCGACACCGGCCTCGGTCTCCGCCAGGAGCGCCGAGGCCCGTCTGCGCCACGCCCGGGTGGCCTTCACCTTGTCCACGAGCGCGCAGTGCGCGAGGAACGCGGCCACGCCCCGGCCCGCGAGCAGCTCCGCGTGGGCGGCCCGCATCGCCGGGCCGTACGCGTCCAGCGTGTCGAGCACATGGTGGGGCAGCCGGCCCTCGACGACGGGCGTCTCGCGGCGCAGCAGCGCGTCGATCCGGTCCCGTATCCCCGCGTACTCGTCGCTCCCGGCGTCACGGAGTTCCTCGGCCGCCCGGCGCAGCGCGCGCATCCGGGGCCGGTCGAACTCCTCGGCCTGCTCGGCCGCCGCCAGGGCGATCGGCACGAGCGCCGGGAACGACGCGTGCAGCTCGTGCGGCGCGACGGCGGCATCCGGGCCCACGAGCCGCCCGAGCAGCACGTCCGCCTCCGCCGTCGACCAGCCGAGCCGCTGCGTGGACAGCCGCGCGAGCGCCCGCTCGACGGCGGTGTCCGGATGCCGGCACATCCGCCGATGCAGCAGCAGCGCGCTCTCCCGCCGCCCCGCCGCGTCCAGCCCGCTCTCCAGGCCCGTCGTCTCCACCATGCGTACGACGGTAGGCGGCCCCACTGACAACGCCCGTGCCCGGGCTCAGCGTTCGGCCGTGAACCTCCGTACCCCCGGCACCAGGGCCGTCCCCAGGCAGCAGCCGCCCACGATCACCGCGGCGGCGACCAGCGGGACCTCCGGGCCCCACGCGGAGGCGGCGATCGGGGCGAGGGCGTAGCCCAGCGGCATGGCGGCCAGGGAGAGCAGCCAGTCGTAGGAGGTGACGCGGGCCAGGGCGTGGGCGGGGATCGCCTGCTGGACGGCGGTCTCCCAGACGGGGGAGAGGAAGCCGAGACCGGCCTGGGCGATCCCGTACGCGGCGATGGTGACCGGCGCGGGGGCGGATGCGGCCAGGAGCAGCAGGGGCAGGGCGTAGGCGGCGAGGCCGAGGTTTGCCGTCAGGACGGGGCGCCGGGGGCGCAGGCGGTCGGCGAGCAGGGCGCCCAGGAGGAAGCCCACCGCGCCCACCTGGAGGAACGCCACCCAGACCGCCGTGCCGCCGAGCCGGGTGAGCGCGATCGCCGGGCCGAGGGTCATCAGGACGGCGGCGGCCCCGTTCCAGGCGCTGTGGCCGATGAGGCTGGTCCAGTACCAGTCACGGGACCTGACCTCCCGCCAGCCCTCCTTGAGGTCGGCGCGCAGGGAGCGGCGGGGGATCGGCACGCGGACGACCCGTACGGCGAGCAGGAGTGCGGCGCTGAGCGCGAAGGTGGCAGCGTCCAGGACGAACGCCCAGCCCGCGCCCGCCGTCCAGATCAGCGCGCCGGCGAGGGCGGGCCCGCCGAGGCGGGTGGCGCTCTGGGCCACGCCCATCGCGGCGTTGGCGCGCTGGAGCGCCTCGGGGGCCACCGTTCCCTTGATCAGCGGGGAGCCGGCCGGCATCGAGAACGCGCCGGCCGCGCCGCCCACGACCTCGGCGCCGGCGATGAGCCAGAGGGACGGCTCACCGCTCAGCAACTGGACACCGACGAGGAGTTGGGTGGCGCAGCGGACGAGATCGGTCGTCAGGGCGACCGTACGGGCGTTGAAACGGTCGCCAATCACCCCGCCGACCGGCAGCAGGAGCAGCTTGGGGACCATCGCGCAGGCCAGGACGAGCGCGAGCGCGGAGGTCGAACCGGTGGCCTGCCAGACGGCGATGGCGAGGGCGGGCGGGATGACCGCGTCGCCCAGGAGCGAGAGCGCGCGGCCGGTGAACAGCAGCCGGAAGGAGCGGGTGCGCAGCGGGTGGGGGACGGGCGGGGGTGTGGGCTTGGGCGCGGACACGGACGCCGTGTCGGAAGGAGCGGCAGGCATGACTCGGAGGGTATTTCGGCACCGAATAATTCGTCAACGAATTATTCGGGAGCGAAGGATTCTGGGTGCCGACGTACGATCGACCCATGGAGTCGACCGAGCCCACGGGGCCGACGCAGCGGGACTGGACCGACGAGCACGTGGCCCGCTGGCAGCCCGTCCTGCCCGGCCTCGACCCCGTCGTGGAGGGCGCGGTCACCCGCATGAAGAAGCTCTCCGTCCATCTGCGCCGGGTGCGTGAACAGTCCCTGGTCGACTTCGACCTGGAACGCCACGAGTTCGACACCCTCCACAAGCTCGCCGGCCGCGGCGGCAGCGCCGCCCCCTCCGAGCTGGCCCAGGACCTCGACCTCGCCCCCGCCTCGGTCACCGGCCGCCTGGACGCCCTGGAGAAGCGAGGCTTCGTCCGCCGCACCCAGTCCACGACCGACCGCCGCCGGGTCGTCGTCGAACTCACCGCCTCCGGCCGCGAGACCTGGCTCGGCGCGATGGACGTCCTCGGTCACGAGGAGTACCGCCTGCTCGGCGTCCTCGACGAGGAGGAGCGGACCCTGCTCAACGACATGCTCCGCCGGATCATGGTCGTCGCCGAGGAGCCCGAGGAGCCCGAGGAGCCCGAGGAGCCGGGCGCCACGAAGGCCTGGCACGGCTGACGGGCGCCCGCTCGCCTACGCGTGCCCCTGGAACGCGGCCCTGGCTATCCGCAGGATCCGGTCCAGCTCCTGGTCGGCGTCCTGCCCGGTCGGAAGCGTGGAGTACACCAGGACACGGTCCAGGTCGGGAGTGGCGAACACCCCGCTCGCGTAACCCCGGTTGGACCCCGTCTTGCCCCAGACCAGCGGCCCGCCGCCGGGCAGCCGCGTGTGCGTCAGGCCGCCGTAGCTGAAGCTCGCGCCCGGCACGGGCGGGGTGGTGAACAGCAGCCTCTGCTCGGCGGGGCGCAGCAGCACGCCCCGTATCAGCGCGTTCATGAAGCGGGTCAGATCGGGGGCGGTGGACACCAGCCCGCCCTCGGCCCAGGCCCAGTCGTCGGCGGGCAGGGAGGTGTGCCGCAGACCGAGGGGGCGCAGGACCCGGTCGCGGAGCTCCTCGCCGTACGTCCGGCCCGTCACCTTCTCGACGACGAGGCCCGCGAGGAAGTAGTTGACGCCGTTGTACTGGACGGCCTTTCCCGGCGTCGTCGGGCTCCCGCACGACACCGCGGAGGTCACCACCTCCACCGGCGTGCCGGCCCGGACACACTCCGGCTTCTGCAGGCCGCTGGTGTGGCTGAGCAGCTGCCCGACGGTGATGGGCTCGTACGAGGCGGGCAGCAGTCCCGGCAGGAGCTCCTGGACGGTGTCGTCCAGGGACAGGCGGCCCTCGCCGACGAGTTGGAGCGCGACGGCGCCGGTGAAGACCTTGGTGACACTGCCGACCGCGAACCGCGCGTCCACGGGCCCCGTCCACTCCCCGGCGGTCCCGCTCCACCGCCCCTCACGCCCGGAGACCTTGACCATCGCCCCGCGCACATAGGCGTCGGGCAGGCCGGCGAGGGCGCCACGCAGGGCGACCGGG
Organism: Streptomyces vilmorinianum; assembly: GCF_005517195.1. Classification (NCBI taxonomy): domain Bacteria; kingdom Bacillati; phylum Actinomycetota; class Actinomycetes; order Kitasatosporales; family Streptomycetaceae; genus Streptomyces; species Streptomyces vilmorinianum. Next base: position 6,686,869 of record NZ_CP040244.1, on the reverse strand, counting down.
TCGACCCTGCCGTGCGCGCGGACGGCCACCGAAGAAGCCGCCACCGAAGCCGGCACCGTCACCGGCACCGGTGTGGTGGCGGCTGCCGGGACCGTCGCCCCGATCACGCCGACGAGTGCGGCGCCCGCCGCGACGGCGACCGCCACCGCCCAACGCGCCGTGCTGATCCGTGAGTTCGTCATGGATCAAGGCTCCCGCGCCCCCGCCGCCCCGGCCATCGGGGACGCCCCTGACCGAACCCTGGTACGCCCCCTACGTCACACGCTCAGCGAGCGCGCGTAGTTGAGCTGCCCCATCACCCGGTGCATCGTGTCCGGCCCGGTCGCCGGAATCATCGTCGCGTGGTGCCGGCCCCCGCTGGTCACCGTGACCTGGATGAAGCCGGTCGTCTGCTTCTCCTTCATCAGCAGGAACAGCAGACCGATCAGGCACAGCAGGGCGAAGATGATCGCCAGCACGATCGCGACCGTCGGGATCTTCTCCTCGGTCCGCGACATGTCCATCGCGTTCCACACCGCGCCCTTCAGGGGCATCGCCCCGGCCGGCGTGATGATCTGGTCCCCGACGATCGTGATGTCCCCGAGCGTCAGCAGGGGCGCCGCCCCGGCCGGCGCGGGCGGATACTGCGGCGGCACCGGCACACCGCCCGCGACGGTCGGCTCGTAGCCTCCCGCCTGCGGATGCGGATACCCGTAACCGGGCGCCCCCGCCTGCTGATCCGGCCCCCACTGGTAGTCAGGGCCATCCTTGTAAGGGTTCGGCTCGCTCATCAATCCCCGCTCTCCACAACGACGAAGCCCGCTTCTGCACGCCGAGCGTACAGAAGCGGGCTTCCCCGCTGTGACCAGGTGTCAGAAGCGACGCGTGATCAGCGCGCGCTTCACTTCCTGGATCGCCTTCGTGACCTCGATGCCACGCGGGCACGCGTCCGTGCAGTTGAACGTCGTGCGGCAACGCCACACGCCGTCCTTGTCGTTCAGGATCTCCAGACGCTGCTCGCCCGCCTCGTCACGCGAGTCGAAGATGAAGCGGTGCGCGTTGACGATCGCGGCCGGGCCGAAGTACTGGCCGTCGTTCCAGAAGACCGGGCAGGACGACGTGCACGCGGCGCACAGGATGCACTTGGTGGTGTCGTCGAAACGCTCGCGGTCCTCGGCCGACTGCAGACGCTCACGCGTCGGCTCGTTGCCCTTGGTGACCAGGAACGGCATGACGTCCCGGTACGCCTGGAAGAAGGGCTCCATGTCGACCACGAGGTCCTTCATCACAGTGAGGCCCTTGATGGCCTCGACGGTGATCGGCTTCTCGGGGTTGATGTCCTTGATCAGCGTCTTGCAGGCGAGCCTGTTCTTGCCGTTGATCCGCATCGCGTCCGAGCCGCAGATGCCGTGCGCGCACGAGCGACGGAAGGTCAGCGAGCCGTCGACGTCCCACTTGATCTTGTGGAGACCGTCGAGCACGCGCTCCTTCGGGTCGATCTCGATCTGGAAGTCCTCCCAGACCGCCGCGTCCGAGACCTCGGGGTTGAAGCGGCGGATGCGGAAGGTGACCGTGATGTACGGGGAGGCGGCGGACTCCGCCTCGACCTTGTCCAGTACGGGGGTAGCCATCAGTACTTACGCTCCATCGGCTGGTAGCGGGTCTGGACGACCGGCTTGTAGTCGAGACGGACGGTCTCGGAGCCGTCGTCGCCGACCTCGCGGTACGCCATGGTGTGGCGCATGAAGTTGACGTCGTCGCGGTTCGGGTAGTCCTCGCGGTAGTGACCGCCGCGGGACTCCTTGCGCGCCAGGGCCGAGACGGCCATGACCTCGGCCAGGTCGAGCAGGTTGCCCAGCTCGATGGCCTCGAGGAGGTCCGTGTTGAAGCGCTTGCCCTTGTCCTGGATGGAGACGTTGAGGTAGCGCTCGCGCAGCTCGGCGATCTTCTCGACGGCCGTCTTGATCGTCTGCTCGGTGCGGAACACCATCACGTTGGCGTCCATCGTCTCCTGCAGCTCACGGCGGATGTCGGCCACCCGCTCGTTGCCCGTGGAGTTGCGCAGCCGCTCGACCTGCTCCTCGACGAACGTCGCCGGGTTCTCCGGCAGCTCGACGTAGTCGGACTTCGCGGAGTACTCGGCGGCCGCGATACCGGCGCGCTTGCCGAAGACGTTGATGTCGAGCAGCGAGTTGGTGCCCAGACGGTTGGCGCCGTGCACCGACACGCAGGCGACCTCGCCGGCCGCGTACAGACCCGGGACGACGGTGGTGTTGTCCGCCAGGACCTCACCCTCGACGTTGGTCGGGATGCCGCCCATGGCGTAGTGCGCGGTGGGCTGGATCGGGATCGGGTCCGTGTACGGCTCGATGCCGAGGTACGTACGGGCGAACTCGGTGATGTCCGGGAGCTTGGCGTCGAGCTGCTCCGGCGGAAGGTGCGTCAGGTCCAGGTAGACGTGGTCGCCCTCGGGACCGCAGCCGCGGCCCTCGCGGATCTCCGTGTAGATGGAGCGCGAGACGACGTCACGGGACGCGAGGTCCTTCATGACCGGCGCGTACTTCTCCATGAAGCGCTCGCCGTCCTTGTTGCGGAGGATGCCGCCCTCACCACGGGCGCCCTCCGTCAGCAGGATGCCCATGCGCCAGATGCCCGTCGGGTGGAACTGGAAGAACTCCATGTCCTCCAGCGGCAGACCGCGGCGGTAGCAGGCCGCCTGGCCGTCACCCGTCAGCGTGTGCGCGTTGGAGGTCACCTTGAAGAACTTGCCCGTGCCGCCGGAGGCGTAGATCACGGCCTTGGCCTGGAAGATGTGGATCTCGCCGGTGGCCAGCTCGTACGCGACCACACCGGCGGACTTCTTGACGCCGTCGACCTCGGTGATCAGCTGGTCCAGGACGTAGAACTCGTTGAAGAACTCCACGCCCTCCTTGACGCAGTTCTGGTACAGCGTCTGGAGGATCATGTGACCGGTGCGGTCCGCGGCGTAGCAGGACCGGCGGACCGGGGCCTCGCCGTGGTTGCGGGAGTGACCGCCGAAGCGGCGCTGGTCGATGGTGCCGTTCGGGGTCCGGTTGAACGGCAGGCCCATCTTCTCCAGGTCGAGGACGGCGTCGATGGCCTCCTTCGCCAGGATCTCGGCGGCGTCCTGGTCGACCAGGTAGTCACCGCCCTTGACCGTGTCGAAGGTGTGCCACTCCCAGTTGTCCTCCTCCACGTTGGCCAGCGCGGCGGCCATGCCGCCCTGCGCGGCGCCCGTGTGGGAGCGGGTGGGGTAGAGCTTCGTCAGCACGGCGGTGCGGCTGCGCTTCGTCGCCTCGATGGCGGCGCGCATGCCGGCGCCGCCGGCGCCGACGATGACGGTGTCGTACTTGTGGATCTTCATGACGTGGATTACCTCAGCCCCGTGCCTAGCGGATGTTCGGGTCGAAGGTGAAGATCACCAGCGTGCCCAGAAGGATGGTGAACACCGTGGCGGTGTACAGCAGGCCCTTGAGCCACAGGCGCGTGTTGGCCCGCTCCGCGTAGTCGTTGATGACCGTGCGGAGACCGTTGGCGCCGTGCAGCATGGCGAGCCAGAGCATCAGCAGGTCCCAGACCTGCCAGAACGGGGACGCCCAGCGGCCGGCCACGAAGGCGAAGCCGATCTTGGAGACGCCGCCGTCGAGGAAGAGCTGGATCAGCAGGTGGCCGAGGACCAGGACGACGAGGACGATGCCCGAGAGGCGCATGAAGAGCCACGCGGCCATCTCGAAGTTGCCTCGGGTCGCCTTGGGCGTCTTGCCGGTGCGCTTGCGGGGGGCCTCGATGTACGGGGCCGGGTTGTCCACGTCGTAGGAGGCGCCCTCGACGGGACCGATCGCGGAAGTGGTGTCAGCAGACATGTCTGGCGTCAGCTCCCGAACAGTTCACGTGCGGCGTGGCCGAGGACGGGGTAGATGGAGCCCGCCATCAGCACGACCCAGATGCCCACGACGGTCCAGAGCATCTGCTTCTGGTAGCGCGGGCCCTTGGACCAGAAGTCCACGGCGACGACCCGCAGGCCGTTCAGCGCGTGGAAGAGGATGGCGGCGACCAGGCCGTACTCGAGGAGTGCGACGATCGGCGTCTTGTACGTGGCGACCACTTCGTCGTAGGCCTCGGGGGAGACGCGGACGAGAGCGGTGTCCAGCACGTGTACGAACAGGAAGAAGAAGATGAGGACGCCGGTGACTCGATGAGCCACCCAGGACCACATTCCTTCCCGGCCGCGGTACAGCGTTCCAGCCGGCACGGAAAAACCCTCCGGGAGCGGGGATCAGGGTCGGCCGGCTTCGATGTCGGTCTGACCCGGCCGGGTACGGTCCACCGGCCCTGGTCATCGTAGCGACGAGTTGTCGGTTCGCTCGCGCGGGGTCCATAGGTGTGATCAAAGAGGCACGGACGGGCTATCGCCTGGGCGGGAATCGCCGCATTCCGGACGGAATCACAAGGCGACGATCCCGAACGTGAGGCGGGCGCGGGTCAGCCGGCGCAGCTCGTCGGCGGCCACCACCCGCTCCTCCTCCGGCTCGTTGCCGAGCCGTGACCGGATCCGCGCCAGGGCGTGGTCGAGCCGCTCGTCGGGCCGTACGTCGTCCAGGCAGATCACGAAGGCGCGCCCGAAGCGGCTCTCGTACGCGGCGTGGGCGGCGCGCAGCGCGGTGAGGGCCGCCGCCGGGGCGTCGGGGTGCGGGGCGGCGGCGCACTCCGCGGCCAGCGCCTCGTCCAGCTCCGCGCGGGACAGGTCGTACGAGGCCTCGTCGGCGGCGGCGAGCAGCGCGTCGAGGGTCGGGTACGGGCGGTGCGCGCTCACCCGTTCGGCCCAGCGAGGGCTCGCGCAGCAGCCGAGCAGGAGCGACTCCGCGGCGTCGGCCCGGGCCGCGTTGAAGCGCACGAGCCCGGCGAGGTGCCGGGCCGCGCCCTGCTGGGCAGGTATGGCCGGGGTGTCGGTGGAGCCCAGGGTCCGGGAAGTGGCACGGGTGTCGCTGGTCAGCGTGGACTCCGGGAAAGGTGGGGTGGGTGTGACACAACGTTATCGACGGGGAGTGGGGACTGTCCGACGGATGCGCGAATTTCACCCGGAAGGGAGAGTTTCGGAACGCGTGAGTGACGTTCCGGTGTCGGCGCGAGTGCCCCGAATGGCCCTGTCCGACTCCCTGAGGGAGGATGCCGAGTGATGCGGTACGTCATACGAGGGCCCCACGCGGGCCCCACCCTCCTCGCGGCCGCGGTGGCACTGGCCACCGTGACGGCCTGTTCGAACGGTTCCCCCTCCGGAGCGGGTTCGCCCTCCTCGCCGTCCTCGCCCTCCCCGCCGTCCGCCGTCAGCGGCGCGCCGACGAGCGCGGCCCCGACGCCGAGCCCGACGCCGACCCGGACGTATCCGCTCTCCACCGCCCCGCTCACCGTCCCCGCCGTCCGCTCCCACGAGCCGGCCCGCGGACCGGGCTGGCGGCCCGTGCCCGAGGCCGGCGTCGTCGTCGCCCCGGGCAGCGGGGCGCTCGCGGACGAGGCGCGGCTGCTCGCGGGCGAGCTGAAGATCGCGTACCGGGGGGCCGTCCCCGCCCGCGCGGGCGATGTGGAGCTGGCGCTCGGCGGGAAGGGCGCCGCCGAGTCGTACACGCTCACCACCCGCGACAACCGGGTCCGCATCACCGGCCCCGACGAGGCGGGGGTCTTCTACGGCACGCGCACCCTCAAGCAGTCCGTCAAGGGATCGGGCGCCATGCCGGAGGGAGTGGTGGAGGACGGGCCCGCGAAGCCGCAGCGCGGCCTCCAGGTCGACACCGCCCGCAAGCACTTCACCGCGGCCTGGATCGAGGCCCGGCTGCGCGAGATGGCCGATCTCAAGCTCAACCAGTTCGGCCTGCACTTCACCGACGACCAGGGCTTCCGGATCGCCTCCGACAGTCACCCGGAGGTCGTCTCCGCCGATCACCTCAGCAAGGCCGAGGTGCGCCGGATCATCGCGCTCGCGCGGAGTCTGCACATCACGGTCGTGCCCGAGATCGACTCGCCGGGCCACCTCGGCGCGGTCCTGCGGGCCCACCCGGACCTCCAGCTGCGCAGTGTCGCGGGCGTCCCGCGACGGGGCGCGATCGACATCTCCAAGCCGGCGTCCGCGCGGATCGTGGACGACCTGCTGCGGGAGTACGCGGAGCTGTTCCCCGGCGGCTGGATGCACCTCGGCGCCGACGAGTACCAGGCGCTGACCGTGCGCGACCCGGCCGCCTCGTATCCGCAGCTCGCGCAGGCGGCCCGCCAGAAGTACGGCGCGCAGGCCGGGATCGAGGACCTCGCGGAGGGCTGGCTGAACGACCGCGCCGCCGTGGTGCGGGCGGCCGGCAAGACGGCCAAGGCGTGGAACGACGGGTTCTTCCGCGGCGGGCTCGTGAACGCCGACAGCCGTATCGAGGTCGAGTACTGGACGGGCAAGGAGATCGGCGCCCGCACGCCCACGGGTTATCTGGCCGAGGGCCGCAAGGTCGTGAACCTCAACGACGAGTACCTCTATTACGTCCTCGGTGAGCCGAACCAGTTCACGTACCCCACCGGCCGCCGCATCTACGAGCAGTGGACCCCGCTGGTGCTGCGCGGCACGACCCCCGTCCCGGCGCGGTACGGGCCGCAGATCCTGGGCGGCCGGTTCGCGGTCTGGTGCGATCTGTCGAACGCGCAGACGCAGGCGCAGGTGGCCGCCGGGATCCGGATGCCGCTGACGGCGACGGCGCAGAAACTGTGGGACGAGCGGAAGCCGGCGATGAGCTGGGCGGCGTTCCAGGCGCTCGCGGCGAAGGTGCGCGGCTGACCGGCGGATGAGCTGACCGGTGGATGAGCTGACCGGTGGATGAGCTGACCGGCGGATGAGGCGTGGACGCGGTTGCTCCGGTTCGCGTACGTTCCCCTCCACGGTGGCCGCTGGGCCGCCTCGGCGCCTCGGGGAGGGGCGCGTTTTCATCCCTGGGGGATCTGCCTCACCATGCTCCGCAATCCGAACGGCCTTTCGTACGCCGTGGTGTCCTTGCTCGGCGCCAACATCGTCTTCGACGTCCTGCTGGCCGTGTTCGACATCCGCCTCCTGCTCACCGACTACACGGCGGTCTCCTTCGACCCGGCCGTGTTCGGGAGCGTCGACCTGAACGTGGCGTACGGCATGGGTTTCACGCTGTACGTGGCGACCGCGATCGTCTTCATCGTCTGGTTCCACCGGCTGCGGAAGAACGCCGAGGTGTGGGCCGGCGACCTGCAGAGCCGGGGTCAGGGGTGGGCCATCGGCGGCTGGTTCATCCCGATCGCCAACCTGTGGATCCCGCGCGGGATCGCCGCGGACATCTGGCGGGCCAGCCGCCTGCAGCCGTACGCCGCCGACGGGAAGCGGGAGCTGACGCTGCTCAACTGCTGGTGGACGTTCTGGGTCGCCGGCACGGTGGTGGACCGGATCGCCGCGCGGCTGTACGACAGGGCCGAGACGGGCGACGCGCTTGCCGCGGCGGCGTACTGGTCGCTCGTCGCCTTCGCCCTGGACATCGTCGCGGCCGTCCTCGCGATCCTGTTCGTCCGCCGCCTGACCTCTATGCAGCACCACAAGGCCACTGGCATGATTCCGGCCGCACAGTGACGTAATCACGCCAAGCGGCGCAGTAAGTGGAAGAAAACCGTCCGCAACGGGAGGCCTCCATGAGCCTGCTGGAACTGATCGACCGGGCCGACGAGCGGAGCCTGGCCGCCGCCGGGCTCGCGTGCCTGGACCGGTGTCTGCCGCTGCTCGCGCCCGACGGAGGCGAGGCGCTGCGGCCCGTGTGGGCGGCGGTGGCCCGAGGTGACGGTGGGGCGTGGGGCGAGGCGGTCGCCAAGGCCCGCGTCGAGCTGGACGGTGACGCCGGGGACGACGAGGCCGCCCGGCTCGTACGCGAGATGCTGGGCGCCGCGCCCGCCGAGTGGGCCGAGGGACCGCTGCGGGAGTGGGCCTCCGGATGCTCCGCCACCGCGCTCGCCCTGCACGGCCGTTACGACGGCGCGGGCGGCGCGGCCGAGCTCGTGGAACGCTGCCAGGCCGGGGACGCGGACGGCGCGGGCCCGCTGCTCGCCGGGGAGCTGCGCCGGCAGCACACCGTCCTCGAATCGGTGACCCACGGCCCGACCGGTCTGCGCCGGGCCCGAGAACTGTCCACGGAGGGCGGCCGGGTGCTGCGCGCCGTGGTCTCCCGCCGGGCACGTACCGCCTGACGGTCCGATACGTACTGACACTGACAGTCCGATACGTGCCTCTGTGCACGAGCGGCCGGGCGCCCCCTTCTCGGCGGCCCCCGGCCGTTTCGCGTCACTCCTTCGGGCTCACCGTGATCTGCGCGATCGTCTCCGCGATGTCCGTCTCCGCCCGCGCCTTGTCCAGGCCCAGGCCCGTCAGGACCCCCTGCCCGTCCTCGTGCTCCAGCAGTGCCAGCAGGATGTGCTCCGTGCCGACGTGGTTGTGGCCGAGCCGGAGCGCCTCGCGGAACGTCAGCTCCAGGACCTTCTTCGCCGCCGCGTCGTACGGGACGAGCGCCGGCGGCTCCTCCACCGCCGGCGGCAGCGTCGCCGTGACGGCCTCGCGCAGCTGCTCGGGGGTCACCTCCCGCGAGGCGATCCAGAGCGCCGCGAGCCCCTCGGGCTCGGCCAGCAGGCCCAGCGCCAGGTGACCCGGGGTGGTCTCGGCGCTGCGGGCGGCCTTGGCCTCGTTGTGGGCGGCCATGACGACGTTCCTGGCGCGGGGGGTGAACCGGCTGAACCCGGCGTTCGGGTCCATCTTCTCCGCGTCGGGTTCCTTCGGGACGAATCGCTTCTGGGCCGCCTGCCGCGTGACGCCCATGCTCCTGCCGATGTCGGTCCAGGAGGCTCCCGAGCGCCGCGCCTGGTCCACGAAGTGGCCGATCAGATGGTCGGCCACGTCGCCGAGGTGGTCCGCCGCGATGACCGCGTCGGAGAGCTGGTCGAGCGCGTCGGTGTGGGTCTTCTTGATCGCTTCGATGAGGTCGTCGAGCCGGACGGGGTTGGTCATGCCGACTGGGTTCGTCATGAGTGCAACCCTAGGTTGACAGTCCCTCACTGTCAACCATTGGTTGACAGTGCGCCCGGTCGGCATGCTCACGTCCTGGCGCTGGTCCGCCGACCCGCGAACGTGACGGGTGGTGTGACCAGTACCACTCCCGTCACCTGTGACACTCGCGCCCCTCACGTCGCTTTGTTGGGCATGCACCGGGAATCCGACCACGCGCCGACCGTGCCCTCCGCCCTGCCCTCCGCCCTGCCGTCCGTTCCGCCGTCCGCCCTGCCCTGCGCCGACGGCATGCGCGCCTACGTGGCCCACTTCGTCGACCGGCTCTCGCGCAGGAGCCGGCTGCCGCTCGACTACTCCGTCGCCAGCCTCCGCCTCGTCGACCTGATCGTCGACGGACTGCGCCGCGACCAGCCCGACCGGGCCAGGGTCGACGAGGTCCTCCAGGGCCTCGGCGCGTACACCGGCGAGGTGATCGTGCGGCGGGCCGGGGCGCACTGGGTGGACTTCGACGAGGGGCAGCGGGAGTTCTTCGGCCAGGCCGTCGGGATACGGATGCCCGACGGCCGTGCCTGGAACCCGCTCGGCAAGGTCGTCAACCGGTTCGAGACCGGCCCCGAAGAATCCGTACAGCGCTTCTACCTCCTGCTGCACGGGCGGGCCAGGACCCCTGTGCGCTGCCTGTGAGCCTGTGACGTTTCCGGGGGTCCGTGCGCTGAACGAAGGGGTATGGCGCGCGGCGCCCTGCCTCAGGGGGGCATGGGGCACGGGGCTCGGTGCGGAGTCGGTACGAAGAGGGAAGCGTGGGCGCGTACGACGCGGAACTGGGGATCCTTGTCGAGCGCGCGCAGGGCGGCGACGAGGACGCCTTCGCGCAGGCCTACCGCCTCGTGCAGCCGGGACTGCTGGGCTATGTACGGGGCCTGGTCGGGGAGGACGCCGAGGACGTCGCCTCCGAGGCCTGGCTGGAGATCGCCCGCGACCTGGGACGCTTCCGCGGCGACGGCGCCGGCTTCCGGGGCTGGACCGCGGCGATCGCCCGCAACCGGGCGCTGGACCATCTGCGCCGGCAGCGGCGACGGCCCCGGACCTCTTTACTGGAACAGGACGTCCTGGAGCTGCCCGGCGGCCACGACACGGCGGCCGCGGCCCTGGAGACCCTCTCGACGGAGCAGGCGCTCGCCCTGGTCCGCCGCCTGCCGCGGGACCAGGCCGAGGCCGTGCTGCTGCGGGTCGTGGTCGGCCTGGACGGACCGGCGACGGCCCGTGTCCTGGGCAAGCGCCCCGGGGCGGTCCGCACGGCGGGCCACCGGGGGCTGAGAAGACTGGCGGGGCTGCTCGCCGCCGCGGAGCCGCCGCGACGGCGGAAGGACGGGACATGACACGGGAACGGGCCACGAAGGCGGACCCCGCCGCCGGAACCGGCGACGCGCCGGCCACCGAGCAGGACGCCGAGCTGAGTACGGCGCTGCGCGCGGCGCTCTGCCGTGAGCAGGGTGGCGGCGAGGCCGGCGAGGCGCGGGCGCGCGAGGCGTTCCGGGCGGCCCGGTACGGAGCGGGGCACACCGCGCGTCGCACCAGACGGCGCGACGACTGGCGGCCGGTCGCGGTACGGGGACGGTGGCGCGGGGCCCTGCGGACCACCGCCTTCGGGGTTGCCGCGACCGTGCTGCTCGGCGGCGTCGCCGTCGCGGCGGCCGGGACGCTCGACCGCGGCGCGCCCGCACCGGAACCCGGCCGGACCCTGGAACACCCCGAGACCCCCGACGCCCCGGGGCCCTCCGGCGCGCCCGGCACGACCCGCGGAACCCCGGCCGCCCCCGGCGCGACGGACGGCCCCGACGCGGGCGCCGCGCGCCGCGACCAGGTGGCCAGGGACGAGGAGGCGCGGGCGGAGGAGGCGCGGTGCCGGGCGGCACTCGCGGCGCGGGAACGAGGCGCCGAGGCGGACGTTCCCGAGGCCGTCGCCGCGTCCTGCGCACCCCTGGCCAGGGAGACGGCCCCGGGCCAGGAGAAGACCGAGGGCCAGGACACGAGGCGTCCGACGGAACGGGGGCAGCGTCCCTGAACGGCGGGCGGCAGCAAGCGGCCGAACCTGCGTCGCGACTCTGTGGAGGCGGCCATGTCCACGCGTGGGCAGCACCGGGCGGCGTCGCCTGACCCGTTGGGATGTGGACGCACGGCGCATGGAAGGCTGGTTGCCCTGTTGCGGACGTGGCGATCGGGATAGCGGGGGAACACATGGGGGATTGGGCACCGCGGCGCCGTAAGTGGCTGTGGAGCGTGGCCTGTACGGGGCTCGTACTGGTCATCGTCGGGTTCTCGGTCCGGGCGCCGGTGAAGGACTGGTGGCTGGCACGTGAGGCGTGCGGGGGCGCATTGCCCGGTGGTGACCTGAAGACGGTACGGACTGACGTACGGCTCGGCTCGGAACGGGAGTCCTTCGACGCGGACCTCGGCGAGTACCACTGCGTGCTGAAGAGCGACGCGGACAAGGTCGTGGTCGCGGTGGACTCCTACCCGCCCGGAGCGGCCCGCGACGATGAGTTGCGGTTCGTCGGGGTCTACTATCCGCCGCACGCGGTGTTGCCGGGCGGTCTGCCCGGATTCGAAGACCAGCACAGCCGGGTCTTCCTCATGCCCGAGTGCCCGAATGGCGTCAAGGCCCCGCTCGGGGAGGACCACCGACTCCTGGTGACCACGTGGACCTACTTCGCTGAGACCCGCGAGGAGAAGGCCGCCATGCTGCGGCTCGCGGTACGGATGACGAACACGGTGACCGCGAAGCTCGGTTGTGGTGGCCGGCCGCTGCCCGCACCGAAGGACGGTGCGGTCCCGGACACCGGCCGGTTCGTGTCCCGCGCGGACGCGAAGGGCACCGCCTGCGACGCGCTCGCCACCACCCGCGTCCCGGCGGAAGGACGCGACGGGGAGGTGCGCATCGCCATCGCGGAGGGCGGGATCGTCGGACGGTGCACCCTGTACGCGCCGAAGGGCGACGACTCGTACCGCGGTGACGGGCGGGGCCGACCGCTCGTCGAGCTCACCCGTTGGCGTGGGGACTGGGGCACGAACGTACGCGAGATGGGCTCCGGCCCCGACCCGCTGCCGATGGGCGCCGGCCCCTGGAAGCCCGCACTGACCCAGGACAGAGCGTGGGCCGTGGCCCGGTGCGACGGCGAGAAGGTCGGCTTCGCCGCGCACTGGGGCTACGACAGCCGCCCCCGCGAGGAGCGCGAGCAGGACAAGAAGGACGAGCCTCCGACCGAGGCCGAGCAGCACGAGCAGCGCGTCCTGCTGCGCGAGTACGTTGCCGCGTTCGCGAAGGACCAGGTCAGGCGCGAGCACTGCTCCGGTTTGGAGCTGCCTGCGAGTCCGTGAGACCCGTTCTCGCACTCCCCCGCTTTCGGCGGAGGAGCGGAGCAACGAGCATGTGCTCGCGGACCGGGCCGGATGAGTCCCTTCTGTCCTGGTTCCGGGGGATTGGTTCTTGGGTAAATCCCCGAGAGGAGGCTGACTCGATGCCTTGGTTCGTTTGGCTGCTCGCCGCCGGGGTGCTTGGTGTCGCGGAGTTTTTCACCCTGACCCTGGTCTTCGGGTTGCTGGCGGGCGCCGCACTGGTCGCCGCTGTCGTCGCCGGTGTGGGCATCGGCCTTCTCGGCCAGCTCGTGGCGCTCGGGGTGGCGGCGGCAGCGGGCCTCGTCCTCGTCCGTCCTGTCGCGCTGCGGCATATGGCACAGGCACCCCTCGCACGTGAGGGCAGCGACGCGCTGATCGGCAAGCGGGCCGAGGTCATGCGGGAGGTCACCGCGACCGGCGGCCTGATCAAGGTATCCGGCGAAGAATGGTCCGCCCGTGCCCTCGACGAAGGCCACGTGATCCCGGTGGGAGCGCTGGTGGATGTCATGGAAATCGAAGGTGCGACGGCTGTCGTCTACCCCCGCGAACTCCTTCCATGAAACGTCCGAACACATCCCAACGGAGGAATTGTGGATCCGGTTGTCATCCCGATTCTTGTCGCGGCGATCGTCGTTGTCTTCCTCGTGGCTTCCACGGTGCGGATCGTCCCGCAGGCGCGCCGCTACAACATCGAGCGGTTCGGCCGGTACCGGCGGACGCTGCAACCCGGCCTGAACTTCGTCGTGCCGGTGGCGGACCGCGTCAACACCAAACTCGACGTGCGCGAGCAGGTGTACTCGTCCGACCCCAAGCCGGTGATCACCGAGGACAACCTCGTGGTGAACATCGACACGGTGCTCTACTACCAGATCACCGACCCGCGGGCAGCGGCCTACGAGGTCGCCGACTACCTGCAGGCGATCGATCAGCTCACCGTGACCACGCTGAGGAACGTCATCGGCTCCATGGACCTGGAGGAGACGCTCACCTCGCGTGAGGAGATCAACGCCCGCCTCCGCACCGTCCTCGACGACGCCACCGGCAAGTGGGGCATCAAGGTCAACCGCGTCGAGATCAAGGCCATCGATCCACCGCACACCATCCAGGAGGCGATGGAGAAGCAGATGCGGGCCGAGCGTGACAAGCGCGCGGCCATCCTGCACGCCGAAGGGGAACGGCAAGCCAAGATCCTCACCGCCGAGGGCACGAAGCAGAAGGACATCCTGGAAGCACAGGGCACACAACAAGCCATGATCCTGCGGGCGGACGGCGAGGCGAAGGCGGTGGAGCGCGTCTTCCAGGCCGTTCATCGCAACAATGCCGACCCGAAGATCCTTGCCTACAAGTACCTGGAGACGCTCCCGCACTTGGCGAAGAGCGACAACAACACGTTCTGGGTGATCCCGGGGGAGCTGACCGAGGCGGTTCGCAGCGTCACTCGCGCGTTCGGCGATCACTCGACGATGGGCCTTCCCGGAGTCGCGCAACCGCAGGAGGCGACCACTACCGGTGCCGACGGCGCGTCGGACGAAGGCGGGGCGCCGGAGCTCCAGGCAGGGCCGTCGCTTTCGCTCGACGCCGCCGCGGCTGCTGATGAGGTCGCCAAGCAGGCCGCCGCCGTGGTGAGCGACGCGAAGGCCGAGGCCGAGGCCGCCAAGACACCCCAGCTGCCGGGCCGGGGGCAGAGATCCGGCGATTGAGCGGCCGGCATCGGATCGGACCGGCCGCGTACGAAGACGGCCTGGCGGATCGGCCAGGAAGTCGCCCTGCGATGTGGCGCTGGTTACCGATTCCGTACATCGCCCCAGGTCAGAGCGGCAAAACCGGGGCGACGACCGGGGCCGCCACCCCCCACAGGAGAGGCCCCGGTCGCCGTCCGCCGGGGCCGCAGCACGGCCCCGTACTCCTATCAGCGCCGCGCATGCGTTTTCTGTCACACCGCATGGCGTCCCCGGAAGGTTGCAGGTTGCACAAAGTCCGGACGAACATGGACGCGGTGACAGGTAAGGACGTAGCGTTCTGCTGTGCGCCGGGCGGTGCGGCGGCGATGACCAGCCGCGATGACGAACAGGGTGGGGAGTGCTGGGGGACGACGCGGAGCTGACGGCCGCGGTGCTCGCTGCGCAGAACGGGGACGAGGACGCCTTCCGTTCTGTGTACCGCGCCGTGCATCCCCGGCTGCTGGGCTACATACGCACACTCGTCGGTGACGCCGACGCCGAGGACGTCGCGTCGGAGTCCTGGCTCCAGATCGCGCGCGACCTCGACCGCTTCAGCGGCGACGCCGACCGGTTCCGGGGCTGGGCGGCCCGTATCGCCCGCAACCGGGCGCTCGACCACATCCGGATGCGGGGCAGACGTCCCGCCGCGAGCGGCGACGAGACCGAACTCACCGACAAACCGGCCGAATCCGACACCGCGGACGAGGCCCTGGAAGCACTGGCCACCGGCCACACCATGAATCTGATCGCCCAACTGCCGCAGGACCAGGCCGAGGCCGTGGTGCTGCGGGTCGTGGTCGGCCTGGACGCCAAGAGCGCCGCCGACACGCTGGGAAAGCGTCCCGGCGCGGTACGGACAGCGGCACACCGCGGTCTCAAGCGGCTCGCCGAACTCCTCGGAGCCGAGGGCGACGGCGCGATCGCCGCACTCGGGGGCGTACCACCGCAACGCGGTCGCGGCCCGGGGGCCCCGGCCCCCGGTGGTGTGACGCAATCGCGTGCGCGGACGCAGAAGGACATGTGATGGCCGACGAGCGGTACGAATGGCTCGACCCGGAGGCCGCGGAGCGACTGCTGCGCGGCGAGCCGGTCGAGGTCGTCGGCGACCATGCCCGCGTGCAGGCCGAACGCCTCGCCGAGGTCCTCGCGTCGGCCCGTTTCGAGCCCCTCGCGCAGGTGGCGGAGGCCGAACTTCCCGGTGAGGCGGCGGCTCTGGCCGCCTTCCGCAAGGCCACGGCCGAGCGTGGCCTCGCCACCTCCCCTTCTTCTCCGCGGGCCTCCGCCGCCGCCGAGCTCGGCGGGGTGCGGCTCGCACCGGTGACCGCCGCCCGGCGGTGGGGACGCTCGCTGCGGTTCGGACTGGCCGCGGCGGTCGCCGCGGTCGCGGTCGGCGGCGTCGCCGTCGCCTCCGGGTCGGGCATGCTGCCCTTCGACTCGGACCGTCCCGCTCCGGCCGGCTCCGTGTCGGCCCTGGACACCCCCGACCCGAACGACTCCGGGTCTCCGGAGGACGGCTTCGGCACGGCTACGCCCTCGGTGCCCCCGAGCGGCGACGGCGTGTCTCCCGGTGTGTCCCCCTCGGCGTCCCCGTCCACGCCCGCGGGCGGTTCCGGCGGCGAGACCGGCGGGACCCCGGAGCCGGGGACGAGCGCGATCCCCTCCGACAAGGCCGGCAAGGACGACCCGGCCTTCAGCACCCTCACGATCAAGGCCTGCCAGGACTACCGGGCCGGACGCATCGACGACAGCGCCCGGCGCCGCCTCGCGGACTCGGCGCGCAAGGACGAGACCGTACGGCAGTTCTGCGACCGCGTCCTGGCCGCCGGCTCGACGGGCTCCGCGACCGGCGCCGTGTCCGGTGGCTCGACCCGCGCGCCGTCCGGCGGCGCCACCTCGGGCGACACGGGTGACGGCAAGGGCGACAGCGGCTCCTCCGACGAAGGCGAACGAGCGGGCTCAGGCTCCTCCTCGGGTGCCGGCGGCCAGGGCGGCCGCGGCGGCCAGCGCCGCGGCGACACGCGGTCCGGCGACACGCGGTCCGGCGACACGCGTTCGAGCGACAAGCGCACCGGCGAAAAGCGGTCGGCCGACACGCGGTCCGACGCCCCGACCACCGGTCGCGACAAGGGCTCCGACCGCGCCCGGAACCAGGCCTGACACAGCTCCACGAGCACCTCGCGGAACGTGCGACACGCAGGGTGTGACACTTTTCGGCCCGTCGGCGCAGTACATAGTGAGCCGACTGGTCATCGGCCGCGCAGAGAGCCGGGGTTCCCCCCGTACCTTCGGCTCCGCGCACCCGGCGCGGGTGGGACACGTTCCCCCGGTCCCACCCGCGCCCCCTTTCTTCTCTCCCCGCTCCTACCAGTGGACGACGACCTTGTCGCCGACGTTCACCTGGTCGAAGACCGCCGCGAGCTTCGCCTTGTCCCGGACGTTCACGCAGCCGTGCGAGGCCCCGTTGTAGCCCCGGGCCGCGAAGTCGGCCGAGTAGTGCACCGCCTGGCCACGGCTGAAGAACATCGAGTACGGCATGGGCGTGTGGTAGAGCGTCGACACCCAGTCCCGCCTCTTGCTGTCCACCTTGAACTCGCCCTCGCGGGTCGGGGTGTTCTCCGAGCCGAAGCGGACGTCCATCGACGAGACGACCTTGCCGTCGATCATCCAGGCCAGCGTCCGCGTCTCCTTGCTGATGCACAGCACCCGGCCGGTCATGCAGCGCGGGTCGGGCGTGTCCAGCTTGTTGGAGGTGGACGGCTTCAGCTCGTCGGCCGTCGGCTTCTTCGTCATCGCGAGCAGCCGCTGCCAGGTGATCTCGTCCACCGAGCCGGTCTGCGGCAGCTCCCGCTTCTTCTGGAACGCCTTGACGGCGTTCCCGGTGATCGTGCCGTAGAAGCCGGTGGGGGCGCGGTCGAAGTACCCGATCTGGCGCAGCCGCGCCTGCAGCTCACGCACCTGGGCGCTCTCGTCGCCGTCCTTCATCAGGACCTTGGCGGCCGGCTGCGTGGGGGAGGGGGTGGGGGAGGCAGTGGGCGAGGAGGACGGCTTGTCGTCCGTCGTCGGGCTCGTGGAGGGCGCGGGCGCCGAGGACGACGTGCTCGGGCTCACCGACCCGCCCCCGCCCCCTCCCGCACCCACGGCCTCGGCCTTGCAGCCGGCGACGAGCGCCACCGCGGCGACGGCGAGCACTGCTCTGCGTATGACGGACGAACGATTCATCTCTCTCCCCCGGGAAAGTCGTGTGTGTACCTAGGGATGCTTCCCGCGCCCTCTTGGTTGCGCACCTGAGGCAAGTCCGGAGCATGCTGTGAAAGAGGCCCTGTGAGGAAGGTCCCAGCGTGCTGGCCTCCACCGGTCGCACGGCCGCCGCTACAGTCCGTCGCGAGGGTCGATACCACTCAGTAGGTCTATCGGGAGGCACAACAGATGGCGCGCGAGTCGGAGTCGGGGCTGCCCATTGAGCCGGTCTACGGACCGGACGCTCTGGACGGGTGGGATCCCGCCGAGAAGCTGGGCGAGCCGGGCTCGTACCCCTTCACGCGCGGCGTGTACCCGTCGATGTACACCGGCCGTCCCTGGACCATGCGGCAGTACGCGGGCTTCGGCACCGCGGTCGAGTCCAACGCACGCTACAAGCAGCTGATCGCGAACGGCACGATGGGCCTGTCCGTCGCCTTCGACCTGCCGACGCAGATGGGCCACGACTCGGACGCGGCGATCTCCTCGGGCGAGGTCGGCAAGGTCGGCGTGGCCATCGACTCGATCGACGACATGCGCGTGCTGTTCGACGGCATCCCGCTGGACAAGGTCTCCACGTCGATGACCATCAACGCGCCCGGCGCCCTCCTGCTGCTCCTCTACCAACTCGTCGGCGAGGAGCAGGGCGTCCCGGCCGACAAGCTGACCGGCACCATCCAGAACGATGTGCTCAAGGAGTACATCGCGCGCGGCACGTACATCTTCCCGCCCAAGCCGTCGCTGCGGCTGATCGCGGACATCTTCAAGTACTGCAAGACCGAGATCCCGAAGTGGAACACCATCTCGATCTCCGGCTACCACATGGCCGAGGCCGGCGCCTCGCCCGCGCAGGAGATCGCGTTCACCCTCGCCGACGGCATCGAGTACGTCCGTACCGCCGTCGCCGCCGGCATGGACGTGGACGACTTCGCGCCCCGGCTCTCCTTCTTCTTCGTGGCGCGTACGACGATCCTCGAAGAGGTCGCGAAGTTCCGGGCCGCCCGCCGGATCTGGGCGCGGGTGATGAAGGAGGAGTTCGGCGCGAAGAACCCCAAGTCGCTGATGCTCCGCTTCCACACCCAGACCGCCGGCGTGCAGCTCACCGCCCAGCAGCCCGAGGTCAACCTGGTGCGCGTCGCCGTCCAGGGCCTCGCGGCCGTCCTCGGCGGTACGCAGTCGCTGCACACGAACTCCTTCGACGAGGCCATCGCCCTGCCGACGGACAAGTCCGCCCGGCTCGCCCTGCGCACGCAGCAGGTCCTCGCGTACGAGACGGACGTCACCGCCACCGTCGACCCCTTCGCCGGCTCGTACGTCGTGGAGAAGATGACGGACGACGTCGAGGCCGCGGCCCTGGAGCTGATGGCCAAGGTCGAGGACATGGGCGGCGCGGTCAACGCGATCGAGCGCGGCTTCCAGAAGAACGAGATCGAGCGCTCCGCCTACCGCATCGCACAGGAGACCGACAGCGGCGAGCGGGTCGTCGTCGGCGTCAACCGCTACACGATCGACGTGGAGGAGCCCTACGAGCCGCTGCGCGTCGACCCGGCGATCGAGGCCCAGCAGGCCGAGCGTCTCGCCAAGCTGCGCGCCGAACGCGACCAGGCGGCCGTGGACGCGGCCCTCGCCGAGCTGAAGAAGGCCGCCGAGGGCACGGACAACGTGCTCTACCCGATGAAGGACGCGCTCAAGGCGCGGGCGACCGTCGGCGAGGTCTGCAACGCGCTGCGCGAGGTCTGGGGCACCTACGTCCCGACCGACGCCTTCTAGGCCGCACGTCACAGCGGAGTGTCGTACCCACGTGCGACACTCCGCCTCATGCTGGGTGTCATCGATCTTCCGACCTATCTCGCGGGTCTCGTCCTCATCATCCTTCTCCCGGGGCCGAACTCGCTGTACGTGCTGTCCGTCGCCGCCCGTAAGGGCACCCGGACCGGTTACAAGGCCGCCGCCGGGGTCTTCACCGGTGACGCGGTCCTGATGACGCTGTCGGCGCTGGGCGCGGCCTCGCTGCTCCAGACCACGCCGGTGCTCTTCATGATCGTGAAGTACGCGGGCGCGGGCTATCTGAGCTGGATGGCGATCGGGATGCTCCGGGCGGCCTGGTCGATGTGGCGTTCGCGTGGGGAGACGGCGGTCGAGGAGTCCGACTCGGCCCCGGCCGGTCAGGAGGAGGCCCCGTACCGCCGGGCGCTGATCATCAGCCTGTTCAACCCGAAGGCGATCCTCTTCATGGTCTCGTTCTTCGTGCAGTTCGTGGACCCCGGCTATGCCTACCCGGCGCTGTCCTTCCTCGTCCTCGGCACGCTGCTGCAGCTCGGCAGCTTCCTCTACCTCACGATGCTGATATTCGGCGGGACGCGGCTGGCGGCCACGTTCCGGCGCCGCAGGCGGCTCTCGGCGGGGGCCACGACGGCCGCCGGCGCCCTCTTCCTCGGGTTCGCGGCCAAGCTCTCGCTGGCCGGTGCTTGACCCTGACACCGTGTGAGGCCGTTGCGTAGGGGGCGTCATGTTCACCATCGGAGACTTCGCCCGGCACGGGCGGGTGTCGGTCCGCATGCTGCGCCACTACGACGCCATCGGACTGCTGCGCCCGGCCCATGTCGACCCGCACAGCGGCTACCGCTTCTACGAGGCGGACCAGCTCGCCCGCCTCAACCGCGTCATCGCGCTCAAGGAGCTCGGCTTCACCCTCGACCAGGTCGGGGCGATCCTCGACGAGGAGGTCGGCGCGGAGGAGCTGCGCGGGATGCTGCGGCTGCGCCAGGCCGAGCTGGAGACGGCCCTGGCGGAGGCGGCGGGACGGCTGGCCCAGGTCGGCGCGCGGCTCCGAGCCATCGAGAGCGAGGGACGCATGTCCACGCAGGACGTCGTGATCAAGAAGGTTCCGCCCGTACGCCTGGCCGAGCTGAGCGGGGTCGCCGCGAGCTTCGGACCGGACGACATCGGCCCGGTCATCCAGCCCCTGTACGACGAGCTGTGCGACCGCCTGCGGGCCGCGGGCGTCACCGGGTTCGGCCCCGGGATCGCGTACTACGAGGACGCGGGCGCCGGCGACGGCTCGGTCGTCGTCCACGCCGGCATGACCGTCCCCGACGGCACGGAGGCGGAGGGCGTCGAGGTCGTCGTCCTGCCGGGCCTGGAGGAGGCGGCGACGGTCGTCCACCGCGGCCCGATGGACGACATCCTGCCGACCGCGCAGACCCTGGCCACCTGGATCGACGCGAACGGGTACCGGTCGGCGGGCTACGCCAGGGAGCTGTACCTGGAGTGCCCGGACGACACGGCGAAGTGGGTGACGGAGCTCCAGGAGCCGGTCACGCGCGCGTAGCCGCCGAACCACAGGGGCCCACCCGGTACGCCCACCCGGCACGCCACTCGGTACGCCCGGGTGGGCCCGCCTCTCATGTGGCCAGGGCCCGCTTCAGGCGCAGGGCCCGTCGGGCCAGGCGGCGGACCCTGGGGTGGCGGGGGACCGGAAGGCCGCCCGGGAGGCCCAGGACGGTGAGACGGCGGCGCTTGAAGTAGGGGCGGGTCCGTTCGGCGAGCGGCCCCGACAGGTGACGGACCGCCGCGCCCCGCAGGTCCGCGCGGACCTTGGGCTGCATCGCGAAGCCGACCGCCGCGACCAGGCCCGCCAGCGCCTCCGCGTCCAGCACCTCCACCGCCCGGGCCTCCACCGCCCGGGCCTCCACCGCCCGGGCCGCGCCCTCCTCCAGGTCCGGGACGAGCGCGTCGACGAGGGTGGCCGGGATGCGGTTGCTGTTCTGGTACGGGGTCAGCCGGTCCAGGAGCGTCCGGGTGCCGACCCGGGCCACCGGGATCCCGTAGAAGGTGCGCGCCGTCATCAGCGCCGTGGAGAAGCAGCCCACCACGAGCGCCGGGCGCTGCTCCCGGTACACGACCTCGGCGAGCACGGGCCGGTCGAGGACGGTCAGTTCGGCGCCGAGCGCCTCCGCCTCCCGCGCCAGGCGCCGCGTCCAGGCGTCCGGGGCCGTGGGATGCGGCTTGAAGACGAGCCGCCGGTGCCCGCGCGCGACCGCGCCTCGGACCATCCGTACGTGCAACTCCTCCTCCTCGGCCGGGCTGAGCAGGGAGAGGGCCGCCAGGTACTGGCCGAGCAGCAGCGCCGGACCCTCCTCCGGGCCGGCGACCGCGTCCGCCAGCTCGGCGACCACCTTCGTGAACGCCTCCGTCGGCACCACCTCGGCCCTCGCCCCGAACTCCCCGAGCAGCAGCGGCGCGAGCCCGGGCACCAGGTCGAGATGGAGCAGCCGGCGCACCCGCTCGCCGACCAGCGGGTCGATCTTGTTACGGGTCGGGCCGTAGCTCATCAGCCCGTCCGCGTACACATCGAGCGCGGCCTCGGGGAACAGCCGGGCGATCGTCAGGGCCGGCGCCACCTGCACCGATTCCAGGGCGATCTCGAGCCGGTCGTCGCCCAGCCCCCACAGCAGCCGCAGATGGCGTTCGAGCAGGGGCAGGTCGTCCGCGCGCGGCGTCCAGCCGGAGGGGTGGAGCGGGGAGATCGCCTCGTTCCAGGACAGCACGGCGTCGAAGCGGCCGCGCAGCCGCTCGAAGCCGGGCATCCGGTCCAGTGCCGGGGTCGTCTCCGGCACCGCCGCGTTGTTGCCGACCAGCAGCAGCCGCCGGTCGGCCGGGCCGAAGCAGCCGCTGTCCAGGGCGGCGGCCAGCGTCGTCGCGCCGTACAGCGTGGAGGCGTAGAAGATCTGGGTGGTCCGGGTGGTGCTCACGCGGCGACCCCCGAGCCCGAGATCTGCGGGAGGGAGACCGTCCCCGCGCGGCGGCGGCGCAGCTTGCGCAGCACGACCGCCCGCTGCTCGTCCATCGAGGCCAGCGCCTCGCCGAGCACGTCCTGCGGCATGCGCCGCAGCGCCGCCGCACTCATCGAGCGCAATTTCTTCGCCACCGCCGGTTCGAATCGTTCAATGGAGGAGACGTGGTGCGAAATAAGCGCGCAATAGGTCCGGACGGCCTTCGGGAGAAGCCGGTCCGCATCCACGTCTTTCGCCGTTTCCTCGATCACCTGGTCGAATGCGCGGATGAAATCCAGTTGCCGGATGTCGCCGATCTGCGTCAGCGATGTGGACACTCCACGCCGGTAGAAGATTCCGAGTGTGCTCACCGCGGCGAAGGACTCCGCCTCCCGGTGCAGCCTCCAGATCCAGGGCCGGTCCTCCGCCGTCCGCAGCCCCGGGGTGAAGTGCAGCAGTCCGCGGTCGAGCAGCCGCCGGTGGTACATCCCCGCCCAGGCGTACGGATAGTCCACCGAGGTCGTCCGGTCGGCCGGCAGGATCGCGTCCCGGGGGCGCAGCACCTCGCCGCGCCGCCCGATCGGGGACCGGCGCACCGACCTGCTGCGTCCCGTGCACCGCACATGGTCGGTACGGAGGAAGTCGCAGCCCAGCTCGTCCATGGAGGCGACGAGACGGGCGTAGTGGCCGGGTGAGAGCCAGTCGTCCCCGTCGAGAAAGGCGAGGTACTGGCCACGGGCCGCGTCGAGTCCGGTGTTGCGCGCGGTGGCGAGCCCCTCGTTCTGTTCGTGTCTGAGGAGGACGGCCCCCGGGATCTCGCGCGCGGCCCGTTCGAGGAGCTCCGGGGTCCCGTCCGTCGAGCAGTCGTCGACGAGAAGGAACTCGAAGTCCTCACGGGCGTTGGCACGCAGGCTTGTGAGGGTGTCGGGGGCATATGTCTGCACGTTGAAGAACGGCACGACGACGGAGAGCTTGACCACCCGGCCGACGCTAGGCGCCGCCCCGGCATTCGTTCTGGCCGACAGAGGGATGTTCGGTGAACACAAAGCGGCGGGCGCCTTAACCGCCCCCGATCCCATCCGTTTTCAGAATGCGGGCAGGCTCTGTTCACCGTTTGTTGTGGCCCAGTTGGGCCGGGAAACGAAATGCCTCTCTAGCGTCCTCGACGTGCCAGCAAGTACCAAAGAAGCGGTACGCGTCGCCGTACTCGCCGACTCCGACACCCGGTGGAAATGGGGCGCGCTCACCGCACGCCGTATCGCGGCCGCCGAGCCCACCGGCTTCGTCCTCCGGGGCCGGGCCACGCCGACCGCGCGCCAGCTCGCCGAGACCGGGGCCTCCCAACTCCCCCCGCGCGAGGTGACGGGCGCGGAGTTCCTCCGTGAGGTACGGGACGCCGCGGCCCGCGGGGAGGGCTACGACGTCGTCGTGCTCGCCCTCGTCGGTGGCACGGTCCGGGCCGTCCTGGAGGGAATCGCCGAACTGGCCCTGGAACGCCGCCCGGTGGTCGTCACCGGCTACGTCGGGGTCGTCTACGAGAAGCTCGCCGACGGGCTGCTGCTGCGCCACGGCGCGGACGTCGTCCTCGCCAACTCCCGCCACGACGCGGAGCGTTTCCGCGCCGTGTACGAGGGAGTGGGCGCCGACGCCGCCTCGGTGGTGGAGGCCGCGCTGCCGTTCCTCGGCGGCGCGCCCTACGCTCCCGAGGCCGGCCGGGACACCCTCGTCTTCGCCGCCCAGCCGTCCGTGCCGGTCACCCGGGCCGACCGTACGTACCTGCTCCGCAGGCTCGTCGAGCACGCCCGGCTGCACCCGGGGCGGGAGGTGCTGCTCAAGCTCCGCTCCAAGCCGGGCGAGCACACGACGCACCTGGAGGAGCTGCCGTACCAGAAGCTCGTACGCGATCTGGACACCCCGCCCAACTTCCGCCTGGTCTACGGGCACATGGGCGAGGTCCTGGACCGCACCGACCTGCTGGTCACGGTCTCCTCGACGGCCGCCCTCGAAGCGCTGCACCGGCGCATCCCCACGGCGATCCTCACCGACCTGGGTGTGCGCGAGGTCCTCGGCAACCACCACTTCATCGGCTCGGGGCTGCTGACCTCCTTCGACCGGCTCGACGCGGACGTGCGCCCGGAGCCGGACAAGGAGTGGCTCGACCGGCAGGGCGTCGCCCCCGAGGGCTCGTACGAGACCGCCTTCGACGCGGCCCGGGCACGGGTCGCCGCACTCCTCGCGGGCCCCGCGCTGCCCCCGATCACCCCCTACTACACAGCGGAGACGGCTCCCGGGTACCTGCCCGGGATCCTCGCCCGCCACCGCCTCGACGTGACCGCGCCGGAGCCCCGCGACAGCGGGCTGCGCCGGATCGTCCGGGAGGCGGCGCGGGGCGCGTACCGCCACGGCGTGCAGCGCGTGGCCCCCGTCATCCGCCGTCTTGGAGAACTCTGATGACCACGACCGTGCTGGCCGTCATCCCGGCGAGGGGCGGCTCCAAGGGCGTCCCCGCCAAGAACCTCGCCCCGGTGGCGGGTGTCCCGCTGGTCTCCCGCGCGATCCGCGCCTGCCTCGGCGCCCGGCTGGTCACCGACGTCGTCGTCTCCACGGACGACGCGGCGATCGCGGCGGAGGCCCGGTCGGCCGGCGCGGAGGCGATCCACCGCCCGGCGTCGATCGCGGGCGACACGGCGACCAGCGAGTCGGCGGTCCTGCACGCGATGGACGCCTTCGAGGCCACGAGCGGCCGCCGCGTGGACGTGGTCCTCCTGGTCCAGTGCACGAGCCCCTTCCTCACGCCGGAGGAGGTGAACGGCACCGTCGAGAAGATCACCACCGGTGGCGCCGACACCGCCTTCACGGCGGCCCCGACCCACGGCTTCCTGTGGCGCGAGGCCGCGCCCGCGCCCGCGGGGCGCCCGGAGCCCGCCTCCGACGGCGCGCAGCTCACCGCCGAGCCGACCGCCGCCGAGCCGACCGCCGAGGTGACCGCCGCCGAGGTGACCGCCACCGAGCCGACCGCCACCGAGCCGACCGCCGAGGTGAGCGCCGCCGAGCCGACCGCCACGGACGCGGGAACGCCGACCGTGCCCGCCGCCGGGGCGTACGGCGTCAACCACGACAAGGCCCACCGCCCCCGCCGCCAGGACCGGGAGGCCGAGTACCTGGAGACCGGCGCCGCCTACGCGATGGCCGCCGAGGGCTTCCGTACCCACCGGCACCGCTTCTTCGGACGCACCGCCCTCGTCGTCACCGACCCCGCCCGGGTCCTGGAGATCGACGACCCGCACGACCTCGCCCGCGCCCGCGCGCTCGCACCGCTGCTCGACACCCCCATGACGCCCGGTCTCGACGACATCGACGCCGTGGTTCTCGACTTCGACGGCACCCAGACCGACGACCGGGTCCATCTCGACGCCGAGGGACGCGAGTTCGTCTCCGCGCACCGCGGCGACGGCCTCGGCATCGCCGCCCTGCGCCGCGCCGGACTGCCGGTCCTGATCCTCTCCACCGAGCAGAACGCCGTCGTCGCCGCCCGCGCCCGCAAGCTGAACATCCCCGTCCTGCACGGCATCGACCGCAAGGACCTCGCCCTCAAGCAGTGGTGCGAGGAGCAGGGGATCGACCCCCAGCGCGTGCTCTACGCCGGCAACGACGTCAACGACCTCCCGTGCTTCCACCTCGTCGGCTGGCCCGTCGCGGTGGCGAGCGCCCACGACTCCGTACGGGCCGCCGCCCGCGCGGTGACCCTCACCCCCGGTGGTTCCGGTGCTGTCCGCGAGATCGCGGCCTGGCTTCTCGGACCCGAGCTCCACACCCCCAACGCGTAAGGAACGCCAAGAACATGAACACGCGCACGCGCACCTTCGGCAGCAAGACCGCCGGCCCGGGACAGCCCGTATACGTCACCGGTGAGATCGGCATCAACCACAACGGCGAGCTCGACAACGCCCTCGCGCTCATCGACGTCGCCGCCGACGCCGGCTGCGACGCCGTGAAGTTCCAGAAGCGGACCCCCGAGATCTGCACCCCGCGCGACCAGTGGGACATCGAGCGCGACACCCCCTGGGGCCGGATGACGTACATCGACTACCGCCACCGTGTGGAGTTCGGCGAGGACGAGTACCGCGCCATCGACGAGCACTGCAAGAAGCGCGGCATCGACTGGTTCGCCTCCCCGTGGGACACCGAGGCCGTCGCGTTCCTGGAGAAGTTCGACGTCCCGGCCCACAAGGTCGCCTCCGCCTCCCTCACGGACGACGAGCTGCTGCGCGCCCTGCGCGCCACCGGCCGCACGGTCATCCTCTCCACCGGCATGTCCACCCCGAAGCAGATCCGCCACGCGGTCGAGGTCCTCGGCTCGGACAACATCCTGCTCTGCCACGCGACCTCGACCTACCCGGCCAAGGCCGAGGAGCTCAACCTCCGCGTGATCGACACGCTGAAGGAGGAGTACCCGAACGTCCCGATCGGCTACTCCGGCCACGAGACCGGCCTGCAGACCACGCTGGCCGCCGTCGCCCTCGGCGCCACCTTCGTCGAGCGCCACATCACCCTCGACCGCGCGATGTGGGGCTCCGACCAGGCCGCCTCCGTCGAGCCGCAGGGCCTGCAGCGCCTGGTCCGCGACATCCGCACCATCGAGACCGCGCTCGGCGACGGCGTCAAGAAGGTGTACGAGTCCGAGCTCGGCCCCATGAAGAAGCTCCGCCGGGTCCAGGGGCTCGTCGCCGCATGACCGGCCTGCTGGCGTTCGTCGAGAGCCCGGTCCAGCTCCTGAACGTCCTGGAGTGGGCGCACGCCCAGTCCGCTGCCGCGGACCCCAGCGGTCCCGGCCTGCCCGGAGTCCCGGGCAGGCCGGGCTCCGCCCTGCCCCACCATGCGACGGCGCCGCCCCCGTGCGCACCGCCAGGCGCGGGGAGCCTGGGCCCGGCAGGGGCGCCGTCCGTTGTGCCCACCCGTTCCGCCCCAGCGGAACGAACGCCCACACCGGGTGGAGCAGAGGTCCCGGCAGCCGCCCTCACCATCGTCGTCCTCTCGCCGAACGACCCCATGTCCCGCGGCCAGCTGCGGCGGATGGCCCAACTGGCCCGCGACGACGGGTTCAGTGTCCGCTGGCAGGAGGCCCGGGACGGCCGCGGCTCGCTGCCCCGTACGCTGCGGGACCTCGCCCCGCTGCTGCGGGCCGCGGAGCGGGTGATCGTCGGAGACCCCTTCTCCCGCTACGTCCAGCTCCTGCTCACCCTCTTCGCCCCGAAGCATCTGACCGTCGTCGACGACGGCACCGCCACCATGGAGTACGCCGCCCAACTGGCCCGCGGCGAACGCCTCGTGCGCTGGCACCGGCGCGGCAGCGGCGGACCGCGCGAACTCGTCCTCGCCCCGGTCTCCGCCGCCGCCCGGCGCAAGCTGGCCCCCACCCGCCGCCGTACGGTCGAGATCTTCACCTCGCTCCCGGTCGACCCGCCGCCGGGCACCGTCGTCACCGCGAACACCTTCGCGTGGACCCGCGCCCGCTTCGGCCCGCCCCGCCTCACCCGCGGCGCGGACCTGGTGGGGACCTCGCTGGTCGAGACGGGCGTGGTCGACCCCGACCGGTACGCGCGGGCCGTCGCCGACCTGGCCGGCGACCACGGCGCCACCCGCTACTTCGCGCACCGCCGCGAGAGCACGGAGAAACTGCACCGGATCGCGGTGGAGACCGGTCTGGAGATCGTCCGGCCGGATCTGCCGCTGGAGCTGATCGCCCGGCGCGGCCCGATCGGCCGCACGGTGGTCAGCTTCCCCTCGACGGTGGTGCACACCCTGCCGCTGGCGCTCGCCGGTACGGGAGTGAAGGTCGCGGTCTGCGAGATCGCGCCCGAGTGGCTCAGGGAGAACGCCTCCCCGCGGGCCCAGGGCTTCCTGGCGGGGGTCGCGGGCACGGCGGCCTTCGAGGTCGACCGTCTCACCACGTCGTCGTCACAACGTCTCGAATTCGGGTGAGCTTACCCACAAGGGATGGCCGTCATGCCTCGTGAACCCACTTTCTTTCCCCTATCGGGCTGAAGTTTTCGTGATCAACGGGCAGTTGATCTCTGAAGGGGCCTACCCTTCAAAAGGTGAACCACTTGAAGTCCCGTGAGCCCGGCTCCGTCGTTCTGCCCGGAACGGTGTCCGCAACGCTGCGCGCCGAACTGATCGCCTTCCGCCGCGACTTGCACATGCACCCCGAGCTCGGCAACCAGGAGATCCGCACCACCGCGGCCCTCAAGGCCCGCCTGGAGGCGGCCGGACTGGCGCCGAAGGTCCTCGCGACGGGCACGGGGCTCGTGTGCGACATCGGCACTTCGGAAGGGGCGCGAAGCTCGGACAAGGGTGGCGGCGGGCGACGGGTGGGCCGGGTACGCCCCATGCTGGCGATCCGCGCCGACATCGACGCGCTGCCCATCCCGGACGTCAAGACCGTCGCGTACCGCTCCACCGTGCCCAACCGGGCCCACGCGTGCGGCCACGACGTCCACACCACCACCGTCCTCGGCGCCGGGCTCGTCCTCGCCGAGCTCGACCGGCAGGGTCTGCTGCCGAACGCCGTGCGGCTGATCTTCCAGCCCGCCGAGGAGGTGCTGCCCGGCGGCGCCACCGACGCCATCGAGTCCGGTGTCCTGGACGGGGTCGGCCGGATCATCGCCGTGCACTGCGACCCGAAGGTGGACGCCGGCCGGATCGGGCTGCGCCCGGGCCCCATCACCTCCGCCTGCGACCGCCTCGAGGTCACGCTCGACGGCCCGGGCGGCCACACGGCCCGCCCGCACCTGACCACCGACCTGGTCACCGCCGCGGCCCGGATCGCCACCGACGTCCCGGCCCTGCTGGCCCGCCGGGTGGACGCCCGCTCGGGTCTCGCGGTCACCTGGGGCCGTATCGAGGCCGGCCACGCGTGCAACGTGATCCCGCAGCACGCCGAGCTCTCCGGCACCGTCCGCTGCCTCGACCTCCCGGGCTGGCGGGACGCGCCGGACCTGGTGCACGCGGCGATCGACGAGATCGCCACCCTCCACCGCGCGAAGTCGACCATCAACTACGTCCGCGGTGTCCCCCCGGTCGTCAACGACCCGGTGATCACCGAGCTGCTCCGTGACGCGATGACGGCCCGCCGCGGACCGTACGCGATCGAGGACACCGAGCAGAGCCTGGGCGGCGAGGACTTCTCCTGGTACCTGGAGCACGTCCCGGGCGCCATGGCCCGCCTCGGCGTGCGCACTCCGGGTGACCCCACGCGCCGAGACCTGCACTGCGGGGACTTCGACGTCGACGAGGACGCGATCGAGGTCGGCGTGGAGCTGTTCACGGCCGCCGCCCTGCTGGGCGGACGGGGCTGAGCCCGGACGGACAGGGCTGAGCCCGGTCGTCGCTGTCAAGATCATCCCTCGGCAGTGATCACGCCCCCAAGGGTGCGGTGGCAGGCATGGATAAGGCCTCCCGGAGGGCTCCATGATCGGTGATGATCATCCAACGGGGACCAACGGAGGGGACGTCCATGCGCAAGGTTTCACGAGGTGCAGCCGTGGCGGGTGCCGCGCTGTCGCTGCTGCTCGCCGGAGTCGGAACGGCCACGCCCGCCGCCGCGGGCGAGGCGGGTGTCCTGGGCGCGAGCTGTGACGTGTGGGACAACGGCTACACGGGCTACGCGAAGTGCTGGAACGGTGGCTCCTCGAAGCACCGTGTCGTGGTCACGTGCCGCGCGTGGAACAGCACCGCGACCGCCAAGTTCTACGGCCCCTGGTACAGCAGCCACTACGGCTACTCGGAGGCCAAGACCTCCAGCTACACCTGCTCCACGGACGGCAGCCGCTATGTCGTCGGCCGCTATGTGGAGAACCTGACCCAGTCCTGACCGGGCGCCCGCGGGGCTCGGCCTCGCACGTGCCCAACGGCCCGTTCGGCCCCGTCAGTGGGCCGGACGGGCCGTCCGCGTGTACGCTCCGTTACGTTCATGCCTCGCCTGGGTTCTGGCTGGTTCGCGACGATCCGATAACGACTCATGAACGGGTCTTTAACTGACATCTACGCGCGTTACGATCGCCGCGAAACCAGCGCCGGAAGAGGCGCTTTCGGTCAGTCTCGAAGGGACCCTCCTCTTGCGCCGGGTATCCAAGATCGTTTCCGCGTCCATCGCGACCGCGGCCCTCGCTCTCACCGCCACCGCCTGCGGCGAGTCCTCCACCGAGGACTCCGGCTCCGACAAGGGCGCCGTCAAGGTCGGTATGGCCTACGACGTCGGCGGCCGTGGCGACAACTCCTTCAACGACTCCGCCGCGCGCGGTCTCGACAAGGCCAAGGCCGACCTCGGTGTCGAGACCAAGGAGCTCACCGCCAAGACCGGTGAGACCCCGGCCGACCGTGAGCAGCGCCTGGCGTCCCTCGCCGAGGGCGGCTTCAACCCCGTCATCGGTGTCGGCTTCGCCTACAAGGACGCGATCGACAAGGTCGCGGCCAAGTACCCGAACGTCACCTTCGGCCTGGTCGACTCGGTCTCCGAGGCGAAGAACGTCGACTCGATCGTCTTCACCGAGGAGCAGGGCTCCTACCTCGCCGGTGTCGCGGCCGCGCTGAAGTCCAAGGACGGCCAGATCGGCTTCATCGGCGGCGTCGACATCCCGCTGATCAAGAAGTTCGCCGCGGGCTTCCAGCAGGGTGTCAAGGACACCAAGCCGAACGCCTCGGTCCAGATCCAGTACCTGTCCACCGGTACGGACATGTCCGGCTTCGGCGCCCCCGACAAGGGCAAGGCCGCCGCCAAGGGCATGCTCGACAAGGGCATCGACGTCATCTACGCCGCCGCGGGCGGCTCGGGCGCCGGCGCCATCGAGGCCGTCGCCGCCAAGCCGGGCACCTGGGCGATCGGCGTCGACTCGGACCAGGCCAAGGACCCGGCGCTGTCCAAGTACGCCGGCTCGATCCTGACCTCGGTCGTCAAGAACGTCGACACCGGTGTCTTCGAGCTCGTCAAGTCCGTCCAGGACGGCAAGCCGATGACCGGCACGCACACCTACTCGCTGGCCGAGGACGGTGTCTCCCTCACCACCACGGGTGGCCACCTCCAGGACATCCAGGCCCAGATCGACGCGGCCAAGAAGAAGATCGTCGACGGTCAGATCAAGGTCAACACGACCCTCTGACGCACGTCGGACAGGGGGCCCGGAGAGCGGCTTCGGCCGACACTCCGGGCCCCCTTCAGTCGTACGCCCGCGGGCAGTTGAACGATTTTCCAAATGCTACGCGCGTAGCGTCGGGCCCACAGGGTATTTTTCGCCACCGACAGCGCCTGCGTCCCAGCCCGCTCAGCCAGCTCATCCTCCTCACGCTCCCTGCCTAGGAGAGTGCGTCATCAAAGCCTCCAGCCCCAGTAGTCCGAACGCCGTAGAACTCCGCGGCATCACCAAGCGTTTCCCCGGCGTCGTGGCCAACCACGACATCGACATCACCGTGCGCCGCGGCACCGTGCACGCCCTCGTGGGCGAGAACGGCGCGGGCAAGTCGACCCTGATGAAGATCCTCTACGGCATGCAGAAGCCGGACGAGGGCACCATCACGGTCGACGGCGAGCAGGTGACGTTCCACGACCCCGGCGATGCCATCGCCCGCGGCGTCGGCATGGTGCACCAGCACTTCATGCTCGCGGACAACCTCACCGTCCTCGAGAACGTCGTCCTCGGCTCCGAGAAGCTGTACGGAATCGGTGACAAGGCCCGCGCCAAGATCAAGGAGATCTCCGACGCGTACGGCCTCGGCATCCGCCCGAACGCCCTCATGGAGGACCTCGGTGTGGCCGACCGCCAGCGCGTGGAGATCCTCAAGGTCCTCTACCGCGGCGCCCGCACCCTGATCCTCGACGAGCCGACCGCCGTGCTCGTCCCGCAGGAGGTCGACGCGCTCTTCGACAACCTGCGCGAGCTCAAGGCCGAGGGCCTCACCGTCATCTTCATCTCGCACAAGCTGGGCGAGGTCCTGTCGGTCGCCGACGAGATCACCGTGATCAGGCGCGGCACCACGGTCGGCACCGCCGACCCGAAGCACACCACCACCAAGCAGCTCGCCGAGCTGATGGTCGGCGCCGAGCTGCCCTCCCCGGAGACCCGCGAGTCGACGGTGACGGACGTGCCGATGCTGACCGTCCGGGACCTGTCCCTGAGCGCCGTCGACCCCGACGGCGTGGTCCGCGCGGTCCTCGACGGCATCGGCTTCACCATCCACAAGGGTGAGGTGCTCGGCATCGCCGGTGTCGAGGGCAACGGCCAGTCCGAGCTCGTCGACACGATCATGGGCATGCGCCACGCCGACCGCGGTGTGGTGACCCTGGACGGCGACGACATCTCCACCGCGCCGACGCGCAAGCGGCGCGAGGAGGGCATCGGCTGCATCCCCGAGGACCGCCACCGGCACGGGCTGCTCCTGGAGGCCCCCCTCTGGGAGAACCGCATCCTCGGCCACGTCACCGAGAGGCCGAACTCCAAGGGCGCGGTCCTGGACCTCAAGGCCGCCCGCAAGGACACCGAGCGGATCGTGCGCGAGTACGACGTCCGCACCCCCGGCATCGAGGTCACCGCGGCCTCCCTCTCCGGCGGCAACCAGCAGAAGCTGATCGTCGGCCGCGAGATGAGCCACAACCCCAAGCTGCTGATCGCCGCGCACCCCACCCGTGGCGTGGACGTCGGCGCGCAGGCCCAGATCTGGGACCAGATCCGGGCGGCGCGGCGCGAGGGCCTGGCGGTGCTGCTGATCTCCGCCGACCTCGACGAGCTGATCGGTCTCTCCGACACCCTGCGCGTGATGTACCGCGGCCGGCTGGTCGCGGACGCCGACCCGGCGACCATCACCCCGGAGGAGCTCGGCTCGGCCATGACCGGTGCCGCCGCCGGCCACCTTGAGCACGAAGAAAGCCCTGAGGGCACCGACGGCCCGGAGGACGAGGCCCGATGAAGAAGTTCGACAAGGAGCGGCTGCTCCTGGGCATCGCGGCCCCGCTGCTCGCGATCGTCGCCGCCTTCCTGATCACCGCCCTGGTGCTCGCGGCCACCGGCAAGGAGCCGTTCAGCGCCTTCGGGATCATGTTCGACTACGGCGTGAAGTCGGACAGCCAGGTCTACATCATCAACAAGGCGACGACGTACTACCTGGCGGGCATCGCGGTGGCCATCGGCTTCCGCATGAACCTGTTCAACATCGGTGTCGACGGCCAGTACCGTCTCGCGGCCTTCTTCGCCGCCGCCGTCGGTGGCGCGCTGACCCTGCCGGGCATCGTCCAGATCCCGCTGATCATCATCACCGCGATGATCGTCGGCGCCATGTGGGCGGGCATCGCCGGTGTCCTCAAGACCACCCGGGGTGTCAGCGAGGTCGTCTCCACGATCATGCTGAACTTCATCGCGACCGCGATCATCGGCTACCTCCTCCAGCCCGGCCGCCTCGGCCACCTGGACGCGGCCGGCACCAAGGTCGCCACGACCCCGCTGCCGGAGTCCTCGCACTTCTTCGAGTTCCCGACCACGCCGACCCCGGTCTACGGCTTCGTCGTGATCGCGGTCATCGCGGGCGTCGCGTACTGGTTCACGCTGTCGCGCACCCGCTTCGGCTTCGACCTGCGCACCGTCGGCCAGTCCGACACGGCCGCCGCCGCCAGCGGTGTCAACGTCAAGAAGATGGTCGTCACCTCCATGCTGATCTCCGGCGGCATGGCCGGTCTGATCGGTATGCCGACGCTGCTCAACGACTCGTACGAGTTCGGCGGCGACTTCCCCGTCGGCATCGGCTTCACCGGTATCGCCATCGCGCTGCTGGGCCGCAACCACCCGGTCGGCATCGCGCTCGCCGCGATCCTCTGGGGCTTCCTTGAGCGCGGCTCCCAGAAGCTCGAGTTCGAGGACTACGACAAGGAGATCGTCGGCGTCATGCAGGGCGTCATCGTCCTCTGCGTCGTCATCGCCTACGAGGTCGTGCGCCGCTACGGCCTCAAGCGCCAGCAGCGCCAGGTCGGCGAGAAGCTCGCCGCCCAGGCCCGTTCCCACGACACGACGGAGGTGTCGGCGTGACCGCCACGGCGACTTCCACCCCGCCGCCCGCCGCTCCCAAGGTGGCCGGCGGCAAGGGCGGCCGCACCCGCCTCTCCCTGCCCTGGATCCTGCTGATCGTCGCGGGCGGGCTCATCGCCCTCTCCGCCGTCCGCGCCATCACCGGCGCGCAGGACCTCACCTCGGCCGGCCAGATCAGCGCCGCGCTCTCGCTCGCCGTGCCGATCGGCCTCGCCGGTCTCGGTGGTCTGTGGTCCGAGCGCGCGGGCGTGGTCAACATCGGCCTCGAAGGCATGATGATCCTCGGCACCTTCTTCGGTGCCTGGGCCGGCTGGCAGACCAGCCCCTGGATCGGCGTCCTCGCCGGCATCGTGGGCGGCATGTTCGGCGGTCTGCTGCACGCGGTCGCCACCGTCACCTTCGGCGTCGACCACATCATCTCCGGTATCGCGATCAACATCCTGGCCGTCGGTATCACCACCTACTTCGCCAAGCTGTGGTTCAACACCGGTGAGGCGGCGGAGAAGGGCGGCAGCCCCAAGCAGTCCCCGCCGGCCGAGGAGATCACCTCGATCACCGTCCCGGGTCTGTCCGACTGGCTGGCCGACATCGAGAAGCACCACTGGTTCCTGGTCTCGGACATCGCCGGCATCCTCGGCGGCCTGGTCACCAACCTCTCGCTGGTCACGATCCTCGCCGTGCTGCTGGTGATCGGCACGTTCTTCGTGCTGTGGAAGACCGCGTTCGGTCTGCGCCTGCGCTCCTGCGGCGAGAACCCGATCGCCGCCGAGTCCCTCGGCGTCAACGTCTACAAGTACAAGTACATCGCCGTGATCGTCTCCGGTGGTCTCGCCGGTCTCGGCGGCGCCTTCCTGTCGCTGGTCACCTCGCACATCTACAACGAGGGCCAGACCGGCGGCCGTGGCTACATCGGCCTCGCGGCGATGATCTTCGGCAACTGGCGGCCGGGCGGCCTCGCCATGGGCGCGGGGCTCTTCGGCTTCGCCGACGCGCTCCAGCTGCGCAGCGGCGGCGAGTCCGTGCACGCGCTGCTCCTGCTGCTCTTCGCGGTCCTGGTCGCCATCGCGGCCTGGAAGGCGTACCAGAAGCGCTGGATCACCTCCTCGATCGCCACCGTCATCGGTGTCGGCGTGCTGATCTGGTACCTCGGCACGGAGACGGTCCCGGTCGAGTTCGTCAGCGCCACGCCGTACGTGGTGACCCTGCTGGTGCTGTCGCTCTCCGCGCAGCGCCTGCGGATGCCGAAGGCGGACGGCATGCGGTACCGCAAGGGCGAGGGCAAGTGACCAGCACGCCCGCCATCGGCTGGGAGGCCCTGCGCGTGGCCGCCCGGGACGCCATGTCCCGGGCGTACGCCCCGTACTCGGGCTTCCCGGTCGGCGTCGCCGCCCTCGTCGACGACGGACGGGTGGTCAGCGGCTGCAACGTGGAGAACGCCTCGTACGGACTCTCCCTGTGCGCCGAGTGCGGACTGGTCTCGCAGCTCCAGGCGACCGGCGGCGGCCGGCTCACGCACTTCGTGTGCGTGGACGGGCGGGGCGAGCCGCTGGTGCCCTGCGGCCGGTGCAGGCAGCTGCTGTACGAGTTCGGCGGCCCCGATCTCGTACTGGAGACCCCGGCCGGGTTCGTCACGCTGGCCGAGATGCTCCCGCAGGCCTTCGGCCCGGACCACCTCAGGTAGTACCTCGGAGCGGCCCTTCCGGCACGATGGGAAGGGCCGCTCCTCCTTTCCCCCTCTATGCGCGTAGAAAGAGGCACCACCATGGACGTCATCTCCGTCATCCGCACCAAGCGGGACAAGGGCGAGCTGAGCCCCGAGCAGATCGACTGGGTCATCGACGCCTACACCCGCGGCGAGGTCGCCGACGAGCAGATGTCCGCCCTGGCCATGGCCATCCTGCTCAACGGCATGAACCGCGCCGAGATCGCCCGCTGGACCGCCGCGATGATCGCGAGCGGCGAGCGGATGGACTTCTCGTCCCTCTCGCGCCCGACCGCCGACAAGCACTCCACCGGTGGGGTCGGCGACAAGATCACCCTCCCGCTCGCCCCGCTCGTCGCCGCCTGCGGCGCGGCCGTGCCGCAGCTCTCCGGCCGGGGTCTCGGCCACACGGGCGGCACGCTCGACAAGCTGGAGTCCATCCCCGGCTGGCGCGCCCTGCTCTCCAACGAGGAGATGCTGCACGTCCTCGACACCACCGGCGCGGTGATCTGCGCGGCGGGCGACGGCCTGGCCCCCGCCGACAAGAAGCTCTACGCGCTGCGCGACGTCACCGGCACGGTCGAGGCGATCCCGCTGATCGCCTCCTCGATCATGTCGAAGAAGATCGCCGAGGGCACGGGCTCGCTGGTCCTGGACGTCAAGGTCGGCACCGGCGCCTTCATGAAGACCATCGAGGACGCGCGGGAACTGGCGCGGACGATGGTCGGCCTCGGCACCGACAGCGGTGTGAGGACGGTCGCCCTGCTCACCGACATGTCGACCCCGCTCGGCCTGACCGCCGGCAACGCGCTGGAGGTCCGCGAGTCGGTGGAGGTCCTGGCGGGCGGCGGCCCGGCGGACGTCGTCGAGCTGACGATCGCGCTGGCCCGCGAGATGCTCGACGCGGCGGGCGTGAAGGACGCGGACCCGGCGAAGGCGCTGGCGGACGGCTCGGCGATGGACGTCTGGCGCCGCATGATCGCGGCCCAGGGCGGCGACCCGGACGCGACCCTCCCGGTCGCCCGCGAGCAGCACGTCGTCACCGCCCCCTCGACGGGCGTCCTCACCCGCCTCGACGCGTACGACATCGGCATCGCCGCCTGGCGCCTGGGCGCCGGCCGCGCGCGCAAGGAGGACCCGGTCCAGGCGGGCGCGGGCGTCGAACTCCACGCCAAGCCGGGCGACACGGTGACCGCGGGCCAGCCGCTGCTGACCCTGCACACGGACACCCCGGAGAAGTTCGAGTACGCCCTGAAGCCCCTGGAGACGGCCTGGGACATCGCGCCCGCGGGCACGGAGTTCACCCCGAAGCCGATCGTCCTGGACCGCATCGCCTGAGGCACCTGCTCGTCCGGCAGCCGCGGGTCACCCGAGGTGATCCCGCGGCTGCCGCGACCGGTCCGCCGCGCTCAGACCAGCGGCTCGCCGAGCAGCTTCGGCAGCCGGCTCATGTCGTCGAAGACCAGCGTCCGCGGGCCCATCAGCCGGTCCGCCCGCGTCAGGCCCCCGCAGTAGCCGAAGGCGCGCATGCCCGCCGCGCGGGCCGCCGCGACACCGTACGGGCTGTCCTCGACCACCGCGCACCGCTCGGGCGCGACCCCCATCGTGGCCGCCGCGCGCAGGAACAGGTCCGGGGCCGGCTTGCCCCGCGCCACATCGCGGGCGCTGAAGATCCGCTCCTCGAAGCGGTGGAGCAGACCCACCCGCGTCAGGTTGCGGCGGATCGAGGCGTGGCTGCCGTTGGACGCCAGGCAGAACGGGACCTCCAGGGCGTCCAGCGCGTCCGTGATCCCGTCGACCACCGTCAGCTCCGCGTCCAGGGCCTGCTCGTACCGGTGGCGGTACGGCGCGTGCCAGTCCGGCTCAAGGCGCCGCCCGAGCCTCTCCTCCAGCAGCGCCGTGTACGCCTCGTTCGACGAGCCGACGAAGTGCTCGACGACCTCCGCCTCCGTGAACTCCGCGCCGAGCGACGTGAAGACCTCGTGGTCGACACGGCAGTAGATCCGCTCGCTGTCCACCAGGACGCCGTCGCAGTCGAAGATCACCAGCTCGACCGGGGGCAAAGGATCTTGGGTCATGGGCCGCAGCCTAGGGGCTGCGATGAGTTCTGGCCGTGGCGCGGGTCTCCTTGGTGTGGACACCAGTCAACCGCTCGTTCTGACCCTCGCCGCCCGGGCCACCCCGGACGAGGTCGCCCGCCTGTGCGCCGCGCTCGAAGAGGTGCCGCCCACGGACGTGATCTGCGAGATCGGCGCGCTCGCGCACGCCGATCTCGCCGCCGTGGACGCCCTGGCCCGGCTGAGACTCACCGCCGGGCGCCTCGGCCACCGGCTGCGGTTCCAGGGCGCCGGGCCCGGACTGCGGGCCCTTCTCGACCTCGTCGGCCTCGCGGACGTCCTGTGATCAGGCCCCCGACTACGCCTCCAGGCGCTCCGGCAGGTCGAAGAGAGGGAACCAGCGCTTGGTGTCCAGGAAGAAGTCCATCCCGCCGACCTTGCCGTCCCTGACCTCCAGGACGATCAGCGCCCACGGGCTGTATCCGCCGTCCGGCTCCGGGTGGTAGTGCGCGAACGCCGGCGAACCGTTGGCCACGGTCGGCACCAGCTTCGAGCCCCGGCAGACGTCGCCGACCCCGAGCATCCAGCCCACGATGTCGTCGTGTCCGCGCAGCCACAGGTCGTACGGCGGCATGGACATCGTCGCGTCCTCGTGCAGGAGCGCGGTCAGCGCCTTCATGTCGTAGCCCTCGAAGGCGGCGACATAGCGCTCCAGGAGCTCCTTCTGCTCCTCGTCGAGCGGGTCGGCGCTGTCCGAGGCCTTGGGCTCGTTCTCGGCGAGGGTCGCGCGCGCCCGCTGGAGCGCGCTGTTGACCGAGGCGACCGTGGTGTCGAGCAGCTCGGCGACCTCGCTCGCCTTCCAGGCCAGCACCTCGCGCAGGATCAGCACCGCGCGCTGCTTGGGCGGCAGATGCTGCAGCGCGGCCACGAACGCCAGCCGCACGGTCTCCCGGGACACCGCCGTGTCCGCCGGGTCGGCCACCGACGGCAGCACCCGCCCGTCCGGCACCGGCTCCAGCCAGGTGATCTCCGGCCGGGCGGTCAGCTGCGCCTGGGCGACCGGCGTCGCGGCCGTCAGATCCATCGGCCGGGCCCGTCTGTTGCCCGCGTTGAGCGAGTCCAGGCACACGTTCGTCGCGATGCGGTAGAGCCAGGAGCGCAGCGACGAGCGCCCCTCGAAGGAGTCGATGGACTTCCAGGCCCGGACCATCGTGTCCTGCACGGCGTCCTCGGCCTCGAACGACGATCCGAGCATCCGGTAGCAGTAACCGGTCAGCTCCGTACGGTACGTCTCCAGCTGCTCCGTCATGCAGGTCCACCCCACTCGCCCCTCATCGGCACCCGTGCTGTGCCGATGAGGGGAAGCTACCGCAGCCCACCGACAACCGGGTCAGGTTCCCGGCTTCCGCCCGTAGACGAACACGTCGTCGCCGTTCCTCAGCAGGTTCCAGTACGCCTTGGCATCGGCCGGGCGCATGTTGACGCAGCCGCCCGAACCCGGCGGGTTCCACATGGACTTGGTGGTGGAGTGGAAGGCCTGCCCGCCGTCGAAGAACTGCGAGTACGGCATGGACACGTGGTAGATCGTCGACCAGTGGTTGATGTTGCGCCAGTAGATCCTCTTGGAGCCGGTACGGGTCTCCGTCCCGTCCTTGCCCGTACGGACCGGCACCGGGCCGTACTTCAGCCGGGAGCCGTCCTGGATCCAGCTCAGCTGCCGGGTCAGGTCGACACAGGCGATCCGGCCCTTGTTCGTGGGGCACTTCCCGGCCTTGTTCGGGTTCGTGCCGGCCGCCTTCTGCGCCAGCATCGTGTTCATCGTCCGCCAGGTCAGCGGACCGGCGTACCCCATGGTCGGGGTGATGCCGTGCTTGCGCTGGAAGGCCTGGACGGCCTGGCAGTCGGCGAGCGACTGCCGCCCGTCCACGGGCCGGCCCAGGAACTTCTCCACCTGCTTCTGGTACGGCCCCGTCGTCACGTTGCACGACGCCGCCTGGGCCGGGCCCGCACCGAGCGCGACCGTCAGCGGCACCACCATGGAGGTGATGCCGAGGACGATCCCCGCCCGCTTCCGCATCCCGTTCATGATCACCAACTCCCCCTTGAGTCCTATGACTTAGGACGAACGGGGGAGCGGTGCGGTTGTACGTTCCCGCTACGGATTCAGTGAGCCGTACGGACCTGGAAGCGCCGGGCCTCCAGGCGGGCGCTGTGGGTCCCGTACAGCGTGATCGACACGACGCCGAGGACCGCGATCAGGCCCAGCAGGACCGTGCCCGCCCAGCCGCCGGAGTGGAAGGCGACCGCGCCCAGCGTGCCGCCCGCGCTGCTGCCCAGGTAGTACGCGGACTGGTAGAGCGCCGAGGCCTGCGCGCGGCCGGTCTTCGCGGTCCGGCTCACCGCGGAGGAGGCGACCGCGTGCCCGGCGAAGAAGCCGGCCGTGATCAGGACCAGGCCGAGCAGGACCGCGGCCAGGCTGTCGGCGAGGGAGAGCAGCAGGCCCGCCGCGGTCGTGGAGACCGCCAGGTAGAGCGCCCCGCGCCGGCCGAGGCGGCCGACCAGCTTCCCGGCCGCGGCCGAGGAGACCGTACCGACGAGGTAGACCAGGAAGATCGAGCCGATCACGCCCTGCGGGAGCGAGAACGGGGCCTCGACGAGGCGGTAGCCGATCACGGTGTAGACCGCGCCGAACACCGTCATGAACAGCGCGCCGATCGCGTACAGGCGCATCAGCAGCGGGTCGGCGAGGTGGGTGCGGACCGTCGCCGCCAGCGCCTTCGGGTTGAGCGAACCGGGCGTGAAGTGACGGGCCTTGGGGATCAGGAGCCGGAAGACGACCGCGCAGACGACCGCCATCAGACCGACCGCGAGGAGCCCGGCACGCCAGCCGCCCAGCTGGGCCGCCCAGCCGGTGACGATCCGGCCGCTCATGCCGCCGAGGGAGTTGCCCGCGACGAACAGGCCGATCGCGGCGATCAGCGCCTTCGGCCGCACCTCCTCGGCCAGGAACGCCATCGCGGAGGCGGGCAGGCCCGCGAGCGCCGCGCCCTGCACCGCCCGCAGGGCGACCAGCCACTCCAGGTTCGGGGCGAAGGGGACGAGGAGGCCGACGGCGGTCGCGACGGCGAGCGAGGCGGTCATCAGCGTGCGCCGGCCGAAGCGCTCGGAGAGGGCGCTCATCGGGAGGACGAGGAGGGCGAGGGCGCCGGTCGCGGCGGAGACCGTCCAGGAGGCGGCGGAGGCGGTGGCGCCGAACTCCGCGGAGATCGCGGGGAGGAGGGCCTGGGTGGAGTAGAGGAGCGCGAAGGCGGCGAGACCGGCGGCGAAGAGGGCGAAGCTCATGCGGCGGTAGCCGGGAGCGCCGGGGGAGAGGCGGGTGTCGAGGGCGGCGGCCGTGCTGGTGGCGGCCGCCTTGGTACTGGCGGAAGGCATGCGTCGAACGTAGGCCGACCAGGTTTCATGCGTCCAATGCACGGAACTGCTGTAATCGTTCCCATGGCGCATGAGTACAGGTCACAGGGTTGGCTGTCACCGAACAGTAACGAAGAAGACATGGGACTGCTGCTCGCGCCACGGCTCGCGTACTTCGCGGCCGTGGCCCGGCACGAGCATGTGACCAGGGCGGCCGCCGAGATGGGGGTGCCGCAGTCGACGCTCTCGCGGG
The DNA here is from genome assembly GCF_005517195.1 of Streptomyces vilmorinianum. Classification (NCBI taxonomy): domain Bacteria; kingdom Bacillati; phylum Actinomycetota; class Actinomycetes; order Kitasatosporales; family Streptomycetaceae; genus Streptomyces; species Streptomyces vilmorinianum. The sequence goes on along the minus strand of NZ_CP040244.1, from coordinate 6,645,212 downwards.
CGATGGTCCGGCTCGAACAGGACCTGGGGGTGGCCCTGTTCGCCCGCAAGGGCCGTACGGTCTCGCTCACCCCGGCCGGCCGCCGCTTCCTCACCTCCGCCGAGCGCGCCCTGGCGGAGGTCGAGCGGGCCGCGGACTCCGTACGCGCGGACGCGGACCCGGCGGCCGGGCGGGTCGCCTTCGGCTTCCTGCACACGATGGGCTCGGAGACGGTGCCGGGCCTCATCCGGGCCTTCCGCGTGGACCACCCCCGGGTGCGGTTCACGCTGGTCCAGAACTACGGCGAGGCGATGATCGAGCGGCTACGCGCCGGGGACCTGGACCTGTGCCTGACCTCGCCCGTGCCCGACGCCCCGGACCTGGTCGCCCGCCGCATCGACGAACAGCGCCTGCGCCTGGTGGTGCCCGACGACCACCGGCTCGCCGCGCGCAAGCGGGTCCGCCTCGCGGAGGCCGCCGAGGAGACCTTCGTGACCCTGGAACCCGGCTACGGCCTGCGCCGCATCACCGACGACCTGTGCGCCGAGGCCGGCTTCAAACCCCGCGTCGCCTTCGAGGGCGAGGAGGCCGAGACCCTGCGGGGCCTGGTCGCCGCCGGCCTGGGCGTCGCCCTCCTCCCCCCACCGGCGGTCCCCCGCCCGGGCGTCGTCGAACTCAACGTGACGGCCCCCCGCGCCATCCGCGAAATCGGCGTCGCCTGGCTCGACGGCCACCCGGACACGGCCCCGGTGGCCGCCTTCAAGAAGTTCCTCCTGAGCAAACGAGGCAACCTGCTCCCGGAGTAACGCCCCCACCCGCGACGGCGCGTAGCTGCCCCCTGCTGGCGGGCGGGGCGCTGGTCCGGGTCTTCGCGGCGCGTGGGGCTGCGGCGATGCCCCCGCCGGGGTGCTCGCGGCGCGCGGCAGCCGCTTCCGGCCGCGGGCCAGGCGGGGCCGGCCGGCCCAGATCCTCGACTTCAGGACCTGGCACGTGGCACGGGCCGGCCCCCGCCGGCGAGACCCGGCCGTGCCGGCGCACCGGATCCTCGACGTCAGGACCTGGCACGTGGCAGGCGCCGGCCACCGCCGGCGAGACCCGGCCGTGCCGGCGCACCGGATCCTCGACTTCAGGACCTGGCACGTGGCACGGGCCGGCCACCGCCGGCGAGACCCGGCCGTGCCGGTGCACACCGCACGGCGCGGCGGGCGAGCCGGTTCCGGCCGGGGGCGGGGACGGCATCGCCCTCGGTGGCCGTGGTGCGGACGTCCGCCGCGCCGGCGTCCCGGATGCCCCCCGCGTGCTCGCGGCGCGAAGCTGCCGCGTCGGGGGTGCGGGGGGCGGAGCCCCTGGTCTCGTCAGAGTTTCGGGGAGGGGTGGGGTGGGGGAGATCCCCCGCCCCCTACCGGCGCGGCGGCCGGCCGAAGCCCGCCGCCAGGGGCATGCGCAGTCCCAGCGGCGGCGGAGCCGCCAGCGCGTCGGCGACCGGGCGGGCGTACGGGCGGGAGAAGAGCGAGCCGAGCACGAAGTCCGCGGCCAGGGCGCGGACTTCCTCGTGGTACTGGCGCAGCGCGTGGCCGTCCGAGTGCACCTCGAACCGGCACGTGTCGCGGTTCGCCTTCTTCGCCCGCTCCGCCAGCCGGTACGACAGTTCCGGGTCCGTCCGCGCGTCGTTCGTGCCGTGCACGATCAGGACCCGCCGCCCCACCAGCTGCCGCACCGGCTCCGGCTCCGCCGCCACGTCGGCCTCCGGCAGCCACGGCGCCAGCGCGAGCACCGCGTCCACCGCCGTGTGCCCGGCCGCCCGCAGCGCCGCCCGCGCGCCCATCCCGTGGCCCGCCAGACAGACCGGGACGTCGCCGTAGCGCCGTACCGCCTCCGCCACCGCCCAGGACGCGTCCGCGGCCAACTGGGCGTCCGCACCGTTCCAGCCGCGCCCCCGGTAGCGCACCACGTGCGCCACCAGACCGTCCCCCTGCCCCGCCCTGACCAGGTGCCGGCCCAGCGGCAGCAGCGCCGCGTGCGCCCGGAGCGAGGCGCCCCGCGCGGAGGCCGGCTCCCCGTCCGGAAGGAGCAGGACCACACCGCCCACCGCCGTACCGGGGTGCGATGCGCCGACGGGCCGTCCGAGCCGGGGTGTCCGGCTGCCGGCAGTCCCTACGAGTGCGGAGTGCGCCATGGCAGAACAGTCTCAGAAGCCGAGGTGTACGCCATCCGTACGCGCGGTCACTGTTACGTATCGACAAGCGAGTTGAGGAGGGGCGCTCTACGCGCGTAGGGGCTAGAGTGCGGCAATGACGAGCCAGATCCCCAACGTCCCCACCGCGGACCAGATCCGCCGCGCCCCGAAGGTGCTCCTCCACGACCACCTCGACGGCGGACTGCGCCCCGGCACGATCATCGAACTCGCCCTCGCCCAGGGCTACGACAACCTCCCCGAGACCGAGCCCGACAAGCTCGGCATCTGGTTCCGCGAGGCCGCCGACTCCGGCTCGCTGGAACGCTATCTGGAGACCTTCGCGCACACCTGCGCCGTCATGCAGACCCGCGAGGCCCTCGTCCGCGTCGCCGCCGAGTGCGCGGTGGACCTCGCGGAGGACGGTGTCGTCTACGCCGAGGTGCGCTACGCCCCCGAGCAGCACCTGGAGGCCGGGCTCACCCTGGAGGAGGTCGTCGAGGCCGTCAACGAGGGCTTCCGCGAGGGCGAGCGGCGGGCCAGGGCCAACGGCCACCGCATCCGCGTCGGCGCGCTGCTGACCGCCATGCGGCACGCCGCCCGCGCCCTGGAGATCGCCGAACTCGCCAACCGCTACCGCGACTCCGGCGTCGTCGGCTTCGACATCGCGGGCGCCGAGGCCGGCTACCCGCCCACCCGCCACCTCGACGCCTTCGAGTACCTCAAGCGGGAGAACAACCACTTCACGATCCACGCCGGCGAGGCCTTCGGGCTGCCGTCCATCTGGCAGGCCCTGCAGTGGTGCGGCGCCGACCGGCTGGGCCACGGCGTCCGGATCATCGACGACATCGAGGTCGCCGAGGACGGCTCGGTGCGGCTCGGCCGGCTCGCCGCGTACGTGCGGGACAAGCGCATCCCGCTGGAGATGTGCCCGAGCTCCAACCTGCAGACCGGTGCGGCCACCTCCATCGCCGAGCACCCGATCGGCCTGCTCCGCCGGCTGCACTTCCGCGCCACCGTCAACACCGACAACCGGCTCATGAGCGGCACGAGCATGAGCCGGGAATTCGAGCTGCTGATCGAGGCATTCGATTACACGCTCGACGACATGGCGTGGTTCACGGTCAATGCGATGAAATCAGCGTTCATTCCTTTCGATGAACGTCTCGCGATGATCAATGACGTCATCAAGCCTGGATATGCCGAGCTGAAGTCCGAATGGCTGTTCCAGCAGACCGCCACGACCAGCGAGTCTTCCAGCCCGACGGAGTGAGGGCAGGCTTCGGGAGAAGGGGTGAGGCGGCCGCGGGACACGTCCCCGGCCGCCTTTCGGTGTTTGCGGGAGCGTCACTCGGTGGCTAGTTTGCAGAGCTGCTCTGCATTCCCCGGATTTCCCTGCTTTCCCCGAAGCTCCAAAATCCTCAAAATCCCCAAGGATGACTTTCTGATGAAGCAGTCTGCCGCCAAGACGCTCGGTGTCGCCGCTCTCGGTGCCGCTTTCGCCGCTGCCGCCGCCGGCACGGCCGCCGCCGCCCCGGCCGCGCCCGCCGTCCCCGACGCGCTCGGCCTGGTCACCCAGACCGTGCCGCTGGGCGACGGTCTCACCGAGCTCCCCGACGGCGCCGCCGAGTCCCTCGCCTCCGGCCAGAACGCCCTCGGCTCGGGCGCCGCGACCCTCCCGGCCACGGTCGACCACGCCACGAAGAACATCCCGCTCGACAACGCCACCGGCGCGCTCGGCAGCGCCTCCCCGGTCGGCGGCCTGCTCGGCGGCCTCCCCGTGAACGGCGGACTGCCGCTCATCGGCTGACCCACCCCGTGCACGCCGATGGGGCGTCCACCCGGACCGGGTGGACGCCCCATCGGCGTACGTGCGAGTCGGTCGCTCCTAGCAGGCCCTACCTGGCCCTACCAGGCCGTGCTCGCCGACTTCTCGGCCGGCAGCAGCATCCACAGCGCCAGGTACAGCAGGAACTGCGGACCGGGCAGCAGGCACGAGACGAGGAAGATGACCCGCATGGTGGTGGCCGAGGTGCCGAAGCGCCGTGCCAGCGCTGCGCACACTCCGCCGATCATGCGTCCGTCACGGGGGCGGGCAAGTGCGGCCATGGTGGGCTCCTTCGAGAGGCATCCGGAGAGAGCCGCTGCGTCGGGCTCCCTGATGACTCCATGGTCGCCCCGGACGGGGGGACAAAGCGTCGGTCTACGGGGCGATCCCGACCCTGGTAATCGTCGGGGTAGGCCCCTGAGAACCCTCGTCCCGCAGCAGGGCGGGACCCCGGCCCCGCCTGGTCCCCGAGGAGGACCGGCCCGGCCCGCCCTCCCTCCGGCGGCTGTCCCTCCGGCGGCGCAGCCGCGCCCGCCCCGCGGGGACGACGAGCACATGGGCCAGGGCGACCCCGGCGGTGTTCAGGAGCAGCGAGTCCACGTCCACGACCTGCCCGGGGACGGCCGTCTGCAGCAGCTCGACGGCGAGCGACACCAGCGCCCCGGCCGCGACGGTACGGGCCAGGGACGCCCACGGCGACACATGAAGCCGCCCGTCGGCCATCGGGAGCAGGACCCCGAGCGGGGCCAGGAGCAGTAGCCCCTCGCCGATCCGCCGGGCCGCCTCGGCCGGGCCGAGTACGAGATCCGCCTTGATCCCGGCCAGTGGGGTCAGGTTCGGCGCCGTCACCCAGGCCACGTCCCGTGGGCGGAGTGTCACCCAGGCGACGAGCAGCAGATGCGCGAGGAGGAGGGCGAACCCCGCCACGCGTACGACCACGGCGGCACTGCCGCCCGAACCTTGACGCTGCACGCCCCACAAGACGCGCCCCGTCCCGGAATCGGTTCCGCCGGGGACCGGAACAAACGCTTCAGGAAGCAGAAGGGCTCGGAACGGCCGTCGTCGGCGCCGCCGACTCCGGTCGCTCCCGCAGCTCGGTCGTGCACGCGTAGCGGCGCGGCGGGTAGCGGCCCGGGCCGCCGAGGACCACGGTCTCCTCGCCCGCCCCGGCCGAACTGTGCGCGAAGGTGCAGACGATCTGCGACAGCGCGGTCGCCGTCAGATCCTCCGGCTGCCGGCTCAGCCGCAGGGTGTCCGCGGGATCGCCCTTCTGCCCGCCGACGACGACCAGCGGCCCCTTCACCGCCGTCGAGAACCCGGCCTCCTGCTCGCTCTGCGACGGCTCGCTCTGCAACTGCGCGAGCAGCGCGGACGCGGTCCGCACCGGGTCCCCGCCCGCCTTCTCCTCCGGCAGCGGCGACCGCCGGTCGACCGCCTCCAGCTGCGAACCGCACAGCAGGAAGACCCGCACCGGGATGCCCGTCGTCTGGATGGCGACCTCCTCACCCGAGACGCTGCACGGCACCCGAGAGGGGGCCGGACCCGCGTCCACGGGCACCGACGTCGTCCTGATCCCGCACCCGGAAGCGAACGCGGCCGCCACGACGACCGCCGCCAGCACTCCCGTACGGCGAAGCCGTCTCAAGTCTCCTCCACCTCGCCCTGCTCGCCGCCGTCCGGAGTCCCCGCATCGGCGTCGGCGTCGGCGTCCTGCGGCAGACGCAGGACGAACACCGCGCCGTCGCCGTCCGGCGAGTTCGCGGCCGTGATCGAACCGCCGTGGATCAGCGCGTTCTCCATCGCGATCGACAGACCCAGACCGCTGCCGTCCGACCGGGGCCGCGACGCGCTCGCCTTGTAGAACCGGTCGAAGACATGCGGCAGGACCTCCTCCGGGATGCCCGGACCGTGATCCCGTACCTCGATCACCAGCTCCTGGCCCTCCGTATGGATCGCGACGCGCACCGGCGATCCGCCGTGCTTGAGCGCGTTGCCGATCAGATTCGCCAGGATCACGTCGAGCCGGCGCGGGTCGAGCCGCGCCATGATCCCGCGCTCGGCGTCCAGCTCCACGGCGTCCAGCCAGGCCCGCGCGTCGATGCACGCGGTGACCTGGTCGGCGACGTCGACGTCGTCGAGGACGAGCCGGGCGGTGCCCGCGTCGAAGCGGGTCACCTCCATCAGGTTCTCCACCAGGTCGTTGAGCCGCCGCGTCTCGCTCACCACGAGCGCCACGGCCGGCGCGATCATCGGGTCGAGGGAGTCCTGCTCGTCCTCCAGGACCTCCGTCACGGCCGTCAGCGCGGTCAGCGGGGTCCGCAGCTCGTGGGACATGTCCGCGACGAAGCGCCGGCTGGACTCCTCCCGCGCGCTCATGTCGGCGACCTTCTTCTGCAGCGACTCGGCCGCGCTGTTGAACGTCCGCGACAGATCGGCCAGTTCGTCCGTGCCCGAGACCCGCAGCCGGGTGTCGAGCTTCCCCTCGCCCAGCTGCCTGGCCGCCTCGCCGAGCCGGTGCACCGGCCGCAGGACGGTGGTGGCGGCGGCCTGCGCGAGCAGCGCGGAACCGACCAGCGCGAGCGCCGTCGCGATCCCCAACGACCAGGCGAGCGAGTTCAGATCGGCCCGCTCGGCCTCCAGCGACTTGAACATGTAGCCCGTCGGCCCGCCGCCGTCGACCTTCGTCCCGCCGACCAGATACGGCGTCTGGCCGCGCTGCGTGCGCTGCCAGAACAGGTGGTACGGGTGGGCGTTGCCCTCCTTGACCGGCCGCTCGGTCTCCACCGCGTCCTGCAGCGAGGACGGTACGTCGGCCAGCGTGAAGGTGTCCGGGTCCGAGGCCCCGACGATCGGCTTGCCCGCGTCCCGCTCCCCGAGCAGCAGCACGCTGTATCCGGCGCTCCCGTCGGCCATCTGCTCGGCGGTACGCCGCAGATCCTCCTCGGAGGGATGCAGCGGCAGCGTCGCGGCCCGGTTCTGCATCTCCTGCCGGAAGTCGTTCAGGGCCCCGTCCTGCGTGCGGGTCAGGACCGCCTCACGGTTCAGCCAGTACGCGATCCCGGAGGCGGACACGGCGGCGGTCAGCGCCACGAGCGCGAAGACGACGACCAGACGCAGCCGCAGGCTGGTGAAGCGCAGGCCCGCGAATATCCCCTTTCTCACGCAGGGACATCCAGCCGGTAGCCCACGCCCCGCACGGTGCGGATCAGGGTCGGCGAGGACGGCACGTCCTCCACCTTGGCGCGCAGCCGCTGGACGCACGCGTCCACCAGCCGCGAGTCGCCCAGGTAGTCGTGCTCCCACACCAGACGCAGCAGCTGCTGACGCGACAGGGCCTGTCCCGGCCGCCGGCTCAGCTCCAGGAGCAGCCGCAGCTCGGTCGGCGTGAGCTGCAGGTCCTCCCCGTTCTTCGTCACCGTCATCGCCGAACGGTCGATGACGAGCGAGCCGAAGGTCGCCGAGTCGGTGGACTCCCGCTCACCACGCCGCAGTACGGCCCGGATCCGGGCGTCGAGGACCCGCCCCTGGACCGGCTTGACGACATAGTCGTCCGCCCCGGACTCCAGGCCGACGACCACATCGATGTCGTCGCTGCGCGCGGTCAGCAGAATGATCGGCAGCTGGTCGGTGCGCCGGATGCGCCGGCACACCTCGAAGCCGTCGATCCCGGGCAGCATGACGTCCAGGACGACGAGGTCCGGACGCTGCTCGCGGAGCAGTTTGAGGCCGTCCTCGCCCGTCGCCGCGGTGGCCACACGGTGGCCCTGGCGTGACAGGGAGAGTTCGAGGGCCGTGCGGATGGCGTCGTCGTCCTCGATCAGCAACAGGAAAGGCACGGGCGCCATTCTGTCCCATGAGCCATCGGAGTTCGACCGCGCGGGCGGACCCGGCCCTGTGACACGCCTGTGACAGTCGGCGGACACCGCGATGAAGTGGGCCGGGCAAGCTTCTTGGCACACGGACAGAAACACACTCCAACCGACGGGGGGCGCGAGATGAACGCACTGCACAGCACCACCTCAAGCGCAGTTGTCACGCGTCTCCACGATGTCGTCGTGCGGAGCACGGAGAAGTCCGGCGCGGTGAACGGGCGGGGGTGCGTTCGCAGCGTCGGGCGTCAGCACAAGGCGCCGTACATGGTGGCCGTGGCTGACGGGGGAGCGGCGTACGGGGAGGTCAAGGGGGAGCGGCAGTCGCTGTCGGAGGCGGAGTTCACCGCCTACGTCCAGGAGCGCCGCGCCTCCCTGTACGCCACCGCCTACCACCTGACCGGGGACCGCTTCGAGGCCGAGGACCTGCTGCAGAGCGCGCTGTTCTCGACGTACCGGGCGTGGGACCGGATCAGCGACAAGGCGGCGGTCGGCGGCTACCTGCGCCGCACCATGACGAACCTGCACATCAGCGCGTGGCGCCGGCGCAAGCTCAACGAGTACCCGACGGAGGAGCTGCCGGAGACGGCGGGCGACACCGACGCGATGCGCGGGACCGAGCTGCGGGCGGTGCTGTGGCAGGCCCTGGCCCGGCTGCCCGAGCTCCAGCGCACGATGCTGGTGCTGCGCTACTACGAGGGCCGTACGGATCCGGAGATCGCGGAGATCCTGGACATCAGTGTCGGCACGGTGAAGTCGAGCATCTGGCGCTCCCTGCGCCGGCTGCGCGAGGACGAGGTCCTGAGCTTCGGCCGTGACGAGGAGGAGTCCTTCGGCGAGCTGGTGGCCTGAAGGCACGGGGGGCAACGGGGGCAACGGGGGAAACACGGGGGACGTACGGGGGAAACGGACGCGGGTCGGACAAGCCGGGGGGGCTTGTACGACCCGCGTTCTGTCGTCGGGGGCGTCAGCGCGCCGCAGGGGTGCGGTGGCGGCCCGCCGCCGCCGCGGCGAGGCGGCCCAGGGCCTCCTGCTTGGCGCAGGGGTGGGCGCCGAGCGCCGTCTGGCGGGCCACGATCGAACGCTCGGAGCGCATCAGGCGCCAGCCGCGGCGCAGCAGGAACGGGACCGACTTGCGGCCCTCCTTCAGATCGCGCACGAGCCGGCGGCGGAACGTCGTCGACGGGCGGCCCCGCAGGCACAGCGCGTCGGCGAGCACCCCGAGCTCCTCGCAGCGGCGCACGATCTCCGCCGCGAAGATCCCCTCGGCGACGAACAGCGGCGTACGGCCGATGTCCAGGGCGTCGTGGTCCACGCGCGCGCTGGTGGCGATGTCGTACACGGGGACGTCCGTCCGTCCCGTACGGCACAGCTCCACGATCGCGGCGACGGCGGCGTCCGCGTCCCACGAACGTGGGGAGTCCCAGTCGATGTCGGCGCTGCCCGCGACCAGCGGGAGTGTCGGGTCGTCGCCCTCCTTGTAGAAGTCGTCGAGGCGCAGTACCGGGAGGCCGGTGACGGCGGCGAGGGACGACTTGCCGGAGCCTGAGGGGCCCGCGAGCAGGACGACACGGGTCGGGATCGGTTGGGAACTCACGGGACACCAGTGTGAAGCATTCCCCCGGGCAGGGGACCCCCGAGGGAGGGCGTTGGTATCGAGCATCACACCTCAACTACGCTCGGTGTCTCTCCGATTACTCAACGCCGAAGGAATCCCATGGCGCGTCACGCACAATCCAGGACCTCCCGTCGCAGCGCCCTGCTGAAGGCCGGGCTGACGGCGACGGCGGCGGGCGCCGCGGTGCTCGGCGCGGGCGCCGCGGCGGCCCAGGCGGCCCCGGCTCCGGCGCCGCTGCCACTGGGCACGCTCGCCGGCAGCGACGCGGTCGCGGCGCTCGGGGCCACCGGCCACGCCGTCGGTCCGCTGACCAGCCTCCAGCTCGACCCGCTGGCCAACACCGGGGTCGACCCGCTGGACAACGGACTCGGCACCCAGGTCGCCGACTTCAAGCCCGTGGGCACGAACCTGGTGACGGACCACGTCACGAAGGGCGGCGCGCTGGACGATCTGCCGCTGGTCGGTGAGGTGACGGGGATGCTTCCCGCGAACTAGCGCCCCCGGGGGCCTCCGCGGGCGCGGTCCGCAGGGGGATCTCCCGTACGAACCAGGCCGCGGCGAAGGCGAGCGCGGCCAGCACGGCCGTCCCCAGGAGCACCCCGTGCAGCCCGCTCGTCACCGCCGCCGCGAACTCCTCCCGTACCGGCGCGGGGAGCTCCCGCAGCCGGTCCGGGGTCAGCCGGGTGTCCTTCCCGGCGAGCCGGGCGGTGAAGACCGCGCCGAGCGTCGCGACGCCCAGCGAGCCGCCGATCGTACGGACCAGGGTGACGGTTCCGCTGGCCGCGCCCATGTCGCGCGGCTCCGCGCTGTTCAGGGTGATCAGCAGCGTCGACTGCATGAGGAAGCCCATGCCGGCGCCGACGATCAGGGTCAGCGCGGAGGCGACGGGGGTGGGGGTGGCGACGTCGAGCGTGAGCAGGGCGAGCGCGCCGGCCGTCATCAGGGCGCCGCCGAGGATCGGGTGGACGCGGTAGCGGCCGGTGCGGCCGATGATCCGGCCCGTCACCAGCTGCACGCCGAGCATGCCGAGCATGAGCGGCAGCAGGAGCAGCCCGCTGGCCGTCGACGACTGGCCGCGCGCGAACTGAAGGTACTGCGGCAGGTAGTTCATCGCGGCGAGCATGCCCGCGCCGACGAGGAAGCTGAGGACCTGGGCGAGGGTGAAGTTGCGGCTGCGGAAGAGGCGGGGCGGGATGACGGGCTCCTCGGCCCGCCGCTCGGCCCGGACGAACAGGGCGAGCGCCGCGGCCGCGACCGCGCCCAGGCCCAGGATCTGTGGCGAGGCCCAGCCGTGGGCGGTGCCGGCCCAGCTCGCGAGCAGGGTCAGGGCGAGGATGGCGAGCGTGAGCAGCAGGGCGCCGGGCCAGTCGACGCGGGCCCGGATCCGCTCGGTGCGGACCCGGATGGCGAGGCCGACGATCAGCAGGGCGGCGAGGCCGACGGGCACGTTGACGTAGAACGCCCAGCGCCAGCTGAGATGGTCGGTGAGGAAGCCGCCGAGCAGCGGCCCGCCGACGAAGGCGATCGGCAGCATGGCCGCGCTGATCGACTGCACCTTGGCGCTGTCGCGCGGGGCGACGAGCACACCGATGAGGGCGAACGCGCCGACCATCAGGCCGCCCGCGCCGATGCCCTGGAGGGCGCGGAACGCGATGAGCTGCCCCATGGTCTGGGCGAGTCCCGAGAGGACCGAGCCGGCGAGGAAGACGGCCACGGAGGCGAGATAGGCGCCCTTGCGTCCGTACAGATCGCCGCACTTGCCCCAGAGAGGTGTGGCGACGGCCGTGGTGAGGAGGTAGGAGGTCACCACCCAGGAGAGCTCGTCGAGGCCGCCGAGCTCCCCGGCGATGGTGGGGAGCGCGGTGCCGACGATGGTGCCGTCGAGGGTGGCGAGGACGATGCCGAGCATGAGCCCGGAGATCCCCAGGTAGGGGATGCGCGAGGTTTCCTGAGGAGTCGTCATGGCTCAGGCCGCGTAGGGCTTCTTGGTGCGGGCCTCGCGCAGGGCCTCGGCCCACCAGGCGAGTTGGTCGAGCATCGACTTCGCGGCGGTGTCGGCCGCGGGGTCGGTCGCCTGGCCCTCGGCGTCGAACCGGCCCCAGACGCCCTGGAGTCCGACCGCCTCGCGGATGGTGACGGCGTGCAGTTCGGCGAAGACCGCGCGCAGATGCTCGACCGCGCGCAGGCCGGCGGAGAAGCCGCCGTACGCGACGAAGCCGACGGGCTTGGCGTGCCACTCCCTGTTGTGCCAGTCGATGGCGTTCTTCAGGGACGCGGGAAAGCTGTGGTTGTACTCGGGCGTGACGACGACGAAGGCGTCGGCGGCGGCCAGGCGCGGCGAGACGGCGGCGAGCAGGGCGCGGTCCTCGGCGGCGGTGGGCGCCTGGCCGAGCTGCGGGAAGACGGTGGGCAGCGGGGTCTCGGCGAGGTCGATCAGATCGGTGGTCATGTCGGGGCGGGCGGCGGCGTGCGCGAGCACCCAGTCGGCGACGACGGGGCCGAGGCGGCCGTCGCGGGTGGAGCCCTGGATCACGGCGATGCGGAGCGGGTTCATGGGTCCCTCAGCGGTTGCGTGTGTACGGCGTATCCGTTGGGTGTACAACGTACACGCGAGTGTGTACGGCGTCTACTGGGCATACGCTGTACGCGAGGAGAGGGAGGCCGACGTGGCGAAAGAGGACGAGACGAACAAGGTGTCGCTGTGGGAGCGCCTGGAGCGGCCCACGGCGACGCCACGGGCTTCCCTGACCCCCCAGCGCATCGCCTCGGTCGCGATCGAGGTCGCCGACCGCGAGGGCATGGCCGCCGTCACCATGCGGCGGATCGCCACCGAGCTGGGAGTCGCGCCCATGGCCGCGTACCGGCACGTGGCGGGCAAGGACGAACTGTGGGCGGTCATGGTCGACCAGGTCTCGGGCGAGCTGGAACCGGGGGAGGAGACGACGGGCTGGCGCGAGACGCTGCGCGCGTACGCGGTCTCGACGCGGGAGTCGATGCTGCGCCACCCCTGGCTGGCCCAGCTGCCGGCCCCGTTGTTCGCGATCACCCCGAGGCGGATGGCCGCGGCGGAACGTCAGTTGGCGTCACTGGACGGGCTCGGCCTGGACGTCGACACGATGATGGCCGCGTTTCGCGCGGTGAGCGCGTATGTGCACGGGGCGACGCAGGCGGAGGTGTCGCTCGCCCAGTACATGAAGGAACAGGGCTGGGAGAACGGCGACGACACGCGCCGCGGGCTCGCCCCGCAGATGTCGTACCTGATGGAGACGGGCCGCTACCCGACGTACCGCCGCTACACGCAGGGCGCGGCGCGCAAGGACGACGCGGGGTGGCAGTTCGAGACGGGCTTGGAGTGCGTGCTGGACGGCGTAGCGGCGAGGTTGGGGCTCGACTGACGCTGTTGTGAGCGGCTCAACGCCACGACGCGCGGCGCCCGTTGCTCGGGCCTGGACGACGTGTGCGCCCCAGGCCCACGGGGCGAACGGCCGGGAGAGCGCAGCGCGCCCCGGGGGTGTGCCAGATGCCCACCACCCCCGGGGCGGGTGACGTCGTCTAGTACGCGGAGCCGCTCGCGCCCAGAGAGCCCGTGGGGTGCCAGACCGTCTTCGTTTCCAGGAAGGCCGTCAGGCGGCGCGTGTCCGGGGACTCCGAGAAGTCGACGGGGGCCGGGCGCAGGACGCGCTTGAGGTTGTCCGCCGCCGCGATCTCCAGGTCGCGCGCCAGATCCGTGTCCGCGCCCGTCAGGTCGATCGCGTTCACGTCCTGGTGGGCCGCCAGGTGCGGGCCCATCTCCGCGGCCTTGCCGGAGAGGATGTTGACGACTCCGCCCGGCAGGTCGGAGGTGGCCAGCACCTCGCCCAGGGACAGGGCCGGCAGCGGTGCCTTCTCGCTCGCGACGACGACCGCCGTGTTGCCGGTCGCGATCACCGGGGCGACGACCGAGACCAGGCCCAGGAACGACGAGTCCTGCGGGGCCAGTACCGCCACCACGCCCGTCGGTTCGGGCGTCGAGAGGTTGAAGTACGGGCCCGCGACCGGGTTCGCCCCGCCCACGATCTGGCCGATCTTGTCCGTCCAGCCCGCGTACCAGACCCAGCGGTCGATCGCCGCGTCGACGACCACGGCCGCCTTGGACTTCGACAGGCCCTCCGCGTCCGCGACCTCGCGGACGAACTGGTCCCGGCGGCCCTCCAGCATCTCGGCGATGCGGTAGAGGATCTGGCCGCGGTTGTACGCCGTCGCGCCCGACCAGCCGCCGAAGGCCTTGCGGGCCGCGACGACCGCGTCACGGGCGTCCTTGCGGGAGGAGAGAGGCACGTTCGCCAGCCACTTGCCCTTGGGGTCGGTCACCTCGTACACCCGGCCGCTCTCGGAGCGGGGGAACTTGCCCCCGACGTACAGCTTGTAGGTCTTGAAGACGCTCAGACGGGTCACGTCAGACATCGAGGTAGGCCTCCAGACCGTGACGGCCGCCCTCGCGGCCGAAGCCCGACTCCTTGTAGCCGCCGAAGGGCGAGGTCGGGTCGAACTTGTTGAACGTGTTGGCCCAGACGACACCGGCCCGGAGCTTGCTCGCGACCGCGAGGATGCGCGAGCCCTTCTCCGTCCAGATGCCGGCCGACAGGCCGTACTGGCTGTTGTTCGCCTTGGCGACCGCCTCGTCCGGCGTACGGAACGTCAGCACGGACAGGACCGGGCCGAAGATCTCGTCGCGGGCGACGGTGTGCGCCTGCGTGACGTTCGTGAAGAGCGTCGGGGCGAACCAGTAGCCGGCGGACGGGATCTCGCAGGCCGCCGTCCAGCGCTCGGCGCCCTCCGACTCGCCCTGCTCCACCAGCGAGGTGATGCGGGAGAGCTGCTCGGCCGAGTTGATGGCGCCGATGTCCGTGTTCTTGTCCAGCGGGTCGCCGAGGCGCAGCGTCGAGAGGCGGCGCTTCAGCGAGTCGAGCAGCTCGTCGTGGATCGACTCCTGGACCAGCAGGCGCGAACCCGCGCAGCAGACCTGGCCCTGGTTGAAGAAGATGCCGTTGACGATGCCCTCGACGGCCTGGTCGATCGGGGCGTCGTCGAAGACGATGTTCGCGCCCTTGCCGCCCAGCTCCAGGGTGACCTTCTTGTGCGTGCCCGCGACCGAGCGCGCGATGGCCTTGCCGACCGCGGTCGAACCGGTGAAGGCGACCTTGTTCACGTCCGGGTGCTCGACGAGCGCGGCGCCCGTCTCGCCGTAACCGGGAAGGATGTTGACGACACCCTTCGGCAGTCCGGCCTGGCGGCAGATGTCCGCGAAGAAGAGCGCGGAGAGCGGGGTCGTCTCGGCGGGCTTCAGGACGACCGTGTTGCCGGTCGCGAGCGCCGGGGCGATCTTCCACGCCAGCATCAGCAGCGGGAAGTTCCACGGGATGACCTGGCCGGCCACGCCCAGCGGCCGCGGGTTCGGGCCGTAGCCCGCGTGGTCGAGCTTGTCGGCCCAGCCCGCGTAGTAGAAGAAGTGCGCGGCGACCAGCGGGAGGTCCGCGTCGCGGGTCTCCTTGATCGGCTTGCCGTTGTCCAGGGTCTCCAGGACGGCGAGCTCGCGGCTGCGCTCCTGGATGATCCGGGCGATACGGAAGAGGTACTTGGCGCGCTCGGAGCCGGGCAGCGCCGACCACTTGTCGAACGCCTTGCGTGCCGCCTTCACCGCGCGGTCGACGTCCTCGGCGCCCGCCTGGGCGACCTCGGAGAGGACCTCCTCGGTGGAGGGGGAGACGGTCTTGAAGACCTTGCCGTCGGCCGCGTCGACGAACTCGCCGTCGATGAACAGGCCGTACGACGGAGCGATGTCGACGACGGAGCGGGACTCGGGCGCCGGTGCGTACTCGAATACAGATGCCATGTTGATCAGTCCACCGTCACGTAATCGGGGCCGGAGTAGCGGCCGGTCGCCAGCTTCTGACGCTGCATGAGCAGGTCGTTGAGCAGGCTGGAGGCACCGAAGCGGAACCAGTGGTTGTCCAGCCAGTCCTCGCCGACGGTCTCGTTGACCAGGACCAGGAACTTGATGGCGTCCTTCGTGGTGCGGATGCCGCCCGCCGGCTTCACGCCGATCTGGACGCCGGTCTGCGCGCGGAAGTCGCGCACGGCCTCCAGCATGAGGAGCGTGTTGGCCGGGGTGGCGTTGACCGCGACCTTGCCGGTCGAGGTCTTGATGAAGTCCGCGCCCGCCATCATGCCGAGCCAGGAGGCACGGCGGATGTTGTCGTACGTGGACAGCTCGCCGGTCTCGAAGATCACCTTGAGCCGTGCGGGGCCGGAGGCCTCCTTCACGGCCCGGATCTCCTCGTAGACCTTCATGTAGTCGCCCGCGAGGAAGGCGCCGCGGTCGATCACCATGTCGATCTCGTCGGCCCCGGCGGCGACGGCGTCACGGGTGTCCGCGAGCTTCACGGGGAGCGCGGCGCGGCCGGCCGGGAAGGCGGTGGCGACGGAGGCGACCTTGACGGCGGAGCCCTTCAGGGCCTCCTTCGCCGTGGCCACCATGTCGGGGTAGACGCAGACCGCGGCGGTCGTCGGGGTCGTACGGTCGGTCGGATCGGGGTTGACGGCCTTGGCGGCGAGCGCCCGGACCTTGCCCGGGGTGTCCGCGCCTTCGAGCGTCGTCAGGTCGATCATGGAGATGGCCAGGTCGATGGCGTACGCCTTGGCCGTGGTCTTGATCGAGCGGGTGCCGAGGGACGCGGCGCGCGCCTCCAGGCCGACGGCGTCGACGCCGGGCAGCCCGTGGAGGAAGCGGCGCAGCGCACTGTCGGACGCGGTCACGTCGGAGAATGCGGGTGCTGCGGATGCAGTGGTGGGCATGGTCACCAGTCGAGCATATCTACGCGCGTAGCGGCCTGTACAGCCCCGCGCTCGTACGCGCCTGCGAATCCCCAGGTGAGCGCGGGGGACGTGAGGCCTGTCACACGCCTGTGACAGGGAGCGGACGGCTCCTCCATACAAGATCATTAAATTCTTTCCTGCAGCCAGCCAGAACTCACCGGCCCCAACCGAACGAGATGTCAGCGGCATGCGGCTCTTCCTCACCCGACCTGTTCTGATCCACAGGAGTCGTTATGCGCACCGCCCTTCGCACCGCCGTCGCCACCGCCCTCCTCGCAGGCGTCGCGATCACCCCGGCCCTCACCGCCGGTGCCGCCTTCGCCGCCGACGTGAAGCCCGCCGACGTGAAGCCCGCCGGCACCGCCGAGAGCGCCGGCACCCTCGTTCGGACCGAGACCCTCTCCGGCGGCACCATCGCCAAGATCTACAAGGTCGACGCGCTCCACCACCGCGCCGAGCTCTTCTTCGGGGTCCACCCGGTCGGTGTGCTCGACGCCGACACCCGCCCCGCCGCCGGCAACGACAACGGCGCCTTCTTCGTCCTCTTCGAGGACGGCCGCACCCTCCACTGGACCGGCAACTACGTCCCCGGCGCGGAGCCCGGCACGTACAGGCTCGCCGACGGCACCGTCCTCGAACTCGCCGAGAAGGACGGCCGTTACGGCCTCCAGCTGATCGAGAACGGCCAGGGCCGCGGCTTCACCTACCTGAACGGCGACCGGGCGGTCTGGACGTACGGCAAGGCCGTGGTGGTCCTGGAGCAGGACGGCGGGTTCGCCGCGTACATCCCCGGCTCCACGAAGCAGGCGGCGCCCGCGCTGGTGAGCACCGGCACCCCGACCCCCAAGCCCACCCCGTCGCAGTCCACCCCGTCGCAGTCCACGCCGACGCCGACGCCGACCCCGTCCCCCTCCCAGGACGGCTGCGTCGTCACGCAGGTCATCCCCTCGGTCTTCCTCGACGACGAGCTGAAGATCTTCCTGACCAACGACCCGGTCAAGGGCCCGAAGGCCGTGCTGAAGGACCTGGACGGCACGGTGGGCGCCACCGTCGACCGCAACCGGCCCGTCGACGAGGCCAACGGTCTCAAGATCGTGGGCGCCGACACCGCCACCCCGAAGCTCGGCCAGCGCACCCAGGGCGGCGACACGCCGTACCGCTACACCGACTTCCCGAAGCTCCCGAAGGACTGCGCGCCCACCACCGCTCCCTCCGCAGGCCACCAGAACACGCAGACCACCGTCGTGCCCAAGGGCGGCGTCGCGGCCGGTGCCGAGGTCGGCAACGGCACGGACGACACGGCGCTGATCGTGGCCGGCGCGGGCGCGGCCTCCGTCGCCGCCGCGGGCCTCGGCTTCGTCGCGCTGCGCCGCCGCACCGCCGGCGCCCGCGGCTGACCCGCGCCCGCGCCCGCACCCGCACCACCCACCCACCCCTGCCATTGACCCGAGCAGGCGCACCACCCCACCCCAGGGCCGGCCGTCGCACACCCCGTGCGGCGGCCGGCCACACCCCGTTCGGAGCCGCCCGTGAACCGCCGTACCGCCCCCGCCCTCCTCGCCGCCGTCACGGCCGCCGTCGCCGTGGTCGCGCTCGCGGGCTGCGGTGCCGAGAGCGCGCCGCCCCAGACCGCGACCCCGCCCGCGAAGGTGTCGCCGACCGCCGCGCCCGCCCCGACGGCGCGGCCCGCCGCCACGCCCCTGCCGCGCTCCACGCCGGTCCGGGTCCAGCTGCCCGCCGCCGGCGTCGACACCGGCCCCACCGGCCCCGTCCTGGAGCTGGGCCTGGCCGCGGACGGCACGGTCGAGGTCCCCTCAGAGGCGGACGCCGAACGCATCGGCTGGTACGACAAGGGCGTCACGCCCGGCGAGACCGGCCCCGCGATCCTGATCGGCCACTTCGACACCGCGCGCGGCCCCGCCGTACTCAAGAACGTCGCCAAGGTCCGTGTGGGCGACGAGATCACCGTCACCCGCGCCGACGGCACCACCGCCGTCTTCCGGGTGCGCGAGCTGGAGCAGGTGGACAAGAAGACGTTCCCGACGCAGAAGGTGTACGGGGACACCCCGCGGCCCGAACTGCGGCTGATCACCTGCGGGGGAGAGCTGGTCGACGGCCACCGGCCCGACAACATCATTCTCTACGCCGACATGGTCACCCGAGCCGCTTGAGCCGAGCGCCGGGCGCTGAGGCAGAATCGGCCGCATGACGACCCCCGAGCCGCCCCAGCCGTCCGACGAGCCGGCCTCCGCCGACCGCGTCTTCCGTTCGAACTCCGGGATCGCGGGCGGCGTCCTGCTGCTCGGCCTCACCGCCTGGTTCTGCGGTGACGCGATGATCAGGGGCGAGGGCCGCACGCCGTGGCTGGCCCTGGCGGGCCTGCTGCTCGTGGTGCCGCTCGTCGTGGCGTTCACGGTCCGGCCCGCGGTGTACGTCAACGAGGACCGGCTCCGGATCCGCAACCCCTTCCGGTACATCACCCTGCCCTGGGCCGCGGTCGCCGACGTGCGCGCCGGCTACTCCAGCGAGGCCTTCACCCGCGACGGGGCCAAGTACCAGCTCTGGGCCGTCCCCGTCTCGCTGCGCCAGCGCAAGAGCGCGGCCCGCCGCCAGGCGCGCGCCGCCCAGGACGACCCGCACGGCCGCACCTCCGTCTCCGCCGACGTACGGGACTCCAAGTCCCGGCTCGCCCCGGCCGACCAGACCATCGCCGACCTCCGCGACCTCGCCGAGCACTGCGGCTCCCGCCCGACCGCCCAGGGCGAGCCGCAGGTGCGCTGGGCGTACGAGATCATCGCCCCGGCGGTGGCCGGGCTCGTCCTCATGGTGATCCTGCTGGCGGTCTGACCCGGCGGTCGGCAGCCCGCGTCAGGGAGGGCTCACGGCGGCCCCGGCCAGACCAGGAGCATGTGCCCGCCCAGCCACGCCGAGGACAGGGCCGCGCCCGCGAGCACCAGGGCCGCCACATGGCGGCGGGCCCGGCAGATCGCGAGCGCCGGCGGCAGCAGCAGCGGGAAGGCGGGCAGCAGGAAACGGGCGCGCGGGAAGTACACGCCCCCGCTGCCGAGGACCACCAGGAGCAGCACGCCCGCGAAGACGAGCAGAGGCAGCGGCTGGCGGTCGGCGACACAGAGCGGGAACAGCGCCGCGGCGGCGATCAGCACGAGCGAGACGACGACCAGGAACAGCTGAGGATCCTGGGCGTAGACGAGATGGGCGCGCAGCCGCCGCAGGGTCACCGCGCCGCCGTCCCATTCGTTGCTCCAGGCCTTCTGGACCGCGAAGTAGCCGTCCCAGCGGCCCAGTCGCAGCCCCACCCAGCCGACGTAGCCCAGCCAGCCCAGCGGGGCGGCGAGAGCGGCGGCGAGCGCCGGCCGGCTGCCGCGCCGCGCGGCGAGGAGCCCGGCGACGCTCACCGCCGCCGCGACCGCGACACCGGTCGGCCGGGTCAGCCCCGCCGCGACCGCGAGAGAGGCCGCCCACGCCCAGCGCCCGTCCAGGGCCGCGTACAGCGCCCAGGCGGCGAGCGCGGTGAACAGCGACTCCGTGTACCCCATCCACTGGACGGCGGCCACCGGCAGCGCGCCCCAGAGCACCGCGAGGACCGTCCCCGCCCGGCGCCCGTACAGCCGGTCCCCGACCGCGAAGACGCCCCAGGCGGCGGCCAGCGAGCAGAGCACCGCGAGGACGAGACCGACGGAGGCGCGCGAGCCCGGGGTGACGGCCGCGAACGCCTTGACGAGCGCCGGGTAGAGCGGGAAGAAGGCCATGATCCGGTGGCCGCCCGGTTCGCCGGGCTCGGGCTCGTACCCGTGGTCGGCGATGGCGAGATACCAGCGCGAGTCCCAGGAGGTGGCCAGCGTGGGCCAGACGCCGTGCCCCTGCAGATGCACCCAGCGCGTGATCACCAGGAGCCCCAGGAGCCGCACGCCGACATAGCCGAGCAGCGCGGGCGCCGCGTGCCGCAGCGCGCCGCGCACCCGCTCCGGGAGATCCGCGCGGCGCGGGGACGGCAGTCCCCGCGAGGCGGGGACGGTCGGTCGGGCGGTCAGGACCGGGGGCACTGCGGCGGCTCCAGGGGCGCTCGGCGGGATACCGGGGTCACCCTGGCCCGGACCACCTGATCGCGGGACGCGCGTTACCTCCGTTGCCGTACCGAATTCACCCGTACGGGAATGCCGTGAGGCCCGTACGGAACCGTTTCCGTACGGGCCTCACAGGGGGTACTACAGGCCGGCGGCGGCCGACAGGTCCCGCTTGATCGCGGCGAGGATCTCGGCGCCCTTCGCACGGGCCGTCGCCAGCTCGCTCGCGTCGGCGACCGGGACGACGACCTCCAGGTAGCACTTGAGCTTGGGCTCGGTGCCGCTCGGGCGGACGATCACCCGGGCCTTGTGCTCGCCCTCCAGGTAGTAGCGAAGACCGTCCGTCGGGGGCAGCGACTCCGTGCCCTTCGTCAGGTCCTCGGCCGAGGTGACCGTCAGGTCCGCGAGGTGGACCGGCGGCCGCTCGCGCAGCGCGCTCATCGCGTCGGCGATGACGCTCAGGTCCTCGACGCGCACCGACAGCTGGTCGGTGGCGTGCAGCCCGTGGGCCACGGCCAGGTCGTCAAGCAGATCCGTCAGCGTACGGTCCTGCTCCTTCAGCTCCGAGGCCAGCTCGGCGACGAGCAGCGCGGCCGTGATGCCGTCCTTGTCGCGGACGCCCTCCGGGTCGACGCAGTAGCCCAGCGCCTCCTCGTAGCCGTACCGCAGGCCGTCCACGCGGGCGATCCACTTGAAGCCGGTCAGCGTCTCCTCGTGGCCGACGCCCGCCGCCTCGGCGATCCGGCCGAGCAGCGAGGACGACACGATCGACTCGGCGAACACGCCCCGCGCCCCCTTGTGCACCAGGTGCGCGGCGAGCAGCGAGCCCACCTCGTCACCGCGCAGCATCCGCCAGCCGCCCTCGACGGCCGCGTCCGGCACGGCCACCGCGCAGCGGTCGGCGTCCGGGTCGTTGGCGATCACGATGTCGGGGTCCACGGCCCGGGCCGCCTCGAAGGCGAGGTCCATGGCGCCCGGCTCCTCCGGGTTCGGGAAGGCGACCGTCGGGAACGCCGGGTCCGGCTCGGCCTGCTCGGCGACGAGCGCGGGCGGCGGGAAGCCGGCGCGGGCGAAGGCGGCCGTCAGGACGTCCTTGCCGACGCCGTGCATGGCCGTGTAGACGGTCCGGACGCTCCGCGGGCCGCCCGGGGTCAGGACGGCGTCCGTACGGGCCAGATAGGCCTCCAGGACCTCGTCGCCGAGGGTCTCCCAGCCTCCCTCAGGGCGCGGTACGTCGTTCAGCGAGCGGACCGCGTCGATCTCGGCGGCGATCTCCGCGTCGGCGGGCGGCACGATCTGCGAGCCGTCGCCGAGGTAGACCTTGTAGCCGTTGTCGCGCGGCGGGTTGTGACTCGCGGTCACCTCGACACCGGCGACGGCACCCAGATGCCTTATGGCGTACGCGAGGACGGGCGTCGGCAGCGGGCGGGGCAGCAGGGCCGCGCGCAGTCCGGCGCCGGTCATCACGGCGGCGGTGTCGCGGGCGAAGTCGGCCGACTTGTAGCGGGCGTCGTAGCCGATGACGACGAGCCCTCCCTCCTGGCCCTTCGCCTTGAGGTACGCGGCGAGACCGGCGGCGGCCCGGATGACGACCGAGCGGTTCATCCGCATCGGTCCCGCGCCCAGCTCGCCGCGGAGACCGGCCGTGCCGAACTGCAGCGTCCCGGCGAAGCGGGCGGCGAGCTCGTCGGTCTCACCGGCCTCGATGAGCTTGGCGAGCTCCTCGCGGGTCTCGCTGTCGGGGTCCTCGGCGAGCCAGGTCCGGGCCTGGGCGATGAGGTCGTCCTGCGTCACGGTGTGTGCCTTTCGGAGGTACGGGCGGGAGGGTGCGGGCGGGGTCGGCGCCGGTGCCGCTGCGCGGAGCCTTCCCCCACCCCGCCCCTTCCCGAAACTGGGGGCGGGCCCCCAGACCCCCGTACGGCTCCGGCCGTGTCCGGGGTCCGGGGCCGAGCCCCGGTCACATCAGATGCGGTCGAGGACCCGCGTCAGGAGCTCACCCATCCGCGCCGCCGAGTCGCGGCCCGCCTGGAGGACCTCCTCATGGTTCAGCGGCTCGCCCGACAGGCCCGCCGCCAGGTTGGTGACGAGGGAGATGCCCAGGACCTCGGCGCCCGCCTCACGGGCCGCGATGGCCTCCAGGACGGTGGACATGCCGACCAGGTCGCCGCCGAGCACGCGGACCATGTTGATCTCGGCCGGGGTCTCGTAGTGCGGCCCGGGGAACTGCACGTAGACGCCCTCTTCGAGGGTCTCGTCGACCTCCTTGCACAGCGCGCGCAGCCGCGGCGAGTACAGGTCGGTGAGGTCCACGAAGTTCGCGCCGACGATCGGGGAGGCGGCCGTCAGGTTGAGGTGGTCGCTGATCAGGACCGGCTGGCCGGGGCGCATGCCCTCGCGCAGACCGCCGCAGCCGTTGGTCAGGACGACGGTCTTGCAGCCGGCGGCGACGGCGGTGCGCACGCCGTGGGCGACGGACGCGACGCCGCGGCCCTCGTAGAAGTGCGTGCGGCCGAGGAAGACCAGGGCGCGCTTCTCGCCGATCTTGTACGAGCGGATCTTGCCGCCGTGACCCTCGACGGCCGGCGGCGGGAAGCCGGGGAGCTCGGTCACCGGGAACTCGGCCTCGGGCGCGCCGAGCGCGTCGACGGCGGGGGCCCAGCCGGAGCCCATGACCAGGGCGACGTCGTGGTTCTCGACTCCGGTCAGCTCGCGAAGACGCGCGGCTGCGGCCTCGGCGGCCTCGTACGGGGTGGCAGTTGCGTTCACTGACTCTCTCGCCTCGGGGAGGGGGGTCCGAGGGGAGCCCCGGACGGATTTCCTACGCGCAGAAGCGTAGCCCGAGAATTCCTACGCGCGTAGATGACGATGCTGACGGACATGCGATCGTTGTCTTGTCGTTTCCCACGAACGGCGCGGTGAGGCGCCCGCGCGACCCGCGACCGAGACCTCAGCACGGACGCTTGCGCAGCTCCATCACGTAGTCGTGCGGCGCGCCCGCCGACTCGGCCGCGTCCGCGACCTCGCCGAGGTAGCGCGCGGACGGCAGCCCGCCCTCGTACGCGTTCAGGACGTACACCCAGGCCGCCTCCTCGCCGTCCAGGGTGTGCACCCGTACGCGCATCCGGCGGTAGATGTCGAGGCCGACACCTTCCCAGCGGTCCATCGAGTCCTCGTCCATCGGCGCGATGTCGTAGAGCGCGACGAAGACCTGGGAGCGCGGGGCCTCGACGATCGTGGCCAGCGCTCCCTCCCAGCCCATCTGCTCGCCGCCGAAGGTCAGCCGCCAGCCGTTGAGCCAGCCGGTGCCGCGCAGCGGGGAGTGCGGGGCGCGGCGGGACATGAGCCGCGCGTCGAGGTTGCCGGCGTACGCGGCGTAGAGCGACATGGGATCGAGGGTACGGGAGGGGAGAGCGTGCACGCGGAAGTCCGAGGTGGGGCCGTATGGAGGCCCCGGCGAGAGCGGGCCCCGGGCGTACGGGACAATGGGGTACGCACTTGAAGCGTGCGGGACAATGGCGTACGCACTGCATCCCAGCGGGGGGACTCCCCGGCAGAACGAGAGCGCGAGGCGTAGATCCCAGTGACCCGGATCGTGATCATCGGCGGCGGACCCGGCGGATACGAGGCTGCCCTGGTGGCCGCCCAACTCGGCGCGGAGGTGACCGTCGTCGACTGCGACGGCCTCGGCGGCGCGTCCGTCCTGACCGACTGCGTCCCCTCGAAGACCCTCATCGCGACGGCCGAGGTGATGACCACCTTCGACTCCTCGTACGAGGAGCTGGGCATCATCGTCGCCGACGACACCCCGCCGCTGGAGCAGGCCGCCCGCGTCGTCGGTGTGGACCTCGGCAAGGTCAACCGACGGGTGAAGCGCCTCGCGCTCGCCCAGTCCCACGACATCACCGCCTCCGTCACCCGCGCCGGAGCCCGCGTCCTGCGCGGCCGCGGCCGGCTCTCGGGCCGCCAGTCCGTGGACGGCTCCCGCCAGGTGATCGTGACCGCCGCCGACGGCTCCGAGGAGTCGCTGACCGCCGACGCCGTGCTGATCGCGACCGGCGGCCACCCGCGCGAGCTGCCCGACGCCCGGCCCGACGGCGAGCGGATCCTGAACTGGACCCAGGTCTACGACCTCAAGGAGCTCCCCGAGGAGCTCATCGTGGTCGGTTCCGGTGTCACCGGCGCCGAGTTCGCCGGCGCCTACCAGGCCCTCGGCTCCCGGGTCACCCTCGTCTCCTCCCGCGACCGGGTGCTGCCGGGCGAGGACCCCGACGCCGCCGCCGTCCTGGAGGACGTCTTCCGCCGCCGCGGCATGAACGTCATGGCCCGCTCGCGCGCCGAGTCCGCCAAGCGCGTCGGCGACCGGGTCGAGGTCACCCTCGCCGACGGCCGGGTCATCTCCGGTACGCACTGCCTCATGGCGGTCGGCGCGATCCCGAACTCGGCCGGAATGGGTCTGGAGGAGGCCGGCGTCCGACTGAAGGACTCGGGCCACATCTGGACCGACAAGGTTTCCCGTACCTCCGCCCCCGGCGTCTACGCGGCCGGTGACGTCACCGGCGTCTTCGCGCTCGCCTCGGTGGCGGCCATGCAGGGCCGCATCGCGATGTACCACTTCCTCGGCGACGCGGTGGCCCCGCTGAACCTGAAGACGGTCTCCTCGAACGTCTTCACCGACCCGGAGATCGCGACCGTCGGGTTCACCCAGGCGGACGTGGACGCGGGCAAGATCGACGCCCGGGTCGTCAAGCTGCCGCTGCTGCGCAACCCGCGCGCGAAGATGCAGGGCATCCGGGACGGCTTCGTCAAGATCTTCTGCCGCCCGGGCACCGGGATCGTGGTCGGCGGCTGTGTCGTCGCCCCGAAGGCGAGCGAGCTGATCCACCCCATCTCGATCGCGGTCGACAACAATCTGACGGTCGAACAGATCGCAAACGCTTTCACCGTGTACCCCTCCCTGTCGGGCTCGATCGCGGAAGTGGCACGGCAGTTGCACACCCGAAAGACGGCGGGCGAGGGCTGACCCGCCCTCCCGCCTGGGAAGATCTGGACAACCCCCGGCAAGGCGGGGCATAGATCGATCAACGACGGGGCCTCCCATACCACTTGGGGGCCCCGTCTGTGCGTATCTTCTGCAATTCGGCGCATAGTGCTGAAAAGTATCCCTGGGTGGGGTTACTGTCAGTTTCGTGTTCGCTGCAGAACGTCGTCAGTTGATCCTCGAAATGGTGCGAGCCAATGGGGCCGTGTCGCTCCGTGAGCTCGCCCGCGTCGTCCAGACCTCAGAAGTGACCGTACGGCGAGACGTGCGGGCACTGGAGGCAGAAGGACTCCTCGACCGCCGGCACGGCGGTGCGGTACTGCCGGGCGGTTTCACGCGAGAGTCCGGCTTCCCGCAGAAATCCCATCTCGCGACCGCGGAGAAGACGGCCATCGCCGACGTCGCCGCGAGCCTCGTCGAAGAAGGCGAGGCCATCGTCGTCGGCGCCGGGACGACCACGCAGGAGCTGGCCCGCCGGCTCGCCCGCGTGCCCGGCCTGACCGTGGTCACCAACTCCCTGCTCGTCGCCCAGGCGCTCGCCCACGCCAACCGTGTCGAGGTCGTCATGACCGGTGGCACGCTGCGCGGTTCGAACTACGCGCTGGTGGGCAGCGGGGCCGAGCAGTCCCTCCAGGGGCTCCGGGTCTCCCGCGCCTTCCTGTCCGGCAGCGGCCTGACCGCCGAGCGCGGCCTGTCCACGTCCAACATGCTCTCCGCGAGCGTGGACCGGGCGCTGGTGCAGGCGGCGGCGGAGGTCGTGGTCCTGGCCGATCACACCAAGCTCGGCACCGACACCATGTTCCAGACGGTGCCCACGGACGTGATCACGCGGCTGGTCACCGACGAGCCCCCGGCGCACGACGACCGGGCCGCGACGGAGCTCCAGGCGCTGGCCGACCAGGGCGTCCAGATCGCGGTGGCCGGTACGGGCGCGGGTGCGGGGGCCGGTGGTGACGCGGTCCCCCCGGGCGGCCGCCAGCGCCGTGACCTGCCGCTTCCC
Source organism: Streptomyces vilmorinianum (assembly GCF_005517195.1). Taxonomy (NCBI): domain Bacteria; kingdom Bacillati; phylum Actinomycetota; class Actinomycetes; order Kitasatosporales; family Streptomycetaceae; genus Streptomyces; species Streptomyces vilmorinianum. The sequence continues at coordinate 6,618,767 of NZ_CP040244.1, read as the reverse complement.
GGGCAGCGCGGTCGCCACCCGGCCGGTCAGTTCCGTGGTGCCGCGACCGCCGCGCTGAGCGCCGAGGCGATGGCGCCGGAGCGCACGGCACGGGTCGCGGACATGCGCCGCCGCTGAGCACTCAGCGCGCGCTGTACGGGACGATCGCGGCGGAGACGTCGTCGTCGGTCGTGATGTCCCGGCGGCCGCGCGCGAAGTGCGACGCACCCTCGACGAAGGCGTCGAGCCGCAGGGTCGTGACGGACTCGTCGCCGTACGGCGGTGTGTCCGGGCCGATCCGGTATCCGGTACGTATCACCTCGTCGTCCGGCCCGTTGTGGTCGACGGAGGCGAAGCCGGTCGTCCCGACGTCCCACGTGCCGCTGATCCGGAGGTCGTAGCGGATCTCCAGGAGGCCGGGACCGGGGCAACTCCAGTGGAACCGGCCGATGCCGAGCTCCGAGCTGATGCTGTCGAAGCGGCTCCAGCCGCGCCCGTCGGGCAGGAAGTCGAGCTCGCTCGTCTCCATCGCCCCGACGTCGAAGGGGCCGCTGTACCAGTGGCCGAACAGCCGCTCGTCGAGAATCGTCATGCACCGATTCTTCCGGAACGTCAGGCCTTGAGGCCCCGGAGGGTGAGTTCGAGCAGCCGGTCCGGCAACTCCGTGTCGTCCGGGCACTCTTCGGCGGCGAGCGCGATGGCGTTGGTGAGCTGCATCAGATCGCCGGTCGACACCTCGTCACGGACCGTGCCCGCGTCCCGGGCGCGGGACAGCAGGATCTCGCCGGCCGCGCGCAGCGGCAGGCTGCACGGCGCAAGGGCCGAACTCTCGTCCTGCGAGGCCGACATGAGCGCCCGGGCGAGCCCCCGGTACTCACTCGCATGAGTGATCAGGGAGCGCAGCCACTCCACGAGGGCCGGACACGGGTCGTCGGCCTCCGCCAGCTCGCGGCCCCGCTGGAGCAGCGCGCCCAGGGCCTCCTGGAAGACCGCGTTCATCAGCGCGTCACGGGTGGGGAAGTGCCGGTAGAGCGTCCCGATGCCGACCCCCGCGCGGCGGGCGACGTCCTCAAGGGAGGCGTCCGTGCCGTGCTCCGCGAAGGCGGCCCGGGCCTCGGTCAGCAGCCGCTCGTGGTTGCGGCGCGCGTCGGCACGCATGGGGGCTCCTCGGTTCGGCGAAGGGCCCGCAGGCGGTGTGCCTGCGGGCCCTTCCCAGCGTACAAACGGGTCGTCAGTCCTTGATCTCGCAGATCGCGGCGCCGGAGGTGACGGAGGCGCCGACCTCGGCGGAGAGGCCCTTGACGGTGCCGGAGCGGTGCGCGTTGAGGGGCTGCTCCATCTTCATGGCCTCCAGGACGACGATCAGGTCGCCCTCCTTGACCTCCTGGCCCTCCTCGACCGCGACCTTGACGATCGTGCCCTGCATCGGGGAGGCGAGGGTGTCACCGGAGGCGGTGGGGCCGGACTTCTTCGCGGCGCGGCGCTTGGGCTTGGCGCCGGCGGCGAGTCCGGTACGGGCCAGGGTCATGCCGAGCGAGGAGGGCAGGGAGACCTCCAGGCGCTTGCCGCCGACCTCGACGACGATGGTCTCGCGGCCGGACTCGTCCTCCTCGGCCTCACCGCCCGCCGGGGCGAACGGCTTGATCTCGTTGACGAACTCGGTCTCGATCCACCGGGTGTGGACCCGGAACGGGTCCGCGGTGAAGGCCGGGTCGACGACGACGGCCTGGTGGAACGGGATGGCGGTGGCCATGCCCTCGACCTTGAACTCCGCGAGCGCACGCGCGGCGCGCTGCAGGGCCTGCTCGCGGGTGGCGCCGGTGACGATCAGCTTGGCGAGGAGGGAGTCCCAGGCCGGGCCGATCACGGAGCCGGACTCGACACCGGCGTCGAGGCGGACGCCGGGGCCGGTGGGCGCGTTGAAGGTGGTGACGGTGCCGGGGGCGGGCAGGAAGCCGCGGCCCGGGTCCTCACCGTTGATGCGGAACTCGATCGAGTGACCGCGCACGGCGGGGTCGTCGTAGCCGAGCTCCTCGCCGTCGGCGATGCGGAACATCTCCCGTACGAGGTCGATGCCGGTGACCTCTTCGGTGACCGGGTGCTCGACCTGGAGGCGGGTGTTGACCTCGAGGAAGGAGATCGTTCCGTCGAGGCCGACGAGGAACTCCACCGTGCCGGCGCCGACGTAGCCGGCCTCCTTCAGGATGGCCTTCGACGCCGCGTACAGCTCGGCGTTCTGCGCCTCGCTCAGGAACGGGGCCGGGGCCTCCTCCACCAGCTTCTGGTGGCGGCGCTGCAGGGAGCAGTCGCGGGTGGAGACGACGACGACGTTGCCGTGCGAGTCGGCCAGGCACTGGGTCTCGACGTGACGGGGCTTGTCGAGGTAGCGCTCGACGAAGCACTCGCCGCGGCCGAAGGCGGCGACGGCCTCGCGGACGGCGGAGTCGTACAGCTCCGGCACCTCTTCGAGGGTGCGGGCGACCTTCAGACCACGGCCGCCACCACCGAACGCGGCCTTGATCGCGATCGGGAGGCCGTGCTCCTGGGCGAAGGCGACGACCTCGTCGGCGCCGGAGACCGGGTCGGGGGTGCCGGCCACCAGCGGGGCGCCGGCGCGCTGGGCGATGTGACGGGCGGCCACCTTGTCGCCGAGGTCGCGGATGGCTTGCGGCGGCGGGCCGATCCAGGTCAGGCCCGCGTCGATGACGGCCTGGGCGAACTCGGCGTTCTCGGAAAGGAATCCGTAGCCGGGGTGGATGGCGTCGGCTCCGGAGTCCTTCGCGGCCTGGAGCACCTTGGCCATGTCCAGGTAGCTGGCGGCCGGGGTGTCACCGCCCAGGGCGAACGCCTCGTCGGCCGCGCGGACGTGCAGAGCGTCCCGGTCCGGGTCGGCGTAGACGGCTACGCTCGAGATCCCGGCATCCCGGCAAGCACGGGCGACACGGACAGCGATTTCGCCACGGTTGGCGATGAGCACCTTGCGCACGATGGCTCCCTCCTTGAAACAAGCTGAGTTTAGGGACTGCCGACACGGCCTTTCGACCCGTCCCCAGTGGTGAGCTTGCCCACACGGAGCGTGATGCGAGGCCTGCTCGGGTCGCGAAATCCCTTGTCGTACCACGGTACGCAGGGTTCCTTTACGGCACAGTAGCTCCGAGGTGTGGCGCAGGTCTCTGTTCCGGCGACCAGTCGCCGAACGGGTTTCTTTGTGGAGTCCCTACGAATGGCTCAATGATTCTTTGCCGCCCGGTCCTCCCGCGCAGACCCTTGTCCGAAGGTTTACCCGTTAGTAGCCTTCGCGCTGTCGTTCATACCGTTGGTAACAGCCGTATTCAGGGGGGTGGCCGAGGTGGCCCGCAGACCGATAGCGCTCGTGACGGCGGCGGTGCTGTACCTGGAGGCGCCGGGCATCGTGGCGATCAACGCCATCATGGCGGGGTTCGTCGAGGCCCAGTCGATGTCCCTCGACGGACTCGACCCGGACGCGATGGTCACCGGCACCTGGGCGCTCGGCATCGTCTCCGGCCTCCTGCTCGCCCTCTGCGCCACCGTCGCCCTGATCGCCGGCATCCGCGACAAGAGCCCCGGTCGCGCGGGACGGGCCCTGCTCATCGGCTGCGCCGTCGTGCACGGGCTGCTCGGCGCGGTGACGATCGGGCTGATCGGCTGGGGCGCGTTCGCGTTCATGACCGTCGTGCTCGGCCTGATCGTGCTGACCCTCGTGGCGTACGGAAAGGGCACCGACGCCCTGGAGGAGGCGACGGCGCCCGCATAGGAGGGACGAGGCGGTCGCTCAGTCCCACAGGTCCGTGATGGAGATCCCCAACTTGCCCAGCAGGGTGCGCAGCAGGGGCAGCGACAGGCCGATCACATTGCCCGGGTCCCCGTCGATGCCGTCGATGAACGGCGCCGAGCGGCCGTCCAGCGTGAACGCGCCCGCCACGTGCAGCGGTTCGCCGCTGGCCACGTACGCGGCGATCTCGGCGTCGGTCGGTTCGCCGAAGCGGACCACCGTCGAGGCGGTCGCCGACTCGTAGCGCTTGGCCGCCGTGTCGTACACGCAGTGACCCGTCTGGAGGATGCCGACCCGGCCGCGCATCGCCTTCCAGCGCGCGGTGGCCTCCTCGGCGTCCTCCGGCTTGCCGAGCGCCTGCTTGTCGAACTCCAGGACCGAGTCGCAGCCGATGACCAGCGCGCCGAACGCCTCGGGCTTGGCGGCCACATGGGCGGCCTTCGCCTCGGCGAGCGCGAGGGCGAGCTCGGCCGGGGTCGGGGCGTGCACCTTGTCCTCGTCGACGCCGCTCACGATCACCTCGGGGGCGAGTCCGGCCTGCCGCAGCAGTCCGAGACGGGCGGGCGAGGCGGAGGCGAGCACGACACGGCGGCGATCAGCAGTCATGGGGGAAGCGTATCCAGTACGGGCGCTCCCGGGCGCCAGGCCCGATCGGCCGCCCGTCATGTCCGTGCGGGCCGGATGTCCGTGCGGGCCGGATGTCCGTGCAAGCCGGATGTCAGTGCAGACCGACCACGAACATCGCCACCACCATCGCCAGGGCCAGCAGGACCGACGCGCGCCGCAGCATCACCTGCGTGTCGCGCATCTCCTTCGGCGGCTCGTTCTTCGGGTCGGACCAGAGCATGCCCCGATCCTGCGCGCGGGACGGCCGGGGCGCCTGAGTACGGGTACTCAAGCGCCCCGGTACCGATGGACTAATTCCGCATGACCCGGTGATCCGGTGATCCAGTGACCCGGTGACCCGAAAGGTGACGGGTACGCGAAAGGCCGGCCCCCCCCGCACACGGGGTCCGGCCTTTCCGGTGTCTGCTTACGCGGGCCAGTAGGAGCGCGCCCAGGAGCGCGGGCCCGGGCGGGGCCGCACCGAGCGGGCGATCCTGGCCGGGTCCGACCAGCCCTCCGGGACCGCCGGGCCGCCGCCGGCAGCGGACGCCGCCGCCGTCGCCGCGGCCCGCGCCTGGACCACCGCCAGTGCGGCGGCCAGCTCCTCCGGGGTCGGGTTTCCTCGTACGACCTTGATCACAGCGACTCCTCAGGTCCTTACAGGGGGATGTTGCCGTGCTTCTTCGGAGGCAGGGATTCCCGCTTCGTCCGCAGCTGACGCAGGCCCTTCACGATCTGCGGGCGGGTGTCCGACGGCATGATCACGCCGTCGATGTAGCCGCGCTCGGCCGCCGTGTACGGGTTGAGCAGCGTGTCCTCGTACTCCTGGATGAGCCGCGCCCGCTCCGCCGCTGCCTCGTCTGCGTCCTTGGCAGCCTCGATCGTCCGCCGGTGCAGGATGTTCACCGCGCCCTGCGCGCCCATGACCGCGATCTGCGCGGTCGGCCACGCCAGGTTCAGGTCGGCGCCCAGGTGCTTGGAGCCCATGACGTCGTACGCGCCGCCGAAGGCCTTGCGCGTGATGACGGTGATCAGCGGGACGGTCGCCTCGGCGTACGCGTAGATCAGCTTGGCGCCCCGGCGGATGATGCCGCCGTACTCCTGGTCCACACCCGGCAGGAAGCCCGGCACGTCCACGAAGGTCAGGACCGGGATGTTGAACGCGTCGCAGGTACGGACGAACCGCGCCGCCTTCTCGGAGGCGTTGATGTCCAGGCAGCCGGCGAACTGCATCGGCTGGTTGGCGACGACACCGACCGGGAAGCCCTCGACCCGGCCGAAGCCGGTCAGGATGTTCGGCGCGAACAGCGCCTGCGTCTCCAGGAACTCGCCGTCGTCGAGGACGTGCTCGATGACGGTGTGCATGTCGTACGGCTGGTTCGCGGAGTCCGGGATCAGGACGTCCAGCTCGCGGTCCTCGTCCGTCACCTCGGTCTCGGCGACCTCCGGGAAGGCCGGCGCCTCGGAGAGGTTGTTCGACGGCAGGTACGACAGCAGGGACTTGACGTACTCGATCGCGTCCTTCTCGTCGCCCGCCATGTGGTGCGCGACACCGGACGTGGTGTTGTGCGTCCGGGCGCCGCCCAGCTCCTCGAAGCCCACGTCCTCGCCGGTGACCGTCTTGATGACGTCGGGACCGGTGATGAACATGTGCGAGGTCTGGTCCACCATTACAGTGAAGTCGGTGATCGCGGGGGAGTAGACCGCGCCGCCCGCGCACGGGCCGACGACCAGGGAGATCTGCGGGATCACACCGGAGGCGTGGGTGTTGCGGCGGAAGATCTCGCCGTACATGCCGAGGGCCATGACGCCCTCCTGGATGCGGGCGCCGCCGGAGTCGTTGATGCCGACGACCGGGCAGCCGGTCTTCAGCGCGAAGTCCATCACCTTCATGATCTTCTGACCGAAGGTCTCGCCCAGCGCGCCGCCGAACACCGTGAAATCCTGGGAGAAGACGGCGACCGGGCGGCCGTCGACCGTGCCGTAGCCGGTGACGACACCGTCTCCGTACGGGCGGGTCTTCTCCAGACCGAAGGCGGTCGACCGGTGCCGGGCCAGCTCGTCGAGCTCCACGAACGAGCCCTCGTCGAGCAGCAGCTCGATCCGCTCGCGCGCGGTCAGCTTGCCCTTCGCGTGCTGCTTCTCCACGGCACGCTCGGAGCCGGCATGGGTGGCCTCGTCAATACGGCGCTGCAGATCCGCGATCTTGCCCGCGGTCGTGTGAATGTCGATTTCTTGTGGCTGTACCGACTCGGACATCGGGATGCGGCTCCCTGCCTGGTCACGGGGGTTCGTTGGCTACGAATGGGCTACTGCTGGGCTACTGATCCGTAGGGTATCGACGCCGATACGGTTCGGCACTGCGGTCTTTGCCACACCTAGTCTGGCTTGCATGACGTCCTCTCATGGCTCAGGAGGGCCCTGGTCCGACCTGGACCGGCCCCCGCTCAACGCCGCCGCGCTGCGCCGCGCGCTCGTCTTCCCCGACGGTCTGTGGACCTCGCTCGACGTGGTCGCCACGACCGGCTCCACCAACTCCGACCTGGCCGCGCGCGCCGACGAGCTGCCCGAGGGCGCGGTGCTCGTCGCCGAGGAGCAGACCAAGGGGCGCGGCCGCCTCGACCGCAGCTGGGTCGCCCCCGCCCGGTCCGGGATCTTCGTGTCCGTGCTGCTCAAGCCCGACGTGCCGGTGCACCGGTGGGGGTGGCTGCCGCTGCTGACCGGCGTCGCCGCGGCGACCGGGCTCGCGAAGGCCGCCGGTGTGGACCTCTCCCTCAAGTGGCCGAACGACCTGCTGGTTTCGGTCGGGGGCGAGGAGCGCAAGACGGGCGGCATCCTCGCCGAGCGGGCGGGCGAGGACGCGGTCGTCGTCGGGCTCGGCATCAACGTCACCCTGCGTGAGGACGAGCTGCCGGTCCCCGCGGCCGGCTCCCTCCTCCTCGCGAACGCGATCTCGACGGACCGGGACACGCTCGTGCGGGGGGTCCTGCGGTCCCTGGAGCACTGGTACGGGGAGTGGGTGCGGGCGGACGGCGACCCGGTGGCCTCGGGCCTGCAGGCCACGTACGCCGCGGGCTGCGCGACCCTGGGCCGGCGGGTGCGGGCCGAGCTCCCGGGCGAGCGGATGCTGGAGGGCGAGGCGGTGGCCCTGGACGGCGACGGCCGCCTGGTGGTGGCGACGGAGGGCGGCGGTACGGAGGCGGTCGCGGCGGGCGACATCGTCCACGTACGCGCGGATTCGTAGAACCGCCGTACGGCGGTGGTGGGCATCGGTTCCGCCCTTGGCGGAACCGATGCCCGCAACCCCTGGGGACGCCGTAACGGCGTGAGCTGGCACACACCTGTCGTATCGTGGAGCGCGATCCAGGCGACAGATCGGCAGGGCAGTGGGCAGGGAACGGGCAGGAGGCGGCCGGTGACCGTCGACGACGCACGGGGCGGCGGCGAAGCCGAGCCGCCGGCGTACCCCACCCCTCACCATGTGGTCGACCACACGGCGGAGCCGAGCGTCGACCCGCTGGCGATCCGCCTCGAACAGCTCATCCTCGGCGCCGACCGCCGCTACACCCCCTTCCAGGCCGCCCGCACCGCCGGTGTCTCCATGGAGCTCGCGTCCCGCTTCTGGCGCGCGATGGGCTTCGCCGACATCGGCCAGGCCAAGGCCCTGACCGAGGCCGACGTGCTCGCCCTGCGGCGCCTCGCCGGTCTGGTCGAGGCCGGGCTGCTCAGCGAGCCGATGGCGGTCCAGGTCGCCCGGTCCACCGGGCAGACGACCGCGCGGCTCGCCGAGTGGCAGATCGACTCGTTCCTGGAGGGGCTGACCGAGCCGCCCGAGCCCGGCATGACCCGTACCGAGGTCACGTACCCCCTGGTCGAGCTGCTCCTGCCCGAGCTGGAGGAGTTCCTGATCTACGTCTGGCGCCGGCAGCTCGCCGCCGCCACCGGCCGGGTCGTGCAGGCCGCCGACGACGAGGAGATGGTCGACCGGCGGCTGGCGGTGGGCTTCGCCGATCTCGTCGGCTTCACCCGGCTGACCCGCCGGCTGGAGGAGGAGGAGCTCGGCGAGCTGGTCGAGGCGTTCGAGACGACCTGCGCCGACCTGGTCGCCGCGCACGGCGGCCGGCTGATCAAGACGCTCGGCGACGAGGTCCTGTACGCCGCCGACGACGCGGGCACGGCCGCCGAGATCGCGCTGCGGCTCATCGAGACGCTCAGTCACGACGAGACGATGCCCGCCCTGCGGGTCGGCATCGCCTTCGGCACGGTGACGACCCGCATGGGAGACGTCTTCGGTACGACGGTGAACCTCGCGAGCCGGCTCACCTCGATAGCGCCCAAGGACACCGTCCTGGTCGACGGGGCGCTCGCCGAGGAGCTCACCCGTACCGGCGACGCGCCCGTATCGGAGACCCAGGCGGCCGAGGAGGCGGCGCGGGCCGAGAAGGAGGGCGAACAGCCCCCGACGTACCGCTTCGCGCTCCAGCCGATGTGGCAGCGCCCGGTACGTGGTCTCGGCGTCGTGGAGCCCTGGCAGCTGAGCCGCCGTCCGACTTAGGGGGTGCCGTGCGGACCAGGCCGGGCTCGCGTGCCCTGGCACGCACGGCGCCCCCTAAGATCCCGGTGAACAGTCGTTAACAGCCGTTAACCGGGAGGGCGTCACATGTCCGAGCAGCGCTTTGGTGAGTTCGTCGCGGTCCGCAGGGAGGGATTCGTCGCCGAACTCGTCCTCGACCGGCCCAAGGCCATGAACGCGGTCTCCTCCGAGATGGCCCGCTCCATCGGCGCTGCCTGCGACGCGCTCGCCGCCGACGCCTCGGTACGGGTGACGGTGCTGACCTCCTCCAACGACCGCGCCTTCTGCGTCGGCGCCGACCTCAAGGAGCGCAACTCCTTCACGGACGCGGAGCTGGTCCGCCAGCGCCCGACCGCGCGCGGCGCGTACACGGGCGTCCTTGAGCTGCCGATGCCGACCGTCGCCGCGGTGCACGGCTTCGCGCTCGGCGGGGGCTTCGAGCTGGCGCTCGCCTGCGATGTGATCGTGGCGGACGCGACGACCGTGGTCGGGCTCCCCGAGGTGTCGGTGGGCGTGATCCCCGGCGGCGGCGGTACGCAGCTGCTCCCGCGCCGGGTGGGCGCGGCGCGCGCGGCGGAGCTGGTCTTCACGGCGCGGCGGGTGAAGGCGGTGGAGGCCCGGGAGCTGGGCCTGGTGGACATCCTGGAGGAGGACGCCCGTACGGCAGCGCTCGAGCTGGCCGGTCGGATCGCGGCGAACTCGCCGGTCGGGCTGCGCGCCGCCAAGCGTGCGATGCGGCTCGGGATGGGCCTCGACCTGCGGGCCGGCCTGGAGGTCGAGGACGCGGCGTGGCGGTCCGTGGCGTTCTCGGGGGACCGGGCGGAGGGTGTCGCGGCCTTCAACGAGAAGCGGAAGCCGCAGTGGCCGGGCGAGTGAGGGCCCTGGGTCGGGGCCTCGTCGGCGCGATGTGACTTTCTGTGACGCCCCACGAGCTAAAACGGGCAAAACCTCCCTAAGCTGGAGGAATGGGAGAGTATGTGCGGTTGCGGGCCGTAGTGGCGCTGGCGCAGGCGATGGCGGCGGCGCACACCCCGCGCGAGTTCTGGCGGGCGGCGGCGCTCGGTGCCCGCGACGGCCTCGGCGGGACCTTCGCCGCACTGTCGGTCTGGGAACGGGACCGCGGCCGGCTCAAGGTGCTGGTGAACGCGGGGGAGCGCGCCGTGGGGGAGGAGGAGTTCCCCGACGCGGAGACGTACCCCGTGCACCAGTTTCCGGAGATCACCGAGTTCCTGCACGAGCAGTGGGCGGGCGGCGGCGAGCCGGACGCCTGGGTGGAGACGGTGGGCGACCGCGTCCCGACCGGCCGCGTCACCGGCCTGCGCAGGCGCGGGCGCGGCTGCTGCGTGGTCGCGCCGATCGTGCTGCACGGGCGGGCCTGGGGCGAGCTGTACGTGGCGCGGCCGGCCGGGGCGCCGGTCTTCGACCGCGACGACGCGGACTTCGCGGCGGTGCTCGCGGCCGTGGTGGCGGCGGGCATCGCCCAGGCGGAGCGCCTGGAGGAGGTACGGAAGCTGGCCTTCACCGACCCGCTGACCGGCCTCGCGAACCGGCGCGCGGTCGACACCAGACTCGACGAGGCGATCGAGCGCTACCGCGCGGACGGCTCCGTCGTGAGCCTGGTGGTCTGCGACCTGAACGGCCTGAAGCGGGTGAACGACACCCACGGCCACGCGGTGGGCGACCGCCTGCTGGAACGGTTCGGCTCGGTCCTCTCACGCTGCGGGGCGATGCTGCCGGGCGCCCTGTCGGCCCGGCTGGGGGGCGACGAGTTCTGCCTGCTGTCGGTCGGCCCGACCTCGGACGAGGTGGTGGCGGTCGCGGACGAGCTGTGCGTACGGGCGGGCGAGCTGGAACTGGGCGAGGGCGTCGCGTGCGGCGTCGCCTCGACGGGCGACCCCATCGGCCCGGTCAAGTCGGCCCGCCGCCTCTTCCGCCTCGCGGACGCGGCCCAGTACCAGGCGAAGGCGGCCCGCTCGGCCAAGCCGGTCGTGGCGGGCCGCGACGGCACCGTGATCCGCCTGGCCGACGCCCCGCCGGGAGCCCGCGACCGCAGGCGCTTCCGGGACGCGCCGCCGGTGTAGGGCGGCGGAAGAGCCGTACCTGCGAGGACCTTCGGACGAAGGCCCTTCAGTCGTGGATCCAGTTCTCTTCCATCAGATCCGTGGCGGCGTGGGTGTGGCGCACGCGGAACACCGAGGTCCTCACCCTCCGCCGCCTCCAGGGGCGGTGCGGTCCCAGGATCAGTTCCCCGAGCCCGCCCCAGTAGGTCGAGCTGGGGTCGTCCGGGTCGTACGTGACGTCGGCGTCCTTCATCATCTGCGCCGTCACGCCGCAGGCGTCCAGAACGGCCCGCGGGTCACCGCCCAGCGTCCACCGTGACACGTCGCCCTCGACGGGCCAGCCCTCGGAGTGCACCGGCTCGAAGCCCGGAACCACCCACGCCGCCTCCTCGTGGGTCTCGCCGCGGTCCACCGTCGCCCCGCCGATGATCTTCGCCCCCGGGAACCGTTCCGCAAGTGCGCTGACCTGCTCCAGTACCGGCCATGAGTTTCCCTCGTCCGCCAAGGCGGGATCCGAGATGCCGATCACGTTCCCCCACACCCCGACCTGGATCCAGTCCAGATCGTCGCGGGTGTCGAGCGAGAAGCCGGCGCTGATGTTCCGTTCGCCGTGATACTCCAGCACTTCGTCGATCGTCCCGAACGACGCGGCGAACTCCCGTGCGCGCTCAGGGTCGTTGGGCGGCCACTCCTGTGAGTCGTCCGGGAACGGCGGCAGTACCACCGTGACCGTGTAATGCCCCGACCCTCGCACCTCCGCCTGCGGCGGGCACGTCCAATAGCTGCTCTCCGTCATGACCGCCACCGTAACCGCACAATCCCTCGACGCGATCTCCCGTGCGTACGTGGCGAGTTGGTGCCTAGGCTGGCACAGCCGGCGTCAACGACCACGGGGGCCACTGACGATCCGGCCCATCACATCCTGGGCCCCCCAGGAGAATTCGAAGTGAACCGATCCATGCGGCTGCCTCGACGGCGCGCCTGGGCCCACGGCATCCTCGCCCTGGCCTGCGCCTCCGTCATGGCCTTAAGCGGTCTTCCGTCCCTCGACAGCGCGGAGGCCGCGCCGGCGCCGCTCAAGCCCGGCAAGCGCTGCGACGAACTGTTCGGACTCAAGGGCACTCCCACCAAGAGCCTTCCGCAGGGTGATGCCTCGCGCGTGAAGGACCTGTGGGACCAGTACGAGTACGTGAACCCCGGCATGGAGTTCGACGGGCTCAACCCCACCCAGGCGGAGCTGGACGCCGCCGGAAAGGACTACAAGAAGTACGGGCACGACGACCCGCGCCGTATCTACGCCCGGTTCAACGCCCAGAAGCGGTGGAAGGACTTCGACTCCTACCTGATCAAGCAGTACATACCCAACCAGGGCAACGACCCGCGCGGGGACGCGTTCGAGAAGAAGGTCGTCAAGGAGATGGGCCTGACCGGCCCGGACTGGATCTGCCAGAAGGAGGTGTACTTCACCGATCCCGACACCGGCGAGCGTCACAAGCGGGTCCTGGACGCCTACAACAAGAAGACCCGCGAGATCGTGGAGATGAAGTCCAACGGCAAGCCGGACGGATCTCAGAAACCTGCCGACAAGGCGTGGGCGAAGCACAGGGGCTGGAGCTCCTACAAGTACACCTTCGTCTTCGGTGAAAAGCAGGAGAGCGACGCCCGCACCTTCATGAAGGAGATGAAGGAATCGGCGGGCAAGGACGCGCTGGGCCGTGAGCGGGTGCGGGCGTACAACTTCCACTCCGACCACAAGCCGCAGGCTCCCAGGGGCACGGAGAACGGCCCCTACCGTCGCAACGACCCGTTCCTGTCCAACGGCGCGGGGAAGAACACCGGCTCCCGTGGCGGCGGCAACGACCTGATCAGGCAGTCGCCGGCCACGCCGAAGGACCTCAAGGAACAGCTCGACCGGATCAAGGCGAACGACCCCCAGGGCAGGATGCCCAAGGGCCCCGGCGGCATCGACTTCTCCACCCTGGACCTGCGCTATGTCGGCAAGCCCGTCAAGGGCGAGGGCCTGAACTACGCGTTCTCCGCGAAGCATGTCGACGACGAGTACGCGGCCGGCTGGGGAGGGCGGGAGAAGGCCCAGCTCATCTCCGACAGCTTCTTCACCTGGCTCGCCCTCGACCCGTCCACGTTCTGGGTGAACCTGAATCCGGACGAGCCGAACAGGATCATGGACGCCAAGTTCGGCAAGACCGACGCCGGCCGGGTTCTCCTCGAAGCCGACTTCCGGCTGAAGCACGACCTGTACGGGGCCATGGACCCCAAGACCGACCGTGGCAAGCGGTTCTGGGACACCCTGCCGCGACGGAACGGTGCCCCCTGCCTGCACGCTCTGCGGGCCTGGATCGAGCCGGAGACCGCCGTGGTGCGCGAGCAGGACGGCGGGATCCACATCCTCGACACTCCGCTGAAGCTCAACACCGTCCCGCAGGACTTCGACGCCGACCCCGGCAAGGGCTGCGATCTGACCGAGGCGGAGAAGAACCACGCCGACCGCATGCTCGACACGTGGATCACTCCCTACGTGACCGAGCAGATCAACAACGCCCCGCAGTACGCGGACCTTCGCCGGGTCTTCACCGCGCGGGTGGCGGCCGAGTGGATCCGCCAGCAGGACGCCAAGACGCCCACGGACTACCGCGAGATCATCAACAGTGGTGACGTGTCGAAGTGGCCCCTGCGCGCCCCGAACCAGGACTGGACCCGCGAGGGGATCTTCAACCAGTACGTGAAGATCTTCAAGGAGGGCGAGTTCACGTACGAGTGGTCCAACGGAACCCAGACCTACGTCTACACGGTCGGCGGGGTCGACTACTCCAAGGCCCCGAAGCGCAACCTGGACCCGGTGCGTTTCCGTACCGAGCACCGCTACAAGCCGCGCACCGCGGAGTTCGCCGTCGGGCAGATGACCGAGGACGCGGACAAGGACGGCTTCGTGATGCTCGGCGGAAACACCTCCGGCAAGTCCACGGGTGGTGACGTGCCGACGCCCACCCCGACGCCGACGGACGAGCCGACGGACAAGCCGACCGACTCCCCGTCGACACCCACGCCGTCCACCCCTCCGTCGGGCGGCAACGACGGCAAGCCCACCCCGCCCGCCAAGGACCCGGACGGCGACCTCGCCGACACCGGATCCGACACGCCGGTCGGCCTCATCGCCGGCATCGCCGCGGCCCTCGCGGCAGCAGGCGCGGCGCTGATGTGGTGGAAGCGCCGGCGCAAGGTCACCGCCGGCTGATCGGTCGACTCCACCCTCCAGGCACACGACAGCGGCCCCGCACCCACACCACGGGTGCGGGGCCGCTCGCGTCGCCCTGATGGCGAGGGCCCCTCGCCGGCGCCGAGTGGCAGCCCGGTGAGCCGCGTAAGGGGTCGTCCGCCGGTCGGCTAGTGACATGTTGGGATTCAGTCCGTAGGCTGCTGAATATGGATATGCACTCAGTCGTCCTTGGCACGTCCGGAACCACCTTCCAGGACGTCATCGACGTCGCCCGTCACGGCGCCCGCGTCGAGCTGTCCGGCGAAGCGCTGCAGGCGCTCGGCGACGCGCGGGCCGTCATCGACGCGCTGGCCGCCAAGCCCGAGCCGGTGTACGGCGTCTCGACCGGGTTCGGTGCGCTTGCCACGCGGCACATCAGCCCGGAGCTCCGCGCCCAGCTGCAGCGCAACATCGTCCGCTCGCACGCCGCCGGCATGGGGCCGCGCGTCGAGCGGGAGGTCGTGCGCGCGCTGATGTTCCTGCGGCTCAAGACCGTCGCCTCCGGGCACACCGGCGTACGGCCCGAGGTCGCGCGGACCATGGCCGACGTCCTGAACGCCGGCATCACGCCGGTCGTGCACGAGTACGGCTCCCTCGGCTGCTCCGGCGACCTCGCGCCGCTCTCGCACTGCGCCCTGGCCCTCATGGGCGAGGGGGACGCCGAGGGGCCCGACGGCACCGTGAAGCCCGCCGGTGAGCTGCTCGCCGCCGCGGGGATCCAGCCGGTCGAGCTCCGCGAGAAGGAGGGCCTCGCCCTTCTCAACGGCACCGACGGCATGCTCGGCATGCTGATCATGGCTCTCGCCGATCTCGACACGCTCTACAAGTCCGCCGACATCACCGCGGCCCTCTCCCTCGAAGCCCTCCTCGGCACCGAGAAGGTCCTCGAGCCCGAGCTGCACGACATCCGCCCGCACCCGGGCCAGGGCGCCTCCGCCGCCAACATGCTCGCCGTGCTCAAGGGCTCCGGGCTCACCGGCCACTTCCAGGAGGAAGAGGCCCCGCGCGTCCAGGACGCGTACTCCGTGCGCTGCGCCCCGCAGGTCGCCGGCGCCGGCCGCGACACCATGGCCCACGCCCGCCTCGTCGCCGAGCGCGAGCTCGCCTCGGCCGTGGACAACCCCGTGGTCCTCAGGGACGGCCAGGTCCGCTCCAACGGCAACTTCCACGGCGCCCCCGTCGCGTACGTCCTCGACTTCCTCGCGATCGCCGCCGCCGACCTCGGCTCCATCGCCGAGCGCCGCACCGACCGGCTCCTCGACAAGAACCGGTCCCACGGCCTGCCGCCCTTCCTCGCCGACGACGCCGGCGTCGACTCGGGCCTGATGATCGCCCAGTACACCCAGGCCGCCCTGGTCAGCGAGATGAAGCGGCTGGCCGTCCCGGCCTCCGCCGACTCCATCCCGTCCTCCGCCATGCAGGAGGACCACGTCTCCATGGGCTGGTCCGCCGCCCGCAAGCTGCGCACCGCGATCGGCAACCTCAACCGGATCCTCGCCGTCGAGCTCTACGCCGCCACCCGCGGCATCGAGCTCCGCCGCGGCCTGACCCCCGCCCCCGCCTCCCAGGCCGCCATCGAGGCCCTGCGCGCGGCCGGTGTCGAGGGTCCGGGCCCGGACCGCTTCCTCGCCCCCGATCTGGAGGCCGCCGACGCCTTCGTACGCGCGGGCAAGCTCGTCGCGGCCGTGGAGCCGGTCACCGGACCCCTGGCGTAACGGGAGAGATCACCAAGGGCCGCCGCCCCACACGGGGCGGTGGCCCTTCGTCGTCGTCCGGTGTCAGTGGACCCGGCCGCCGCGTCTCATCGCCAGCGTCACGAATCCCGCCCCCACCACCAGGAAGCCCGTCCCGCCGATCAGATACGGCGTCGTGTCCGGGCTGCCCGTCTCCGCCAGGCGCGTCTCGGCGGCCTCGCGCTCCGCCTGCGTCGTCGTGACCCGTTGCTCGTCGGTCGCGTTCGCGGACGGAACGAACCACAGAGCGAAGAGCAGCGTCCCGGCCGCCGTAGCGGTCAGCAGCGGGCGTCGAGCGACGGACACGGAGATTCGATCCCCCTTGCGGAAACCGCGAATTGGTAGGAGTGCCGATGCTAATGAACACAGCGGGTCGCGGGAAAGTCGAGAGCCCGGGCCGCCTACGCTCCGTCGTATGAGCACTTCCGAGACATCACGTTATGTACGGCTTCGGGTGGACGTCGTCCTGGAGATCGACGGCCCCGAGGAGCTGACCGAGGCGGCCGTCGGCCGGATCGACGCCGACGAGTACATGCCGGAGGACGAGCGCGTGCACGCCCGCTCCGCCGTACGCGAGGACAGCGCCGAGGCCCTGGCCTATCTCATCGAGCCGTTCGACCTCGTCAGCGAGGTCCCCGGGATCGAGCTCGTCCAGGCCTCCTGGAGCAGCGAGGAGGTCGAGTACGACCCCGATGCCCAGGAGTGGGACCTCGACGAGGAAGATGGGGACGAGGACGACGCGGACGACGCGGACGACGAGGAAGAAGACGACAGAGCACCGGTGTAGCAGCGCATCTGCCCTGCTCGGAGCCCCGGTACGACGTCCCGTGCCGGGGCTTCCCCCTGTACGGGAACCGGAGGCACCGCACGGGCGTGTCGATCAGTGGTGCCCCAGTGGTGTTCCCCACAATCCCTCCGGTTCCGGAACCGGGCGGGGTCTCATGGATGTTCAGGCAAGTGTTGGCAGGGATCAGGCGACGATGGAGAAGCGTGTGATGACGGACGGCAAGCGCCGCAAGAGCCTGGCGGCCGCGGCCGCGGTGCTCGGTGGCGTATTGGTGCTCTCGGCGTGCAGCGGTGGGGACAAGGGCGGTGCCTCCGACAGTTCCGCGTCGCCACAGTCACAGGCTCAGGTCGACGAGGCCGCGGCGCAGAAGACGTCGAAGGCCCAGATATCCATCGAACCGAAGAACGGCGCCGACAACGCCTCGATCAACAACGCCGCCAAGGTCACGGTCGCCGACGGCACGCTGACCGAGGTGACGATGACCACCCAGGACGGCGAGAGCGTCAAGGGTGAGATGTCGGCGGACAAGCTGAGCTGGAAGCCCACCGAGCAGCTCAAGCGCGCGACCGTCTACAAGATCGCCGCCACTGCCGTGGACGCGGAGGGCCTGGAGGCGCACGAGAACTCCTCCTTCACCACCGTCTCCCAGGCCAACAGCTTCATCGGCAACTTCACCCCCGAGGACGGCTCCACCGTCGGCGTCGGCATGCCGGTCTCGATCAAGTTCAACAAGGCCATCACCGACAAGGCCGCCGTCCAGGGCGGCATCACGGTGACCTCCAGCAGCGGCCAGGAGGTCGTCGGGCACTGGTTCAACTCCCAGCGCCTCGACTTCCGCCCCGACGACTACTGGGCCGAGGGCTCCACCGTCACGCTGAAGCTGGACCTCGACGGCGTCGAGGGCGCGAAGGGTGTCTACGGCGTCCAGCAGAAGACCGTCACCTTCAAGATCGGCCGCAACCAGGTCTCCACCGTCGACGTCGCCGCCAAGACCATGACGGTCAAGCAGGACGGCAAGACGATCAAGACCATCCCGATCTCCGCCGGCTCTCCGGAGAACCCGACCTACAACGGTCAGATGGTGATCTCCGAGAAGTTCAAGGAGACCCGGATGAACGGCGCCACCGTCGGCTTCACGGACGACGACGGCAAGGGCGAGTACGACATCAAGGACGTCCCGCACGCCATGCGGCTCTCCACCTCGGGCACGTTCATCCACGGCAACTACTGGGGCGCCGACTCCGTCTTCGGCTCCGTGAACACCAGCCACGGCTGCGTGGGCCTCAACGACGTCAAGGGCGCCGGCGACCCCAACCAGATGGCCGCCTGGTTCTACGACCGCTCGATCGTCGGCGACGTCGTGATCGTCAAGAACTCCAAGGACAAGACGATCGCCCCCGACAACGGCCTCAACGGCTGGAACCTGAGCTGGGCCGACTGGAAGGCCGGCTCGGCGGTCTGATCCGTACCCGGACGTACGTACGACGGAAGCGGCCCCCTCGTCCGACGAGGGGGCCGCTTCCGTCACTTCCGTACGTCTACGTCCACGGCCTCGTCCACGCCCCACTGCGCGAGGAGCCGCAGCGCGTCCGCCGAGGGCGTCCCCGGCTCCGCGTGGTACGTCACGAGCACCAGGTCCGGGTCCGCGCCCGCCACCTTCAGGCTCTCGTAGCCGAGCGTCATCTCGCCCACCAGCGGATGCCGCAGACGTTTGGTCCCGTGCCCCTTGTCGGCGACCGTGTGCGCCGCCCACAGCGAGCGGAACTCCTCGCTCTTCACCGACAGCTCGCCGACCAGCGCGAGCAGCGCCGGATCGTCCGGGTAGCAGCCCGCGTACAGCCGCAGCACGCTCACCACCTCGGTCGCCTTGCACTCCCAGTCGAGGTAGAGATCGCGGGCGTTCGGGTCGAGGAAGACCATCCTCGCCATGTTCCGCTGCTCCGGCTCCATCGCCGCGAAGTCGCCGAACAGCGCCCGGGCCATCCGGTTCCACGCCAGGATGTCGAGCCGGCGGCCCACGACGAACGCCGGAAAACCGTCCATCGAGTCCAGCAGGTGCATCACCCCGGGCCGCAGCTGCTGGGGCCGGGTGATCGCCGCCCGCTGCTTCTTCTTCACGGTCGGCTTCGCCAGATGCGTCAGATGCGCGCGCTCGGTGTCGCTCAGCCGCAGCGCCCGCGCGATCGCGTCCAGGACCTCCATGGACACGTTGCGGCCGTTGCCCTGCTCGAGCCGGGTGTAGTACGCCACGGACACCCCGGCCAGCTGCGCGAGCTCCTCGCGGCGCAGCCCCGGGACGCGGCGGTGGCGCCCGAACTCGGGCAGCCCCACGTCCTCGGGCTTCAGCCGGGCCCGGCGCGAGCGCAGGAATTCGCTGAGTTCGGAACTGAGGTCCATGGATCCCCAGTATCCCCGGTCGTACGACGCGGTGGACGGCTGTTCCTGTCCCTGCCAGTGGTAGGCACGCTGGACGTAGGCAGAGCAGAGGCCTGGGTACTCCGCGCGGGGCCAGGCAGGCTTGCCGCCATGACCACGAACGTTTCCGCCGTATCCGCCGTATCCGCCGTACCCGCTTACGCGGCACCCGCCGCCAACGCCCCGCTGGAGCGCACCACCGTGCCGCGCCGCCCGGTCGGGGAGCACGACGTCCTCATCGAGATCAAGTACTCCGGCATCTGCCACTCCGACATCCACCAGGCGCGGAACGGCTGGGGCGAGGGCATCTTCCCGATGGTGCCGGGCCACGAGATCGCCGGAATCGTCACCGAGGTCGGCTCCGGCGTCACCCGGCACAAGGTCGGCGACCGCGTCGGCGTCGGCTGCTTCGTCGACTCCTGCCGTGAGTGCGACTACTGCGGGCAGGGCCTGGAGCAGTACTGCGTCAAGGGCGGCACCGGCACGTACAACGCCCTCGACAAGAACGGAGAGCCCACCTACGGCGGCTACTCCACCCACATCGTCGTCGACGAGAACTACACCCTGCGCATCCCGGACGGCATCGCGCTCGACGAGGCCGCCCCGCTGCTCTGCGCCGGCATCACCCTCTACTCGCCGCTCGCCCACTGGAAGGCCGGCCCCGGCAAGAAGGTGGCGATCGTCGGCCTCGGCGGCCTCGGTCACATGGGCGTCAAGATCGCCCACGCGCTCGGCGCCGAGGTGACCGTGCTCAGCCAGTCGCTGAAGAAGCAGGAGGACGGCCTCAAGCTGGGCGCCGACCACTACTACGCCACCAGCGACCCGGAGACCTTCACCCGGCTCGCCGGCTCCTTCGACCTGATCATCTCCACCGTCTCGGCCCCGCTGGACTTCGGCGCCTACCTGAGCCTGGTCAGGACGGACGGCGCCCTGGTGAACGTCGGCGCCCCCGAGGAGCCGATCGCGCTCAACCTGTTCTCGCTGATCGGCGGCCGCAAGACCCTCGCCGGCTCGATGATCGGCGGCATCGCCGAGACCCAGGAGATGCTCGACTTCTGCGCGGAGCACGGTCTTGGCGCGGAGATCGAGGTGATCCGCGCCGACCAGATCAACGAGGCGTACGAGCGGGTGCTCACGAGCGATGTGCGCTACCGCTTCGTGATCGACACGTCGACGATCTGAGCCGCCGCCGGGGCATGACGTGCGGGGTAATCGACCCGTACGGCATGTCCCGGCACGCTTGCGTCATGACCGCATACGCCATCGGAAACCTGCACCCGAAGCCCGTCCTCGACGACGAGGTCCTCACCTACATCGAGCGCATCCAGGCCACCCTCGACCCCTTCGGCGGCCGCTTCCTCGTGCACGGCGCGCCCGAGCGCGAGGTCCGCGAGGGCGCGTGGCCGGGCGCGCTCGTCATCATCGGCTTCCCGTCGATGGACGAGGCGCGCGGCTGGTACGACTCCGCCGCCTACCAGGAGCTGGTCCCGCTGCGCACCCGGCACATGACCGGCGACGTGCTCCTCATCGACGGCGTCGCACCGGGCTACGACCCGGCGGCGACGGCGGCGCTGCTGCGGCAGGCACGGCCCTGACGCCTACGGTTCGCCCCGGTGATCGAACCCTCACCCCTGGGGGTGGAGCCTCGCCGTCCAGTAGGCGCAGTCCGTCCCGCCGTGCCCCTGCCGGCCGCCACCCTCCCAGAAAGCTGTGGCCCCCAGGTTCCGACGGACGGAGTGGTCACGCATGCCCCTGAAATCCCCATGGCACCGGGCCGGGCGCGCCGGCGCGGTGAGCGCCACGGCCCTGGCGCTCGTCCTGAGCCTGCCCGCGGCGGCGACGGCCGCCCCCGGTGACCTGGACCCCGCCTTCGGCGGCGACGGCAGGGTCGTCACGGACCTGGGCGGCTACGCGGGCGCCGAGGGCATGGCCGTACAGCCCGACGGCAGGATCGTCACGATCGGCTACGGCTACTCCAGCGAGACCTCCGGCGACTTCACGCTGACGCGCTACAACCCCGACGGCAGCCTGGACACGACGTTCGGCGGCGACGGCATCGTCACCACCGACTTCGGCACCGACAACGACGAGGGCCGGGCGGTCGCCCTGCAGCCCGACGGCAAGATCGTCGCCGTCGGGGGGTCCACCAACTGGGGCGGCAACGGCGCGTGGGCGGCGGCCCGCTACCACCCCGACGGCAGCCTGGACACCGGCTTCGGTGACGGCGGCAGGGTGCTCACGGAGATCGACGTCGACGCGATCGAGACCGCCGAGGCGGTGGTGGTGCAGCCCGACGGCAGGATCGTCGCCGGCGGGGCGAGCTTCGGGGTGTGGTCGTTGGTGCGCTGGGACTCCTCCGGTGTCCCGGACCCGAGCTTCAGCGGAGACGGCATCGTCACCACCACTTTCGGCACCGGTTGCTGTCACGGGGTCAACGACCTGGCGCTGCAGCCCGACGGCCGGATCGTCGCCGCCGGGCGCGCGGAGGGACTCGCCCTGACCCGCTACCACGCCGACGGCAGCCTGGACACGAGCTTCGACGGCGACGGCAGGGTGACCACCGGCACCGGATCCGCCGAGGGCGTGGCGCTGCAGTCCGACGGCCGGATCGTCGCCGCCGGCAAGGACGGCAACGCCTTCCTGGTCACGCGGTTCACCACCACCGGGGCCCCGGACACGAGCTTCGACGGCGACGGCAGGGTCACCACCGCCTTCGGCCCCGAGGACGGCGGCGCCGCGGACGTGGCGCTGCAGTCCGACGGCAGGATCGTCGCGGCCGGCCACTACGGCAGCGACTTCGCGCTGACGCGGTACAACACCGGCGGCAGCCTGGACCCGGACTTCGGCGGCGACGGCAGGGTGACCACCGACTTCGGCGGCCCCGACGACCAGGCCGCCCAGGTGGCGCTGCAGTCCGACGGCAAGATCGTCGCCGCCGGACTCGCCGGTACCGCCTACAGCTTCGAAGCCCACCGCGGCCTGGCCCGCTACCTGGGCGGTGGCGGCAGCGAGCCGCCGGCCGGCGTGGACGTGTCGGTGACGAAGACCGGGCCCACCGCGGTCAGCATCGGCGACACCGCCACGTACACCGTGCGCGTGACGAACAACAGCACCACGACCATGGCGACGAACGTCCAGCTCACCGACACCCTGACGGGCACGGCCACCATCCTGTCGGCCACCACCAACCGCGGAACCTGCACCCTCGCCCCGGGCCGGGTCACCTGCGCGATCGGTTCGCTCACCGCCGCCGGCACCTCCGGCGCCACCGCCACCGTGACGATCGTCGCCGAGCCCTCGCGCACCGGCACCCTCACCGACACCGCGACGGTCACCGCCACCCAGACCGACCCCCTGACGAGCAACAACACGGCGACCCGCACCACCACGGTGAACAACAACCGCGGCTGCACCATCATCGGCACCAGCGGCAACGACACCCTCAACGGCACCTACAACAACGACGTGATCTGCGCCCTCAGCGGCAACGACATCATCAACGCGAGCTACGGCAACGACACCGTCCACGCCGGGCCCGGCAACGACCGCGCCGACGGCAACGCCCACAACGACACGCTCATCGGCGGCCCGGGCAGCGACACGCTCTTCGGCAACTACGGCAGCGACACCCTCAACACCGTCGACGGCGTCGCCGGCAACGACACCGCGAACGGCGGCTACAACACCGACACCTGCACCACCGACACGGGCGACACCCGCATCAGCTGTCCGTGACCGGTACACCCGGAGGCCCGGGGCCCGGAGTCGTGGGACTCCGGGCCCCGCGCCGTTCTCCATGTCCTGGCCGACGCGCTCGCAGAGCGCGTCGGTCGTCCCGTGGACCATCGTCAGCGTCTTGTACCCCGCCGGGTCGACCTCCACCTCCCGCTCCTCGCCACGGCCCGCGCCGCCGCCGACCTCCTCGCCGACCCGCGCCGCCTCACGGTCCGCGGCTGCCCGAGCGACGACTGCGGCCGGCTCTTCCTCGACGCGAGCGGCCGCCGCGGCTGGTGCTCCCTTGCGACCTGCGGCAGCCGCCGCGCGTAGGACTACTCCCGGGTGCCGCCCACCCGCGCCTGCCGCCCCAGTACGTCGGCCACCCGCAGGAACCCGTCGGCTCCGTGCCCCAGCCCGACGACCCGGCGCGCCAGCCCTTCGGCCGCCCGCATCACCCCCGCGTCGATGCCGTGCCGCTCCGAGGTGTGCACGATGTGGGCCATGGACGACACCGCCGAGGTGATCGGATTGCCCTCCCCGGAGAACGTGCCGGCGGCCATGTCCTCGGCGCCCTCCTCGAAGATCGGCGGCAGGATCGCGCCGATCCCCTTGGCGAACGGCGCCAGCTCCCGCGGGCTGATCCCCTCGGCCTGCGCCACGGCCAGGGCGTGCGCGTAGCCCGCCATCGCCGTCCAGAAGATGTCGAGCAGCGCGATGTCGTAGGCCGCGGCCCGGCCGACCTCCTCGCCCAGGTGTGTGTGCGTACCGCCCCACGTCCCGAGAACGGGCTTGTGGCGCCGGTAGACCTCCTCCGGGCCGCTGTACAGGAAGACGGCGCCGGGCGTCCCGATACTGGCCGCGGGGGTCATGATCGCGCCGTCCAGGTAGCCGATGCCGTGCTCGGCGGCCCACGCGGCGGTGTCCCTCGCCCGGTCCGGGGTGTCCGCGGTCAGGTTCACCACGGTCCGCCCCTTCAGCGCCGCGGTCACCTCCTCGCGCCGCAGGACGGCGTCCGCCGCGTCGTAGTTCACGACGCACACCACGACGAGCCCGCTCGCGGCGACGGCCTCGACGACGGAGCCGGCCCCGGCCGCACCCCGCTCGACGAGGTCACGGTCCCTGCCCGGAGTGCGGTTCCAGACGGTCGTCCGCACCCCCGCGTCCAGGAGGGTTCCGGCCAGGGCGCGGCCCATGGGGCCCAGTCCGAGCACGGTCACGGCAGACTCTTGCGTGTACGACGACATGCCTCAACTCTCCTTGCGGCAACGACGAATACGAATAAATAGGACGGAAATGACGCGCAGTCGTGCCACGGACGTGAACACGTGTGGAGTGACCGCCGCGATCGCGGTGATCGACGGCAAGTGGAAGACCGCCCTGCTCTGGGCCCTGGAATCGGGCCCGCACCGCCCCGGCGAACTGCGCCGGCGGCTGCCGGGTCTCAGCGAGAAGGTACTGACCCACGCGCTTCGCGAGATGGAGACCGACGGACTGGTGCATCGCGAGGTGTACGACGTCCTGCCCCTGAAGACCGTCTACTCCCTGACCGGCTTCGGCCGCGAACTGTCCGAGGCGCTGGCCCCGTTGGCCGACTGGGGCCACCGACGCCTCGACATGCTCGCGGAGGAACAGGCGCGGCAGGCCCGCTGACGTACCTCCCTCGGTGCTCTCCCTGCCGTCGCGCCTCACCGACCGCGCACCACCAGATTCGCCGCACAAACGGCCGCCGACAAGTACCCACAAAAAGGTGGGTACTTGTCGGCGGCGCGCTGTCGTCAGCCGTCGGCGCGGGCGACACCGATCGGGCAGGAGACGCCCGTACCGCCGATGCCGCAGTACCCGGCCGGGTTCTTGTCGAGGTACTGCTGGTGGTAGGCCTCGGCCGGGTAGAAGGCACGGCCCTCGGCCGGGAGGATCTCGGTGGTGATCGTGCCGTAGCCGGAGCCCGTCAGGACCTTCTGGTACGAGACGCGGGAGGCCTCGGCGGCCTCGGTCTGCTCGGGGGAGTGGGTGTAGACCGCCGAGCGGTACTGGGTGCCGACGTCGTTGCCCTGGCGGAAGCCCTGGGTCGGGTCGTGGGACTCCCAGAAGAGCTTGAGCAGCTGCTCGTACGAGACCCGCCGCGGGTCGAAGACGACCCGGACGGCCTCGGTGTGGCCGGTGAGGCCCGAGCAGACCTCCTCGTACACGGGGTTCGGGGTGATGCCGCCCTGGTAGCCGACCAGCGTCGTCCAGACGCCCTCGGTCTGCCAGAACTTGCGCTCGGCGCCCCAGAAACAGCCGAGCCCGAAGTCCGCGACCTCAAGCCCCTCGGGGTACGGGCCGAGCAGCGGGTTGCCGAGGACCGTGTGGCGCTCGGGCACCGTGAACTCGGGCTCGGGGCGTCCGCGCAGGGCCTGCTCGGGAGTGGGGAGGACGGGGGTGCGTGACAGGAACATGCGATCTCCTCGGGCGGTGGGCGTTACGCACAACGCCCGGGGCCGGGGAGGGATTCCCCCCGACCCCGACCCCGACCCCGACCCCGACCCCGACCCCGACCCCGACCCCCTCGGCCCCCGGGCTCAGGCCCCCGACCCGTTGGCCACGCACTCGTCGCGCATCCGGCAGAACTCCTCCGCCGCGTTGCCCCGGTAGCGCCACGGCAGGAACGCGCCCACATGGCCGTCCACCAGGCGGAACTGCTCCAGCGCCTCGTCCCACCGCTCCTGCAGGTACAGGTAGTACGCCAGCAGGTGCCGTACCTCCGCCAGCCGCGGGTGGCCCGGGTCGGCCGCGGCCACGTCGGCCAGGATCGCGTCGACCGTCGCGAACATCTCGGGTGTGCGGTCCACGTCGGCCGAGTCCGAGTCGTCGTGCTCGAAGTGCGCGATCAGCGGGAAGACCGACAGCAGGCTCCCGGCCGGGGCCTCGGCCGCCGCCCGCACGCCGAACGCCCGGGCGAGCGCCTCCGAGCCGCGCCACTTCGCGCACCAGAACTGCATCGCCGAGAAGTGGGCCTCGTAGTGGTGCGGGGCGCGGCTGGTGATCTCCTTCCAGATCCGGTGCATCTCCTCGTGCGGGTGGCCGAGGCCGAGCGCTGTCCAGATCTCGGCCACGTACGGGACCGGGTCGCCCTCCGGCGCCAGCGCCGCGGCGCGCGTGTGCTCGTCGCGCGCGCGGAGCAGGGTGCGGCGGAAGCCTTCGAACTGTTCGTGGGTCGTGGACGACGCGCGCTTCGCGCCCCGGATCTTCCACGCCAGGAGCACCGTGCTGCGCGCCCGTACGAGCGCCGCGGCCGGATCGTCGGGGCGCGCCGCCTCCCACGACAGGAGCCAGGCGTCGTCCTCGGCGGCCAGGTCGGCCAGCTGCTCGCAGAAGTGGCTCCGGCGCTCCCAGTCGCGCTGCGCCGCCGTTCCGTCGAGCAGCGTGGCGGCAGGCTGCCAGTCGCCCGCCTTGGCGGCCGCCAGGGCGACGGTGAGCGCGGGCTCGTGCGGCGCGGGGAGTTCGGTGTTCTGGCGCGCGGGGGGCCGCAGACCCAGCGCGGCGACCCGCGCGGCCACCTCCTCGGCGGCGGCCTCGGCCTCCGGGTCGGAGCGCAGGCCCTCGATGGTGCCCTGCACGATCGCCTTGAGGAAGTACAGCCCGAGGGCCAGCACGCCCAGGACGAGGGGGGCCAGGACGACCCACAGGATGATCACGATGACTGCCTTCGGATGTTCGGAGGTTCGGAGGTTCGGATGTTCGGAGGTTCGGGGGGGGCGGGGGGTGGGGGGACGGCCGAACGGGTGTCTCGGTGGATGTCTCAGGGGGTGCGCACAAGCATGCGCAGAGGGGCGGTGTCGGGGCGGTCCGCGACCGCCGCGTCCAGGGCCGCCGGCAGTTCGTCCTCGTAGCCGGGCGGCATCCGCAGACTCGCCGGGCCCGACCAGGACAGCCGCCAGCGCGCCCGCCCGTCGTCCGTGAGCACGCCCGTCACCAGCAGGGACAGGCCCCGCCGCAGCACCGGCCGGGCGAACTCGCGGGCCGCGCGGCCGGTCGCGGCCTCGGCCTGCTCGGACTTCGGGAGCCGGTCGGTGATCTGCCGGACCTTCCCTGCGTCGATCGCGTCGAGCAGCGCGTCCAGGGAAGCGGTCCCGGCGCCCGTCCCGCCCTCGGTCCCGGCGACCTCGGCCGTCGCCCGCCGTATCGGCTCCGCCTCGCGGGCGAAACGCGCGGTCATCGACTCGTGCACGAGGTCCGGCCACTCCAGCCGGAGCATCCGCTGGGCGTCCTCGGTGAGCGAGACCGCCTCCACCGCGGCGAGCGAGGCCTCCGGCGCGGCGAGCAGGGAGAGCGAGGGGAGCGACGGGCGCGCGCCGAGGCCGTCGTCGGGCAGGGCCTCGAGACGGGCGACCCGCTCGGCCAGGGGCGGGTGGGAGTCGTACGGCGAGGCGGGCCGGGTCGGCAGGTCCTGCCGCAGCTCGTCCAGCTCCTCGGAGCGCGCGGCCAGCAGATGCCGTACGCCGCCGAACACCTCGCCGTGCGGCGGCAGCAGCCCGAACTCGGCGCCCAGCATCGCGTACGAGTCCAGGTAGAAGCCGTTGGCCTGCTCCACGGCGGCGATCTCGCGCAGCGCCGACGCGGTCGCGTCCCGGCCGGCGATCCGGGCGGCCGCGAGGTCGGCGGCGAGCTCCTGCCGGCGTGAGTCGGCCTGCGTGGCCCGCAGCGAGAACCGCCCGTAGGCGGTGTAGATCTTCGCCATCGTGCGGAACGTGAAGCCCACGCCGGTCGTGTCGATCTCCCGGGCCGTCCTGCCCTTGGCGAGCCGCTTCGCGGCCTTCTTCTCCTGCCGTGCCCGTTCCTTGGCGACCTTCCCGCCCGCCTTCCGCTCGAAGTGCGCGACGGTCCGTTCGACCTGGACGCGGCCACGCGCGGGGATGGCGGAGAGCCGGGTGTCGGCATGCGTGTAGTGCCCGAACTCATGGGCCAGGACGGCCCGGAGCTGTGCCTCGGAGAGTCCGGCCATGAGCGGAAGGCCCAGGTAGAGGCGGCGCCTGCCGCCGCGCAGGCCGAGGAGCCGGGAGTCCTCGCTGACGGCCGCGTTCACCTCGGCGGTCAGCCGGATCTCGTCGGGCCCCCGGGTGCCGACCTCTCCGGCCAGCTCCCGCACGGCCTGCCAGAGCCGCGGCTCGTCCGCCTCGGTGACGCGCACGCCCCCGGCCGCCTCGTCCTCGGGGGTGCGCAGCATGAGCATGCCGCGGATGACGGGGACCGCGAGGACGCCGGTGACGAGGTAGAGCTTGAGGGCCCAGAGGCCGGGGGCCCAGAGCGTGGCCGCCCAGTCGATCGCCCCGAGCAGGGCGAGCATGACGAAGCCGAGGAGATGGAAGCCGGCGAGCAGCACGAGGGCGCGCAGCGCGCGCAAGGAAGCGCCCATTGGGCAGAGTCCCCCCACGGGAAGGGTGTGATCGTTCGAGCTGTGGGGGGAAGCGGAGTATCACCCATGGACGCGTGTGCCGTCCACATACATCCGCCGGCGGCCCCGCGGGACGCGCGAAAGGCCGCCGACCTGGGCACGCGTACCGCCGGCCACGTGGGCGGCGATACGACTCGTACCGCCGGCCACGGAGGCGCCCGTGGCCGCTAGCGCGGCAGCGTCGCCGGGCTCCCGCCGTTCGCCTCGTACCCGGCCACCGCCAGGTTCCGGTACACCGTGTACTCCGCGGCCGGGTCCGCGTTCAGCGTCCACGGCAGCGCGCCCACGTGGCCGTCCACGTGCACCAGTTGGTGCATCGCCTCGCTCCAGCGCTCGGCGCGCACCAGGAACAGGACGAGCAGATGGCGGACATGGGCCAGCATCGGATCGTCGGGGCGGGCCGAGTGGACCGCGTACAGCGCGCCCTCCATCGCCTTGGAGACCACCGCGGTCCGGAAGAAGTCCTGGACGAGGACGATCTCGGGCAGGTGCTCGTAGACCGCGAACAGCGGCAGCGCGGCGAGCAGCGAGCCGTGCGGGGCGCGGGCCGCGGCCGCCGTCGCGAAGCGGTCGGCGTCCTCGCGCGAGCCGTGCCACTTCTCGCACCAGAAGTGCAGGGCCGCCAGGTGGGCGCCCATGTGCTGCGGCGCCCGGTCGATGATCTTCGCCCAGACCTGGTCGAACTCCTCGTGGCTGTAGCCGAGTCCACGGGCGACGGCGAGCTGGACGATGTACGGCACGGGGTCGCCGGGGGCGAGCAGCGCCGCCTCCTCGCTCACCTTGCGGGCCTCTTCGAGGATGATCCGGAAGTCGTCGGTGCCGGCGGCGGACGAGCGCCACGCCTGCTGCACCAGGAACTCGGCGTGCACGGCGGCACCGCCCGGGTCCTTGGGCGAGTCCGCGCGCCAGGCGCGCAGCCACGCTCCGCCCACGCCGGGCTTCCGCTGGAGCTCCAGCGAGGCCGCGCCCGCGAACGCCTGCACGCGCTGCCAGCGGACCTCGCCCTCCTTCTCCGTGGCGGCGAGCAGCTGCGAGGCCGCCCGCCAGTCCTGGGTCGCCTGGACCACGTCGAGGACGTCGAGCAGATCCTGGTCCGGCCCCGGCATCCGTACGTCCTGCTCCTCCTGGCGCAGGAAGCCGTACGCCTCCGGGTCGGCGGCGTCGGGCGCACCCGGCGCCACCTGGCGGATGCCGACCCCGCCGCGGCGGCGCCTCACGTACGGGGCCACGACCGCGACCAGCAGCGCGACCGCCATCAGGAACCAGAGAATCTCCATGTGTCCATTGTCCAGGACACCCGGTGAGACGATGGGCGGCGGGGGACCGCGCTCAGGACTACGCTCCTGACACATGAGCGACGAGCACATCCACCAGAGCTTCGAGACCCGCGCGATCCACGCGGGCAACACCGCCGACCCGCTGACCGGCGCGGTCGTCCCGCCGATCTACCAGGTGTCCACCTACAAGCAGGACGGCGTGGGCGGGCTGCGCGGCGGTTACGAGTACAGCCGGAGCGCCAACCCCACCCGTACCGCCCTCGAGGAGAACCTCGCGGCGCTGGAGGGCGGCCGGCGCGGACTCGCCTTCGCCTCGGGTCTCGCCGCCGAGGACTGCCTGCTGCGGACGGTCCTCTACCCCGGCGCCCATGTGGTCATCCCCAACGACGCCTACGGTGGCACCTTCCGGCTCTTCGCCAAGGTCGTCCAGCGCTGGGGTGCGGACTTCTCCGTCGCCGACACCTCCGACATCGAGTCCGTGCGCGCCGCGATCAACGAGCGTACGAAGCTGATCTGGGTCGAGACCCCGTCGAACCCGCTGCTCGGCATCACCGACATCGCGGCCGTCGCGGACGTGGCCCGTACGGCGGGGGCGAAGCTGGTCGTCGACAACACCTTCGCCTCGCCGTACCTCCAGCAGCCGCTGTCGCTCGGCGCGGACGTCGTCGTGCACTCGCTGACCAAGTACATGGGCGGCCACTCGGACGTCGTCGGCGGCGCGCTGGTGACGGCCGACGAGACGCTCGGCGAGGAACTGGCGTACCACCAGAACGCGATGGGCGCGGTCGCCGGCCCGTTCGACTCCTGGATCGTGCTGCGCGGCATCAAGACGCTCGCCGTCCGGATGGACCGGCACAGCGAGAACGCGACCAAGGTCGCGGAGATGCTGACCCAGCACCCGAAGGTCACCCAGGTCCTCTACCCGGGGCTGCCGGAGCACCCGGGCCACGAGATCGCCGCGAAGCAGATGAAGGCCTTCGGCGGCATGATCTCCTTCCGCGTCGTGGGCGGCGAGGAAGCGGCCGTCGAGGTCTGCAACCGCGCGAAGCTCTTCACCCTGGGCGAGTCCCTGGGCGGTGTCGAGTCCCTGATCGAGCACCCGGGCCGGATGACGCACGCGAGCGTGGCGGGCTCGGCCCTGGAGGTCCCGGCCGACCTGGTCCGGCTCTCCGTGGGCATCGAGAACGTGGACGACCTGCTGGCGGACCTGCGCCAGGCGCTGGGCTAGTCACGTCCCGCCGGGCGCTCCCGCGCGGGGCGCCCGGCGGCATCCGCCCCACCCCGCCCGATCAGCCTCAGAAGCCTTCGAGCGGTGGTGTGGTCCCCGCCGGCGGCACCTCCCAGGGCCGTACGACCGAGGCCCACACCGCGAACGCGATCACCGCGACGACCAGCAGCACCCAGCCCGCCCGGCGCACCGCCCGGTCCCGGTTCAACAGCCGGGTCCCGCGCTCCACGGCCCGCGCGGCCAGGTCGCCTGGGACCTGCGGGCGCGGGCTCTCCAGCATCCGCCGGACCTCGTCCTCCCGCTGCTCGTACCGGCTCATGAGGCGATCCTTCCCTGCCGGTCCCGCAGCGCCGAAACGGACCGGGCGCACAGGGCCCGGATCCGGTCCTCGGGCAGCCCGAGCAGGGCCGCCGTCTGCTCCTCGGCCACACCCTCGTACAGCCGCAGCACCACGACGAGACGCTCCTGCGGGCTGAGCGCGGACAGGATGCCGCCCCGGCCGCGCTGGTGCCGACGCGCGGTGCGGGCGAAGCGGGTGGCGAGGTCGGCGCGGGTGAGGTCGTACGGATCCTCGCCGCGCAGCCGGTCCCACTGGGCGTAGGTGTGCGCGAGGGAGGCGGTCAGCAGCGCCTGGGCGCGGGGGTTGCGCGCCCGGGTCTCGGCGGTGAGCAGCGTCGCGGCATGCAGCAGCCGTCCCGCCGCCCCCGCCACGAACGCCTCGAACTGCCGGGTGCGGGAATGCGGTTGGCCCTCCCGGCCGTCCTGTCGATCTCCCACGTCCTCATATGAGGACAGGGCGCGGCCCAGGTCAAGAGGTCGGCGTCAGCCGGATGCGGACTCCGTGTCGGTGGCGGGCGGCAGCCCCGACTGGCGTGCGGACAGGGCCGAGTTGAAGCGGGTGAGCAGCGTGCAGAACGACTCGCGCTCCTCCGCCGTCCAGCCCTCCGTCACCTGCGCCATCAGCTCGCGCCGCGAGGCGCGGACCTCCTCCAGGCGGGCCAGGCCGCGCGGGGAGAGCTGGAGCACGACCGCGCGCCCGTCCTCCGGGTGCGAGGTGCGCTTGACCAGGCCCGTGTCGACGAGCGGGGCGACCTGGCGGGTGACGGTGGAGGAGTCGATGCCCATGCCCGCCGCGAGCGCCTTGACGCCCATCGGCCCTTCCTGGTCGAGCCGGTTGAGGAGCAGATAGGCGGCGCGGTCCATCGAGTTGCGGAGCTGCCCCGTGCCGCCGAGACGGGTCTGTTCGGCCCGGCGGGCGAAGACGGCCACCTGGTGCTGGAGGGCATCGAGGAGACCGGGGTCAAGCTCAGTCGTCATGTCCTGAGATGTGGGCATGGCTGTGGGGGCTCTCTCGTGCGGTGGTCGGTTGGTGGGGGACAGAGTACGCGGACCCGCGGGGGTCCGTACCGGCCCTGCACGAACCGGATCGGACGCCCGTTCTCAAGGCGGCCCCGGGCGGCCCCGGGCGGCCAGGGGGCTGGTGAGCTGCGAGACTTGCTGTCATGAGCTTCCGTCGGCCAGACCCCTTGCACCCGCTGATCCTCGACGATGTGCGCGGGGCGCAGAAGATGCTCTCCGGGGTGGCCCGAGTGACCGCGATGGAGGGCAGCCGCTATCTGTCCTCGCTGGTCGGAGCCCCGGTCCACCTCAAGTGCGAGAACCTTCAGCGCACGGGCTCGTTCAAGCTGCGCGGGGCGTACGTACGGATCGCCGGGCTGCGGCCCGAGCAGCGCGCGGCAGGGGTGGTCGCCGCCTCCGCGGGGAACCACGCGCAGGGCGTCGCGCTGGCCTCCGCGCTCCTCGGCGTGCACTCCACGGTCTTCATGCCGGTCGGCGCCCCGCTGCCGAAGGTGGCGGCGACCCGGGAGTACGGCGCCGAGGTGCGGATGCACGGCCATGTCGTGGACGAGACCCTGGCGGCGGCCGAGGAGTACGCGGCGGAGACGGGCGCGGTCTTCATCCACCCCTTCGACCACCCGGACATCATCGCGGGGCAGGGCACGGTCGGCCTGGAGATCCTGGAGCAGTGCCCGGAGGTCCGCACGATCCTCGTGGGCGTCGGCGGCGGCGGGCTCGTGGCCGGCATCGGACTCGCGGTGAAGTCGGTCCGCCCCGATGTGAAGGTCATCGGCGTGCAGGCCGAGGGCGCGGCCGCCTATCCGCCCTCGCTCGCCGCCGGCCATCCGGTCGCGATCGAGTCGCCGGTGACGATGGCCGACGGGATCAAGGTGGGGCGCCCGGGCGACGTACCGTTCGCGATCGTCAGGGAGTTCGTCGACGAGGTCCGTACGGTCTCCGAGGACGCGCTCTCCTCGGCGCTGCTGCTCTGCCTGGAGCGGGCGAAGCTGGTGGTCGAACCGGCCGGCGCGAGCCCGGTGGCGGCGCTCCTGAGCGACCCGAAGGCGTTCCAGGGCCCGGTGGTCGCGGTCCTCTCCGGCGGGAACGTGGACCCGCTGCTGCTTCAGCGCATCCTGCGCCACGGCATGGCGGCCGGGGGCCGCTATCTGAGCCTGCGGCTGCGGGTGACGGACCGGCCGGGCGCGCTGGCGACGCTGCTCGCGGTGCTGACGGTGGTGGACGCGAACGTGCTCGACGTGAGCCATGTACGGACGGATCCGCGTCTGGGTCTGACGGAGGCGGAGGTCGAGCTGCACCTGGAGACGAAGGGGCCGGAGCACTGCGAGGAGGTCGCGGCGGCGCTGCGGGACGCGGGGTACGTGGTGATGGCGTAGCGGCCTTGTGGGTCGCGATGTATCGCGTGAGCGTGTGGGCCGGGTCACGGAATTCCCGGGCGGCTCCCGCCCCTCAAAACTAGACTTGGGCGAAAAACGCCCGAAATCCCCTGGGAGAACCCACATGCCAGGCGCGATATATGCCGAAGGTCTGGTGAAGACCTTCGGTGACGTACGAGCTCTGGACGGCGTGGACCTCGATGTACCCGAGGGCACGGTCCTGGGCCTGCTCGGCCCGAACGGCGCGGGGAAGACGACCGCCGTACGCGTGCTGACGACGCTCCTCCAGCCGGACAGCGGCAGGGCCGTCGTCGCCGGAATCGACGTACTGAGGAACCCCGACGAGGTGCGGCGCTCGATCGGCCTGTCCGGCCAGTTCGCGGCCGTCGACGAGTATCTGACCGGCCGCGAGAACCTCCAGATGGTCGGCCGGCTCTACCAGATGAACGCCAGGCACGCGAAGCGGCGGGCGGACGAACTCCTCGATCGTTTCAACCTCACCGACGCGGCCGACCGCACCGCCAAGACGTACTCCGGCGGCATGCGCCGCCGTCTCGACCTCGCCGCCGCCCTCGTCGTCTCGCCGCCCGTGATGTTCATGGACGAGCCGACGACCGGCCTCGACCCCCGTAACCGCCAGGCGCTCTGGGAGGTCATCCAGGAACTCGTCGCGGGCGGTACGACGCTGCTCCTGACGACGCAGTACCTGGAGGAGGCCGACCACCTGGCCCACGACATCTGCGTCATCGACCACGGCAAGGTCATCGCCCGCGGCACCTCGGACCAGCTCAAGGCCCAGACGGGCGGCGAGCGCGTGGAGTTCGTCGTCCACGAGCCGGAGATGATCGACCCGGCCCGCGGCGTCCTCGCCCGCTACGGCCTCGCGGGCCTCGGCCACGGCGAGGTCACGGTCGAGGCCCACACCCGCAAGCTGACCGTCCCGGTCACCGGCGGCGCCAAGCTGCTCGCCGAGGTCATCCGCGACCTGGACACCGTCGGCGTCGAGATCGACGACATCGGCCTGCGCAGGCCCACGCTCGATGACGTGTTCATCTCCCTGACCGGCCACGCGGCCGAACAGGCCGAGGAGGAGAACGCGGAGGCGGCGGACGCGCAGCGCGGCGGCCGCAAGCGCGCGAAGGAGGCGGCCGAGTGACCACAGTGACGGACGCCGTCGCGACGCCCACACGGTCGCGCGGCCCGATCGCCCAGTCGATCGGCGACTCCCTGGTCGTCGCCCGGCGCAACCTCATCCGTATGACCCGGATCCCCGAGATGATCATCTTCGGGCTGATCCAGCCGATCATGTTCGTGGTGCTGTTCAGCTACGTCTTCGGCGGCTCCATGACCATCGGGGGCACCACCGACCCGGCCGTCTACCGCGAGTTCCTGATGGCCGGCATCTTCGCCCAGACCGTCACCTTCGCCACGGCCGGCGCGGGCGCGGGCATCGCCGACGACATGCACAAGGGCCTCATCGACCGCTTCCGCTCCCTGCCGATGGCCCGCGGCGCTGTCCTCACCGGCCGCACCCTGGCCGACCTGGTGCAGACGGCCCTCACGGTCGTGGTCCTCGCGATCGTCGCCCTGATGGTCGGCTGGCGCGTCCACGAGGGCATCCCCAAGGCGCTCGCCGCCTTCGCCCTCCTGCTCCTCCTCGGCTATGCCTTCTCCTGGATCGGAGCCCTGATCGGCCTGTCCGTGCGGACGCCCGAGGCGGCGACCTCGGGCGGACTGATCTGGCTCTTCCCGGTCACGTTCATCTCGATCGCGTTCGTGGACTCCAGCCAGATGGCCTCGTGGCTGAGGCCCATCGCCGAGTGGAACCCGTTCAGCGCGACCGTGCAGGCCTGCCGCGAACTCTTCGGCAACCCCGGCGTCTCGACGTCCGACGCGTGGCCGATGCAGCACCCGGTCTGGGCCTCGATCCTCTGGTCGGTCCTGATCATCGTGGTGTTCAGGACGCTGGCGGTACGGAAGTACCGCTCGGCGACCGCCTAGGGCAGGTAGGCCTAGGGCAGGTAGGCGGAGACCACCAGGCCGTCGGAGAGGGCGAGGAAGA
This sequence comes from Streptomyces vilmorinianum, assembly GCF_005517195.1. Classification (NCBI taxonomy): domain Bacteria; kingdom Bacillati; phylum Actinomycetota; class Actinomycetes; order Kitasatosporales; family Streptomycetaceae; genus Streptomyces; species Streptomyces vilmorinianum. The sequence continues at coordinate 6,583,097 of NZ_CP040244.1, read as the reverse complement.
CCGCCCCTCCGGCGGCCAGCACCTCGGCGGAGGCCGTCGGTGTGAAGTCGTCCGGAAGCGCCGCGGTGAACTCCTCGGGGCGGACGGACGGCCCGGCCACCGGGATGGCGTTGACCTCGTGCTTCCCGCCCGCCAGGACCTGGTCGCCCACGAAGTACACACGATCCGCGTGCCCACGGGAGACATGCAGGTCCGTGCGCCACCGTTCGCGGCCGCTCGCCAGGTCGTAGGTGACGACGGTCCCGCCGTCGTGCACGAGGGCGACGACGCCGTCCGCGTTCACCGCCGGGCCGGCCGACGGCGACGTCCCCTCGCCGAGCGTCCGCACCGTCTTCAGCGTCCGGGAATCGAGGACGGCGACGCCGCCCTCCTGCCGGCCGGAGCAGAGCACGCTCTCCTTGTGGACCGTGACCTTCCCGCAGCCCCCGGCTCCCCGCGCCGCCACCGTGCCCGTACGGGCGTCCAGCGCCACCGGCACGTTGTCGACCGGCACGAACACCCGGCCCCCGGCGGCCACCGGCTGCTCCGGCAGGGCGTCGAGCGGCGTCCGCCACAGCTCCTGGGCGCGCCCGCCCTCCAGCTTCGTGGCGGTGACAAGACCGGTCCGCTCGTCCGCGACATCGACGTACGTGGAGTAGAGGACCCCGCCGAGCAGATCGGTCCCCTTCACCGCCCACTCCTTGCCGGGCGCCGGGAGCTGTCCGCGTTCCTTCCCGTCCTTCAGCCCGTACGTGATCACCCCGTCCGGCCCCGTGATGTGGACCGCGTCCCCCGTCACGGCGGGGTACTGGGGAGCGGAGCGCGGCGCCTCGCCCCGGCCGGGCACCGACCACACCTTCTCGCCGTCCGCCGCGCGCAGACCGACGGCCGCGCCACCGGACCCCGCGCAGACGAGGACCTCGGGGGAGAGGGCACAGGCGCCCATGCCCGCGTCGACCTCCCGCTGCCAGGGCGACCAGCCCGCCGGCCGGGACGTACGGGCCTCGCCGACCGCGCCGAAGTCGCCCGTGTGGCCCTCACCGCCGTACGGCAGGACGACCTGGCTCAGCGTGGCCGGCTGCGCGGTTCCCGTGCCGGGACCGGCCGAAGGGCCGCTCGCGCCACCCGCGCCGCCCGTCGAACTCCCCTGCCCACCGGACCGGTTGACCATCACCACGCCCACGGTCGCCGCCACGGCCACCGCGACGGCCCCCGCCACGATCCGCCCCCAGGGCCTGCGCCGGACCACCGGATCGGGCACAGCGGGCCGGTAGCCCGCCGCCGTGGGGGAGTACGGCACCACCGGAGCGACCGTCGGCAGGTCCGCCACGCCCGCGCCCGAGGCCGCCGCCTCACCGGTCCGGCGCGCCGCGTCCCCGTACTCCGCGAGCAGGGACAACACCCCGCCCGGCCACGGAAACACCTCCGGGACCGCCTGGCCGCCGAGCAGCCCCACCAGCTCCGCCGCCGAAGGCCGCTCCGCCGGGTCGAGCCGCAGACACCGCTCCACCACCGGCCGCAACTCCGCCGGCACACCCGACAGTTCGGCGTCGGCCCGGCTGATCCGGAAGATCACCGCGGCCATCTCGTCGTCGTGGAACGGCCCGCGCCCACTCGCCGCGAACGCGAGCACCGCGCCCAGACAGAAGACGTCCGAGGCGGGCACCACCGCCCGGCTGCCGACCAGATGCTCCGGTGACATGAACCCCGGCGAGCCGACCACGAGCCCCGTCGAGGTCAGCGCCGTCGCCTCGAAGGCCTGCGCGATACCGAAGTCGATCAGCTTCGGACCGGCGGCGCCGAGCAGCACGTTCGCGGGCTTCAGGTCCCGGTGCAGCACTTGCACCCCGTGCACCGCGTCCAGCGCCCGCGCGAGGGCCGCACCCAGCGCCCGTACCGCCGCGACCGGCAACGCCCCGGACCGTACGACGGCCTCCGCGAGCGAGGGTCCCGGCACGTACTCCGTCGCCAGCCACGGACGGCCGCGTCCGCGTCGGCGTCCACGAGCCGCGCCGCGTACGGGCTGCTCACCGCCCGCGCCGCTGTGATCTCGCGCCGGAAGCGGGTCCGGAAGTCCCCGTCGACCTCCAGGTCCTCCCGGACGGTCTTCACCGCGACCATCCGGTACGGATCGGCCGTCGGCTCGTCCGCCCGGCACGCCAGATGAACCTCGCCCATGCCGCCCGCGCCCAGCCGGGCGAGCAGCCGGTAGGGGCCGACGAGGCGCGGGGGCTGCCCGGCGGGCAGTGCTTCCAGCACGGAAGTCGTCCTTTCGATGCGCTACTTGGGAAGCTCGACGGAGGAGACGACACCCTGGTCGTACACGATGTGCGCGATCCCGCCGATGGGAAGGACCTCGGGCGCACGGATCATGTCGGCGAAGGGCGTCTCCATCGCGGCCTCCTTCGCCGCGCGCGGCCCCGGTGCCCCGGGCACCGGAGTGACCTTGAGCCCGGCGGGGCCGCCGTTCCGGCCGAGCCGCACGGTGTAGAGGGCGGAGTAGTCGGCGTACACCACCTGGTCGCCCGCGAGCAGCGGCCCCGACCAGTCCTGCTCAAGACCGGCGGGCGCCGCCTTCGCCGCGTACGAACCGAGCTGGTTGCCGTCCTTCGGGTCGTGGATCTTCAGCCCGCGGTCGAAGCCGATGACGGCCTTCGCGCTGATCACATCGGGGCGCAGCCGCCGCACGGGGGCGGGCAGGCTGCCCTTCGACGCGAGCGTGCCCGCGTCGAGGAGATGCAGCCGCTGCTCCTCGTCGGCGGTGTACGGGACGGTGACGCAGTACGCGGCGGCACCGAGGACCCGCAGCGTCTCGCAGCTCTCGGCGTCCTTGTCGGCCTGACCGAGCAGGGTTCCGGTCTTCGCCTCGTACGCGAGGAGACCGCCGTCGCTGAGGGCGTACACCGTGCCCTTGGCGTAGGCCACGGGATCGAAGTCCCGAATCTCGACGCGGGGGATCGCGGCGTTGGTGAGCTCCTTGGACCACAGGCGCGCGCCGTCGGCGAGGGAGAACGCGGTCATGCCCACCCGTGTCGTGGTCGGGTCCTGCGTCGTCTTCGTCGCCGCGAAGACGATCCCGTCGGCGACGATCGGCCTGCTGCTCACGCCCTGTGCGCCCCAGGCCTCCTTCTCCCAGCGGACCGTGCCGCTGCGGGCGTCGCGCACCTGGAGCCGGTCGCCGGAGGCGAGGACGGCCACCGTGTCGTGCACGACGGGACGCGCCGTGTCGCCGGCGATGAAGACCCCGCCCGTCGGTCCCACGTAGCTGAGGTCGTCCCGCTCGTCCTCGACGAGGTCGGCGTCCCACAGCTTCCTGCCGCTCGCGGTGTCCAGCGCCTCGTACCGCCCGTCGGTCGTCCGGCACACCAGCACCGACTCCCCGGCCGAGCACCCGAACGCGGGCGCGGTCAGCTCGGCCCGCCACGGCTTCCAGCCGGCCGGCCGCTGGGCCGCGTTCTGCGGTACGACTCCGGAGGCGTCGGCCAGGCCGCGGTCGTCGACGCCCGGGATCCGGGGGCCCGAGGCGGGCGGGGCGGCTGCGCCGGGAGTCTGCTTCCTGCCCTCCTGCGGCCACAGCAGGTACGTCCCGAGCCCGCCGCCCACGACCGCGAGGGCCACCACGGCGGCGATCAGCCCCCGGCGGCGCTTCCTGGGAGGTGCGGGCGTCACGGGCGTCACGGGTGCCACCGGCGGCATGGTCGGCAGCTGGTGGACCCCCGGCGCCTCCGGCGGGGTGGCGGGCATCTCCACCAGCGGACCCCCCGCCGCCACCAGCTGCGCGAGCTCCCTCCCGTACTCCCCGATGTGCTCCCGCACGCTCTCGGGCCACGCGGGCCGTCGTTCCCCGCCGCTGTCGCCGGCGAGGAGCGACACGAGCCGCTCCGGGGCCGGCCGGGCCGCCGGGTCGGCGCTCAGGCAGGCGGCGACGACGTCCCGCAGCTCGTCCGGGACCCGGCTCAGGTCCGCTTCGGCCTGTGACACGCGGTAGAGGACGGCCGCGACGGGACCGTCCCCGAAGGGGTCCTCGCCGGTCGCCGCGTAACAGAGCAGCGAGCCCAGGCAGAACACGTCCGAGGCCCCGGTGACGTGGCGCGCCCCCGTCACGTGCTCGGGCGACATGAAGGACGGGGTGCCGACCATCATCCCGGTCGCCGTCATCGTCGTGGCGCCCTTGCTGCGGGCGATGCCGAAGTCGATCAGGCGCGGTCCGTCGACCGACAGCATGACGTTGCCCGGCTTGAGGTCGCGGTGCAGGACGCCGGCGGCGTGCAGGTCGGCCAGCGCGCGGGCGATTCCGGCGCCCAGCTCCCGTACGGTCGCCACCGGCAGGGGACCGCCCCGCCGCACGGCCTGGGACAGGCTGGGCCCTGGGACGTACGCCGTCGCGAGCCAGGGCACCTCGGCGTCGGCGTCCCCGCCCACGGGGGCGGCGGCGTACGTGCTCCGCACCATCCCCGCGACCTTGATCTCGCGCCGGAAGCGGTCGCGGAAGGCGGGCTCGTTCGCGACGTCGCGCCGTACGGTCTTCACGGCCACGAACGAACCGTCGCCCGGCGCCCGCCCCAGGAACACCTCGCCCATACCGCCGGCGCCGAGCCGCGCCAGCACGTCGTACGGTCCGATCTGCCGTGGCGCGCCCTCGCGCAGCGGTCCCAGCACCCGTCATCCCCCTCGTGACACGACGTCAGACAGCCCGCATCATTGCATGTGCATGCAAAGCGAAGGGCCGGACCCCCGAGGGGTCCGGCCCTGTCACGAAAGGCGGTGCGGAAGTCCGGTCGTCAGCCGGTGTACGGCTTGGCGCTGAGGATCTTCACCGTGGCCTTGTTGCCGTTCGGCAGCTCGTACTCGGCGTCCTCACCGGCCTTCTTGCCGTTGACGCCGACGCCGAGCGGGGACTGCGGCGAGTAGGTCTCGATGTCGCTGCTCGCGTACTCGCGCGAGGCGAGCAGGAAGGTCATCGTGTCGTCCTCGTCACCGTCGAAGGCGATCGTGACGACCATGCCGGGCGCGACGACGCCCTCGTCGGCCGGAGCCTCGCCCACCTTGGCGTGCTCCAGGAGCTGGGTCAGCTGGCGGACCCGGAGCTCCTGCTTGCCCTGCTCCTCCTTGGCCGCGTGGTACCCGCCGTTCTCGCGCAGGTCTCCCTCCTCGCGCGCCGCGGCGATCTTGGCGGCGATCTCGGTTCGCGCGGGACCAGACAGGTACTCCAGCTCGGCCTTGAGCTGGTTGTACGCCTCCTGGGTGAGCCAGGTGACGTTGTCGCTGGTCTGGGTCACAGGTGCTCCTCGTAGGTACTGGGAATACAAAGCATCGCCCTACCCAGAAGGATTGTCCTTCCTGGGCGGGCGAAACCACGAGCCTAACAATTAGTGGCGGAAAGGGGGAGGACATAAACCACAGGGATGACGTCACTCCTGGTCAGCGCGGGAACCGGGGCTCGACACGCCGCCCGGTCCCTACCCAGCGCTACTGAGCGGTACACCCCACGAGCTCGGCGCTGGTCGCCCTCGCGGTCGTACGGATGCTCACCACGCGGTCGATCCGGGCGGCCGCCTCGTCGAAGCGGACGTCCTTGCGGCCGACCTCGGCCCCGTCCTCGGAGCGCGAGCGCAGGGTGCAGACGCCCGTGACGTCGGTGTCCTTGCGCACCTCCAGGTGCACCTGGACCTCGGTGTCGCTCACCACGTCGAACTTGATCGTCTCGGCGCTGATCCTGCTGTCGACGACGTAGTGCCAGCCGAACCAGCCGAACATTCCGAGGAACAGCACACCGAGCACGCCACCGGCGATCTTGAGCTTGCGGTCGGCGCGCTCGTCCGCGGAGCGGCCGTAGCGCCCCTCGGGCAGCTGCTCTCGCACCGCGCTCATGATCGTTCCTCTCGACGCCGGGACAGCGGAATTTTCCGTCCCCCGGTTCCGTCACTATAGAGACCTGCCTCCGCGACGAATCACTGAGGATCGAGTCTTGACTGAGCAGCTGCGACTGATGGCCGTTCACGCCCACCCCGACGACGAGTCGAGCAAGGGCGCGGCCACGATGGCCAAGTATGTGTCCGAGGGGGTGGAGGTGATGGTGGTCACCTGCACGGGCGGCGAGCGCGGCTCCATCCTCAATCCCAGGCTCCAGGGCGACGCCTACATCGAGGCGAACATCCACGAGGTGCGCCGCAAGGAGATGGACGAGGCCCGCGAGATCCTCGGGGTCGAGCAGGAGTGGCTGGGCTTCGTCGACTCCGGTCTGCCGGAGGGCGACCCGCTGCCGCCGCTGCCCGAGGGCTGCTTCGCCCTGGAGGACGTGGACACGGCGGCCGGCGAGCTGGTCCGCAAGATCCGCTCGTTCCGCCCGCAGGTCATCACGACCTACGACGAGAACGGCGGCTACCCGCACCCCGACCACATCATGACCCACAAGATCACGATGGTGGCCTTCGACGGGGCGGCGGACAAGGACAAGTACCCGGAGGCCGAGTTCGGCCCGGCCTTCCAGCCGCAGAAGCTCTACTACAACCAGGGCTTCAACCGTCCCCGCACGCTCGCCCTGCACGAGGCGCTGCTCGACCGGGGCATGGAGTCCCCGTACGGCGAGTGGCTGGAGCGCTGGAAGGAGTTCCAGCGCGCCGAGCGCACGCTGACGACGTACGTCCCGTGCGCCGAGTTCTTCGAGATCCGCGACAAGGCCCTGATCGCCCACGCGACCCAGATCGACCCCGACGGCGGCTGGTTCCGGGTCCCCATGGAGATCCAGAAGGAGGTCTGGCCGACGGAGGAGTACGAGCTCAGCAAGTCGCTGGTCGATACCTCCCTCCCCGAGGACGACCTCTTCGCGGGCATCCGCGACAATGCCTGACATGAGCGCACACCTGGCACTGACCCAGCTTGTCCCCTTCGCCGCCGAGCTGGACAAGAACAAGGTGACCCCCGGCGTCCTCGGCTTCGTCGTCTTCGCCGTGATGGCCGTGGGCGTCTGGATGCTGATGAAGTCGATGAACCGCCACATGGGCAAGGTCTCCTTCGAGGAGGCCCCGGACCCGAAGGCGGCGCAGACCGCCAAGCCGGCCCCGCAGGAGTAGCGGCCCCGCGCCGCAGGCCCAGGGCCCCGAGATCTCTCGGGGCCCTGCGGGCCGTCCGCCCCCGGTCACGCCCCCGTCACGCCCCGGTCACGCCACCTCCACCGGCACCCCCATCACCTCCCGCGCGTGCCGGTTCGGCACCATGCCGAGGTCCCAGGCCTGCCAGCCCGCGTCGAGCTGGACGCCCCGCTCCAGGACCAGGGCGTACGCCTCCGCGCAGTCCTCCAGCTTGCCGTCCCGGGTCGGGTGGCGGTCCGCGAGGAGCCGGGTCAGTTCGTCCCGGGCCGCGGCCGTGCCCGCCTCCACGCCGCCCGGTGAGGCGTACGGGAGCAGCGTGCAGCTCAGGAAGCGGGCCCAGTCGGCGCCCCGCCGGTCGCCGTACGAGAGGAAGAGCCCGGTCGCCTCACCGCACAGCTCCAGGGCCTGCGCGGCCTTGCCGTTCCCGGCGTCGACGATCGCCAGCTCCAGACAGGTCCAGGCCTCGCCGTGCGCCACGCCGATGCGGTGGAAGTCCGCCCGGGCGTCCACCAGGAGCTGACGGGCGAAGCCGGAGTTGCGCAGGTTGCCGGTCTGGGCCGCGCGCTGGTCGCGGGTGACCCGGCCCGAGTGGTGCCGCGCGCAGGCGAGCCCGTACACGTCCCGCATCCGGGAGAACATCGTGCGCGCCCGCTCCAGCTCCCGTACCGCCTGATCCAGGTCGCCGCGCTCCTCAAGGGCGTGCCCCAGGTAGTACAGGGTCCACGCCTCGCCGCGCGCGTCCTCCTGGTCGCGATGGCGGGCGAGGGCCTGGCGCAGGCCGTCGACCGCGGGCGCGACCTCGCCCTCCACGAGCCGGGCGCGGGCCAGCTGCGTCAGCGCCCACGCCTCGCCGCGCCCGTCCCGGGTACGGCCGTACTGGTCGAGCGCCTGGCGCAGCTCCGCGTCGGCGCGCTCCACCTCGCCCATGCGCAGACACACCTGCCCCAGCTGGAAGTGCGCCCAGGCCTCGCCGTGCAGGGACTCGCTCTCCCGGTGCAGCTCCAGGGCCGAGCGCAGCAGGGTCAGCGCCTCCGCCAGGTTCGCCCGGTCCCGCTCCACCGCCGCGAGGGCGTGCAGCGTCCAGCCCCGGTCGGCGGCGAGCGAGTCCGGCTCCTGGAGCGCCAGGGCCTCGCGCAGTTTCGCCGACGCCTCCGCCAGATTGCCCTGGTGGTGCAGCGTGATCCCCAGCGAGCAGAGCGCGAGCGCGGCCCCCGCGTCCTGGTGCGCCTCCTGGTAGAGGGAGACCACCGAGGTCAGCGTGGTGCGCGCCTTGTCGAGCTCGCCGAGCTGCCGGGCCGCGATACCGGTCCGCCACTGCACCGACCGGGACAGCAGTCCCTGCCCGACGGCGTCGGTCAGCTCGTTGATCTCGCCGAGCCGGTACAGGTCGCCGCGCAGCAGGCAGTAGTCACAGAGCGCGCCGAGCAGATTCAGTACCGTCTGCTGGTCGACGCCCTCGGCGTGCCGCAGCGCCGCCGTGATGAAGCTCGACTCCTCGTCCAGCCAGCGCAGGGCCGCCTCCAAGGACCCGAAGCCATGGCCGTCGAACCGGTCCGCGCGGGTCGACATCTTGCCGTCGACCATCCGGATCACCGCGTCCGCGAGCTCCGCGTAGTTCTGGATCAGCCGCTCCTGCGCCGCCGCGATCTCCGCCGCGTCCTCCTCCTCGAGGAGCCGGACCGCCGCGAAGCCGCGCACCGAGTCGTGCAGCCGGTAGCGCTCTCCCCGTACGTGGTCGAGGAGACCGGCCCGGGCGAGCTCCGCGAGCAGCCGCGCCCCGTCCTGTCCGCTCCCGCCGAGCAGCGCGCCGGCCGCCGCCGCGCCCAGCGAGGCCCGCCCGGCCAGCGCGAGCCGGCGCAGCAGCTGCCTGGCGTCCTCCTCCAGATCGGTGAAGTACCGTACGGAGAGCGCCCGTTCGAGCGGGGCCGGACCCCAGCCGGGCCGGTCGAGCAGATGCGCCAGATCGCTCATCGAACGGCGGCCGAGGCAGGAGCCGGCGACCCGCAGCGCCAGCGGCAGCCCGCCGCACAGCTCCCGGATCCGCTCGAAGGCCTCCGAGTCGTACGGGCCGGGGTCGGGCGCCCCCGCCGCCTCCCGCAGCAACTCCTCCGCGCCCGCCGCGTCCAGGGCCGCCACCGGCAGCCGGTGCACGGACGCCGGCACCTCGTCCCCCAGGTCAAGGGGCTCCCGGCAGGTGACAAGGACGAGGCTGTCCGAGCGCTCCGGAAGGAGCGTACGGACCTGCTCCGCCTCCACCGCGTCGTCCAGGATCACCGTCACCGGCAGCCCGGTCAGATGCTGGTGGTACAACTCCGCCAGCCTGCGGACCTGTTGCTCGGCCGATGACCGCTCGCGGAACAGCAGCTGCTCGCGCGGCGCGCCCAGCCGGTTCAGCAGATGCAGCAGCGCCTCCCGGGTCGACAGCGGCTTCTCACCGCGGGTCCCGCCGCCCCGCAGGTCCACCACGCACGCCCCGCGGAACTGGTCGCGCAGCGCGTGCGCGGCCCGTACGGCGAGAGTCGTGCGACCCGAGCCCTGTTCCCCGTACAGCATCACGACCGTCGGCCGGGTCTGTGTCGACGCCCGCCCCGTCTGCACCCAGCGGGTGATCTGCGCCAGTTCGGCTCGCCGCCCGGTGAACGGCCCAGCCGGATCCGGCAGATGGCCGAACGACTGCTCCAGGACCGTCCGCCGGCGGGCCGCCGCGCTGCGGTCCGCGCCGCGCAGCTGGGCCACGACCTTCTGCGGAGGTTTCTGCGCGCTCGCGAGCAGCACCCGCTGCTGGTCGAGGAACGGCCGCACGCCCCGTACCTCCAGCGTCGTCAGCCACTGCAGCCGCAGCTGCTCGGGCCCGCCCGGCTGCCCCAGGGCGCCCGCCCTGCGGTGGGCGGCGGGCCAGTGCCCGGCGGTCGCCTTCAGCACGGTCGCCGCCGCGCCCGCCACCGCCACCACGGCCCCGGCGCCCAGCGCCGTCCCTGCCGTCGTGCCGAGCGCCAGGTCCGCCCCGAAGGCGGCGGCCGCCGCAACGGCCGAGACCAGTAAGGGAGTTCCCGCCGTCGGCCCGCTGAATCGCTCTCTCAACGGCTGCCGTCCGGCCTCCGCCTCCTCCAGAGCCCGCAGATAAGCCGCGTACTCCTCGCTCGCACTCGCCGCCATGGTGTCCAGCGCGGCCCGGCCGCGGGCGAGGAGAGCCGTGGAGTCGACGCGGCCCCCGGAGCGCCGCACCTCCTCCTCCACGGCGTGTGCCAACAGCCGTTCGGCTTCGGCCCGGTGGCTGTCCCGCATGTGCGTCCCCCTCCGAGAGCTTCCGCATGACGCGCACAAGTGTCCTGCCGGACGCGCGTCGGCGCGAGGGAGCCGGGCGATCGACCCCGCAATCACGGGGCCGTGCCGGGACGGCGGGCAGGCCGAACGTCTGCCCCTCGACCCCGCGTCCGATGGCGTTCATCTGCCGAATACCGCATCCGGGTGATGCCCCGGAACCAATCCTCTCGGCGGCAGTTGATCAGCATGCTTCGGTAACGGAGCATTCCAGGGCCCTCCAGCTCAAGAAGGAAATCTCGTGATCAAGAAGGTTCTTGCCACGGCGGCAGTTGCGGCCTCCGTCGTCGGTATGTCGGCTGCCACGGCGTCTGCGGCCGGGGACGACGGCAACAGCTCCAACGTCATCGGCAACACGTCGAAGCAGTCGATCGGCAGCAACCACACCGGTGGCTACATGAGCCCGAACTTCGGCCTCATCAACGGTGGCGTTCTGCACTGCTTCGACATCCAGAAGCTCCAGGCTCAGGTCCCGGTCGGCGTCATCGCCGTCCCGGTCGCCGTCCAGGACGTTCTGGGCAACGACATGTCGAACCAGACCTGCACCCAGAACTCCACGCAGCAGACTGGCGACGACCCGCTGGCGAACGTTCTGAGCGAGGTTCTGTCCGGCAACGGGAACGTCGGCCGCTGACGCCACCAGTTCCTCGGAGCGGCCCCGCTCCTCGCAGAGCCAGTGCGAGGAGCGGGGCCGCTTCCCGTATCACTGCCCCGTTCGTGCGCCGCCCACCCGTGGCGTATGGGCGGGGCTTCGCCGTGTGCGCGAGGATGGGGGCATGCCGAACCGACTGGCCCATGAGACGTCCCCGTACCTCCTCCAGCACGCCGACAACCCGGTCGACTGGTGGCCCTGGTCGGCGGAGGCCTTCGACGAGGCACGCCGACGCGACGTTCCCGTGCTGCTCAGCGTCGGTTACGGCAGCTGCCACTGGTGCCAGTGAACTCGCATAAGGCGGTAGCCCTGAGCCTGAGTACGCCCGCCCGGGTTGAAGATCAACAGGTCGATTCGATCGAGTGGGCGCCCGACCAGTCCGTCGACATTCGCCAGAGCCCCGGTCAGCCCACTGCGTGCGGCCGGAGGTGTCGTACTCGTGCCCGGCGAGGGCCTGGTGCTACCGCTCCGTACGGCGCAGGAACTGCCAGCCCAGTACGGCCAAGGCGAGCGTCTGCCCGAGAGAAGCGAGCGCGAGCAGGGGCTGAACGACGGGAGAGCACCAGAACGCGGTCGTGCAGACCATGGGCAGGACCAGGTACGTGAACAGGTCCACCGTGGTCTGGAGCCGCTTGCGCATGGTGCGGCCCGCAACGTTGCGGTGGTAGATCTCCCAGCCGAACACTGCGTCGTGGGCGGAGGTGAGGTCCCCCAGGCGTGGTCCCAGCCGGTCGCGGACGTAGTGGCCGATCGCCGAGATCTTCTCGTCGTTGACCAGGTAGGTCCAGCCCAGGATCAGACAGATCGCGGGGACGGCTAGCAGCAGTCGGGACTCTCCGCTCTGGGCGGTGATCGCCACAACCGCAGTGGCCGCGGCGAGCGTGAAGTAGAGCAGGTTGTCGCGGAACCCTATGCGAGTCTTCTGTTCCTCTTTCAGGCGGTCGTACTCGGCCAGCAGGATCTTGCTTTCGGTGACGTCATCCGTGGAGGTCACAGGCACCCCTATGCTCGAGTTCAGGATCAGCCGGCGATCTGGAAGGGCGCCAGGCCGTCGGGGCCGTGCCGTTCGATCCAGCTCTTCCCGTCCGCCGCTATCCCCTCCAGGAGACGGAAGGTGTGGGGGGAGCCGGCCGCGCTGAGGTTGATCTCGGAGATTTCCTGGGGATTCTCGGTCGGCGCCAGTTGATGGGCGTCGGCGTCCTTGACGCGGATCTTCCTCGCCGGTCCGTTGGTGAGGAAGAGCTCCAGGTCGTAACCGACGTCGGCGTTCTCCGTCACCTGCACGGAGGCCAGCGCGTCGAACCGGTAGTTGCTCCGCTGCTCGTTCCTGCGCGTTCCGTCGGAGAAGTTGAACTCGGAGCTGATCTCGCGGATACCGTCCTGGGTGAACAGGAACAGGCGGAACACGTAGTGCGAGTACCGCCATGGGCCGCCTCGGACCCGGCCACGCTTGTAGGAAGGACCCGGGGCCACCAGGATGGTGTGGGTGATCAGGTCGCGCCAGGTGAGCCGGTGGTGCCGGAGTGCCTCATCGACGAACGAAGTCTTGTCGCAGGTGAGCCAGGTCTCCATCTCCTGTTCACTGGGGCGCTTCTCGTCCAGGAACGACTGCCAGCGCTGGTAGGCGATCTGCCGTGCGGTCAGTTGTTCGAGGTACTCCTGAGTCTCCCGGTCCAGCCGGCGCTCTTCACGCCGGACCTCCAGCCACCGGGAACCGGTCGCGTGCCCGGACCAGACCGCACCGAGCACGGCCAGGAACGCCCACAGAGGCCGAGGTTGGGCGGCACCGGTGGCCGCTGTGCCGAACGCGGCGAGAGCCGCGACGCCGAGAACGGCGAGGGCCGCCACGGCCAGGGCCTTCGTCCTGCCCGAAGTCTGATCCTGGCGGTGTCGATCGAACAGGGTGCCGTTGTTGTGACGATCTCGGGCGTCCTCGGCGAGGTACCGGATCAGCCAGTCGACCCGCTCCACACCGATTCGGCTCTCCCGGTAGAGGTCTGAGATCTCGGCGGCGAGGCCGCTGCGGATCTGAACCGTGTGGGCGAGCCAGGCATCCGAGGTGAACCCATGAGGCCTGCGAACGCTGAAGTAGTGATCGAACGAATGACGGACGCGCTTGGTGAACCCGTCCTCGGTGAAGGCGGGATCGCCCGGGTGCGGGACGTGGGCCTCGGCCGTGAGGCCCGGCCTGGGCTCCCGGCCCCACCACCGGATGCCGAAGTGGGCTGCGGTCAGGCCCGCGCCGAGTGCCACCGGTAACTCGACGATCGCCTGGGCCGGATCCGCGATCAGTGCCAGGGCCCAGAGGAGCGCGCTGCTGATGACGAACAGGACCGCTCTGACAGGGAGGGCCGCCTTGGCCGCGGCAGCGGTGCTCGGGCGGGGCCGAACGGCCCGCGCCCCGATGGGGGTGGGTGCGAAGTAGGCCCAGACCCGCTGGACCCGGTCGTTGCCGAAGCGCTCCGCCCTGGCCTGTCCGAGGGTCTCCTCCCACAGGTCGTCCTTCAGCCCTCCGGTGAGTATGACGTCGAGGTGGCGGAGGATCGCGTCGTGCTGGCGGTGCGGTAGGTCCTGCAGCTGCTTCAGCACAGGACCGGTCTCGCTGCCGGTGGTGCTGAGTACCGCCAACAGGTCGAAAGTGACGCGCAGGGCTTCCTTCCACTCGTCCTCGGCGTAGGTTCGCACGAGCCTGGAGGCGTAGCGCAGCCGCTCGACCTCTTCGGTGGTCAGGTCGTGGTGGGTACGTGCGCTGAGCATGGCGAGCACCCAGTGGAAGCGAACCTCCGTGCCGTCATGCCCGTGGACGATCGCATCAGTGATCATTTCGCGGGCCCGGCTGGGGACGCCGTCCTCCAGGAGCCTTACGCCGACCCGGTACTTCTCTTGCGGCGAGGCGTCCGGGTGGACGAAGTAGATGGTGGAGTCATGCACGGTCTCGGCCTGGATCCCGATGGTGGAGTTGTACGCGGCCGAGCTGTACGCGGCACCGTCGTTGTGGCTCATGCCAGGTCACCGGGCGCGGCAACCAAGGGAGCCAACGTGGCCACCAGCGCGGGGTACTCCGCGACCAGACCGCGCAGCCTCTTGAGCGTCATGACCGTCCGCTTCGACGATTCAGGGGTGCGCTCCCTTGCCGACCGGAGAGCGGAGTCCAGGTCGGTCAGGGCTTCCCGGTAGCTGTCCTCGTCGAGAGCGCCCTCGTTGCGGTGCCACCCCAGCTGATCGCGGAAACCGTTCAGTTCCGTGATCAGGTCCGTCGGGCTGGATGCCTTCGAGGACGTGTTCATGTGGACACTGCTACCTGTGACTGAGCCGGCCATGATGCCGACGGTGCTGTTGTGGGCGGTGTTGCTGACGTTCCGGTCGAACCGGTCGGCCGAACGGGCCCTGTCGTCCTGCGGCATCGCGTCCTCCTTCTGCTCGCCCACCAGTTCCACGGCCAACCGGATGGCGAACGCCGCCGCGTTCGCTGCGGCCCGCGGCTGCCAGTTGCGGTCCTCCGAACTGGTCTTCGTGCCGTCCGCCCGGTCGCTGATCCCGCGGACGATGGCCACCGGCGCTCCGCTGAGATGGCCGGCCTGGGCCACGCCGGCCGCCTCCATCTCGATGGCGAGCGCGTCGTTGTAGTGCTGCCGGATCCACTTCGCCTCGGCCGAGATCCTTGAGTTCTGGACGATCTCGCCGGCGGCGATCGCCCCGAAACGCACCTGCGGTCCGTCCTCGTGACCGGGTGTGGGGTCCGCCCAGTCGTTCAAACGGGCCAGGTGCGAGGCGAGCTGGCTGATCCCGTGCGGCGCTTCCCACACCCGGGGACGGGCTTTGAGCCCGTCGTCCTCGCTGGTCCCGCCGTGATAGGCGTACACGTGTGACGCCATCACCACGTCACCCAGCCTGGTGGCATCCCACAGGGCGCCTGCGACCCCGACGAACAGCACGGCCACCGGTGAGAACTCCTGGATCGCACGTTCGGCGATCACCGCGGCGGAGTGGTTCCCCTTGTTCGTGAGGCCGAGTGCGACGCGGCACGATGTGCCCCGTACGGTTCCCACCTCGAACCGGGTACCGCGCTCATGGCGATGTACCAGAAGATCCGCCAGCCTCTGGCGCACGGATTGATATTCAAGATTGAGGGCGGTGAGAATCACCACTGGGCTCTTCGGCATTACTCCTCTTCCCCTCTCGTGTTCTCTTCCGTCGCAGATGGCGCAGGTCGGATCAGCGGTGGGAACAGCACGGTTCTCGGGCCGGCCCGGTACAGCCGTGCGGGTCGTCCTCCCGTGGTCCTGCGGTCCGTGCCGACGGGGACGATGAATCCCTTCGCGGCTTGGACCTTCCGGTAGAAATTGCGGGTGTCGAGTGAGGTGCCCCAGACGGCCTCGTACACCTGCTGCAGCTCTGCGATAGTGAAGCTCTCCCCGCAGAACGCGGTGGCCAGTGCCGAGAATTCGATCTTGGTGCGCGCGCGTTCGATCCCGTCCGTGGCGATTCGATGGTGATCGAAGGCGAGGGTCGCATCGCCGGACAGGACGGCTTCTGCGGGAATCCACGCGGCATCGGTGGCATCCGTCCCCGCGACAGGGTCGGGCAGGCCCGGCGCGATCGCCAGGTGAGCGACGGAGACGACTCGGCCCCGTGGGTCGCGGCCCGATCTTCCGTACACGGCGAGCTGTTCAAGGTGCACCCAGCCAGCGGTCAGGGCCGTTTCCTCACTCAGTTCGCGGTGAGCGGCGTCCAGGATCTCCTCACCATCGTGGCTGAGGAATCCCCCTGGCAGCGCGAGCATGCCCCGGAAGGGGTCTTCGCCCCGCTTCACCAGGAGGACGTGCAGACGACTGTCGCGCAGCGTCAGGATCACGAGATCGACCGTCAGTAGGACAGGAGGTGGTGACCATGCGTCATCTTGCATGTCCTGCAAGGTACTTCAGTTACTGTCACTTGCACAAGAAGTGGGGTGTTGGGATCGATGCACCGCTCGACCTCGTGGCCCTGGCGCGCATGGATGGTCAACTGGTGGTCGAGCATGTCAGCTCGTACCTGCCTGCAGTCGCGGTTCCAGCCTGCGACTGGCGCGCTAGTGGAATCGATGGCAAGACGGGGCAGTCGTAGCCCGTTCGCGTCGATGAACCGCAACCGGATGCCGAGACCTGGGTCAGTTTCGTAGGTAGGTGCCCCGGCGGTGCGATCTTCCGTCAACGTGACCTTGATCAGTTCCTGACCGGGCACGGCTAAACGATCGCTTACGAGCTGGGATGGCATCCGCAGGTGGTGCATCTGGCTCGGAGGCGGGGAATGTTCCGATCGGTCCGCGAACAACGACTAGCCGAGCGCTATCGGTCAGCTGTCGAAAGCGGGAGACCTCTCCGCCCTTACATGACCCCAAGATCGGCTGTGATGGAGAAAGGCGCGGTGGCCTTCACCGTGCCGGTGAACATCTCGCCGTCCCTGTAAGTCCTGGTGGCGGGGTCGAGCACGTAGGTGTAGACGATCGGGACCCCGGTGGCGGCCTGCTCGACCCGCCAGTAGAAGGGGATGCCGGCCTTGGCGTACTGGTCCACCTTCACGATCCGGTCGGTGGTCTCCGAGCCGGGCGACACGACCTCGACGACCAAGAGCACGTGCTCGGGTCGGGTGGGCGTGAGATCGATGGTCTCCGCCCGGTAGACGATGACGTCAGGGCGGCGGTTGGTGAGCGGAACGTCCTGCAGTCGGACGTCGAAGTCCGTGTCCGCGTTCCAGTCCGGGCCTGCGGCTGCGTCCAGAGCATTGGCGAGGATCCGCGCCAGCCGGTTGTGCCGCTTCGAGGCGCTCGGGCTCACGACGACCATCCCGTCCACGATCTCGATGCCGGCGCACTGCTCCTCGGACCAGGAGTCGTACTGCTCCGCGCTGATCTGCGAATGCATCCACGCGGGCGCCACCATCTCGGCGGTCATGGTGTACCTCCTTCGAGGAGCCGCGGCAGGTCCGGTTCTGCTCCGCCCAGCCTACTGTTCCGAGGTGCCGGGTCGCCCGACTCGGAAGGGGAAGGAGTCGCCCACCACGTGATGGCGCACAAGTGCAATTCGGCCAAGTGGGGCGGGCTCGCCAGGGTTTCACCGGCCGCGCGAGGCGCTGTGAGAGGCTGGGGCGTATGAACCGGTTGGCTGGTATGACCTCGCCTTATCTGCTTCAGCACGCCGACAATCCGGTCGACTGGTGGCCGTGGGGACCCGAGGCGTTCGAAGAAGCGAAACGGCGCGATGTACCCGTTCTGTTGTCAGTCGGATACTCTGCGTGTCATTGGTGTCATGTGATGGCCCACGAGTCCTTCGAGGACGACACCACCGCCGCCTACGTCAACGAGCACTTCGTCGCCGTGAAGGTCGACCGCGAGGAGCGCCCCGACGTCGACGCCGTCTACATGGAGGCCGTCCAGGCGGCGACCGGACAGGGCGGCTGGCCCATGACGGTCTTCCTCACCCCCGACGCCGAGCCGTTCTACTTCGGTACGTACTTCCCGCCCGAGAGCCGGCACGGCATGCCCTCCTTCGGCGATGTCCTCGACGGCGTCTCCCGCGCCTGGACCGACCGCCGTGACGAGGTCGGCGAGGTCGCCGGGAGGATCGTCAAGGACCTGTCCGCCCGGTCCCTCGCGTTCGGCGGTGAGGGCGTGCCCGGCGAGGAGGAGCTGGCCCAGGCGCTGCTCGGCCTCACCCGCGACTACGACAGCCGCAGCGGCGGCTTCGGCGGCGCGCCCAAGTTCCCGCCGTCGATGGCGCTGGAGTTCCTGCTCCGCCACCACGCCCGCACCGGCTCCGAGGGCGCGCTGCAGATGGCCGCCGACACCTGCGAGGCGATGGCCCGCGGCGGCATCTACGACCAGCTCGGCGGCGGCTTCGCCCGCTACGCGGTGGACCGCGAGTGGGTCGTCCCGCACTTCGAGAAGATGCTGTACGACAACGCCCTGCTGTGCCGCGTGTACGCGCGTCTGTGGCGGGCCACCGGCAGCGACCTGGCCCGCCGGGTCGCCCTGGAGACCGCGGACTTCATGGTCCGCGAACTGCGCACCCCCGAGGGCGGCTTCGCCTCCGCGCTCGACGCGGACTCCGACGACGGCACGGGGAAGCACGTCGAAGGCGCGTACTACGTATGGACACCGGAGCAGCTGAGCGCCGTCCTCGGCGAGGAGGACGCCCACTACGCCGCCTCGTACTACGGGGTCACGGAGGAGGGCACGTTCGAGGAGGGCGCCTCCGTCCTCCAGCTCCCGCAGGACGCGGGTGTCGCCGACGCCGACCGGATCGCCTCGATCCGGCAGCGCCTGCTCGCCGCCCGTGACCGGCGCGAGCGTCCCGGCCGCGACGACAAGATCGTCGCCGCCTGGAACGGCCTCGCGATCGCGGCCCTCGCCGAGACCGGCGCGTTCTTCGACCGCCCCGACCTGGTCGAGCGGGCGACGGAGGCCGCCGACCTGCTCGTACGGCTCCACATGGGCGAGGGCGCCCGGCTCTTTCGCACCTCCAGGGACGGCAAGGCCGGCGCCAACGCCGGGGTCCTGGAGGACTACGCCGATGTCGCCGAGGGCTTCCTCGCGCTCGCCGGCGTCACGGGCGAGGGGGTCTGGCTGGAGTTCGCGGGCTTCCTCCTGGACATCGTCCTCGACCAGTTCGTCGCCGAGGGCGGGGCGCTGTACGACACGGCCCACGACGCCGAGCCGCTGATCCGCCGGCCCCAGGACCCCACCGACAACGCGACCCCCTCCGGCTGGACGGCCGCCGCCGGAGCCCTGCTCTCGTACGCCGCCCACACCGGCTCCGAGGCCCACCGCGCCGCCGCCGAGGGCGCGCTGGCCGTGGTCAAGGCCCTGGGGCCGCGGGCACCCCGGTTCATCGGCTGGGGCCTGGCCACGGCCGAGGCCCTCCTCGACGGGCCGCGCGAGATCGCGGTGGTCGGTCCCGATGGCCCCGGCGGCGACGACCGCGCCCGCGCGCTGCACCGGACCGCGCTGCTGGCCGCCGCCCCCGGCGCGGTCGTCGCCTTCGGCGCCCCGGACAGCGAGGAGTTCCCGCTGCTGAAGGACCGTCCGCTGGTGGACGGGGGAGCCGCCGCGTACGTCTGCCGGCACTTCACCTGCGACGCGCCGACGACGGACCCGGCCGAGCTGGCCCGTACGCTCTCCCGCTGAGCGACTACGGGCAGACGAGCGAGGCGCCGCCGGCCGGCCGGTAGTCGCCGAGGCCCTTCGGGATGGTGCTCGTCGATACGGGGCGCGCCTTGGGCAGCGGCCGGTCGGCGCGCACTGCCTTGAAGATCTCGGCCGCGTGCTCCTCGTCCCAGGCGACCGTGGACCCCACGCCCTGGACGACGGGGTTGAAGGCGCGGACCGGCACGGTCGCGAACTCCGTGCCGGCGGGGGTGACGTTCCGCAGCCGCGCGGCGAGGGTCAGCATCTCGGTCACGGACAGGGAGCGCTCGGCCTTCGCCGTGCCGCGCAGGGTCGAGGCCAGCAGCCGCAGCCCGGCGGGGTCGCCGACCAGGTCCGCCCGGATCGTCTTGAGGGTGTTGGCCACGAACTTCTGCTGCTTCTGCATGCGGCCGAAGTCCATCTTCCCGTCCGCGCGCCGCGAACGTACGTACTGCAGCGCCTCGCCGCCCTGGACGTTCTTCGTCCCCGGGGCCAGGTCGAGCCCGGTGGCAGGGTCCTTGAGCGGCTCCTCGGTGCAGATCGGCACGCCGCCGTCGATCCGGTTCACGCCGTCGATGAAGCGACGGAAGTCGATCTCGAGATAGCGGTGGACGGGGGTGCCCGTCATCCGCTCGACGGTCTCGATGGTGAGCGCCGGCCCGCCTTCCGTGTGAGCCGCGTTGATCTTCGCGGCGTGCGGGGCGTGCACCGCACCCGTCCGCCTGTCGATGTGCTGGACGGGGAACTCGGTGAGCGAGTCGCGGGGCAGACTGACCGCGCTGACCCGGTCGTTGGCGGCGGAGACGTGCACGAGCATCATCACGTCGGTGCAGTCGCAGCCCTTGCCGCCGGCGTGGTACTTCTTCAACTCCGCCGCCGAGAGGCCCGCCCGGCTGTCGACCCCGACCACCAGGATGTTGAGTCCGTCCTTGGGGTACGGCAGGGGCGGGGCCCCGGCGAGCGCGCCGGAGCCGAGCGCGCCGGAGCCGAGGGCGACGAGCGCCGCCGAGACGAGCAGCAGCCGTCGCGGCCGCGGGAATTTCCTGACGGACACAGGCACTCACCACCGAGGCTCGGAAACAGAATGCCCGAACGGTATGCCGCGGACGGTCGCACACAGGTTCGCGACGCGACCCGGGCCGGTCGAATCACTCTCCTGCGGGGTCTGTGAAATGATGCGGGAACCGCATCGGATGGGAGGGGAAGATGGCACCCGACCCCGGGAAATGGGAGCGGCTGGCCTTCATTCCGAAGAGCCGTTATGTGGCGGACCCGCCACCTGCCGACCGGGGCCCGTTCCCCGTCTACTCCTCGCTGGTCCAGCAGTGGGCGATGGCAGGTCGCACCGTGCCGGGGCTGCCGGACCGCGAGTGGGAGCGGCTGATCTCGATGCCGGTCTGGCCGCGCTGAGCCGCGTTCCGCCGAACGCGCGGCGTCTGGCGGAATTCGCCCGACGCGATGGAGTGAAAACCGCCCGTCGGACGATCGACCGGTTTCCTTTTCGTGGCACGGTCGTTGTGATGTGTGCGGCGGAGATCGGACGCTTGAATGCGTCCGAGATTCACGAAATCCGTGGAATTCCGTCCGCCGCGGAAAGGACTTAGACGAAATGAAGTGTAAGAAGGCTGCGGTCGTCGTCGCCGGTCTGTTCATGGCCCTGGGTGCGGCCGCCCCCGCGATGGCGGACGCCGACGCGCACGGTGCGGCCATCGGTTCGCCGGGCGTGCTGTCCGGCAACGTGGTCCAGGTTCCGATTCACGTGCCGATCAACGTCTGCGGCAACACCGTGAACGTCATCGCGGCGCTCAACCCGGCCTACGGCAACGTCTGCGTCAACGCCTGACGGGTCGCTCAGGGCCGGTCCCGCGGAACGTCCACGACGCCCCGCGGGACCGGCCTTTCTCATGCCCGGGCGGCCGGCGTCCGCTCCTCGCCGGAGCGCGGACGGCCGACCGTGCCCCGGCCCGTCGCCCGCAGCCGCTGCCGCACACCCCGCACGAGGCGCCCTGCGGTGTAGCCGGCACCGAACACGAACCGCATCGAGGGACCGTACGAAGGTGCCGTGAGCAGCCCCGCGAGGAAGAGCCCCGGCCAGGAGGACTCGAACAGCGCCCCCACCTCCGGCGCCCCGCCCGCGCCCACCGTGCGCAGCGAACCCCGCAGCCCCGGCGCGAGAACCCCGGCCCTGCCCAGGCTCGGTGTGAAGCCGGTCGCCGCGATGACATGGTCGGTCTCCAGGACGGTCGTCCCGCCGCCGGGCCCGGTCACCTCGAGCCGCAGCCGCTCGTCGGCGGTCGGGGCCGCCGAGACGATCCGCTGCCCGAGGCGTACGTCGGTGACGGCCGCGAACCGCTCGCGCAGCCACCACGCGCCCGCCGGGCCGAGCGCCGAGTCGAAGATCCGCTCCCGGGTCCGTGCCGGCAGCCGCCGGAAGAGGCCGGGCGTGTCCGCGTACAGCCGGTTGTGCCAGCCGCAGCCCAGGCCCGTGTGCGGGGCGCGGAGCGACTGCCACGGGCCGCGGTCGAGGGCCGGCGGGAGCGTGTTCCAGTTCAGCCGGTCCGAGCGGGCCAGGATCCGGGCGTGCGCGCCCTGTTCGGTGAGGATCGCGGCGGTCTCCAGGGCGGCCTGGCCGGCGCCGACGACCGTGACGTCCTGTCCCGCGAAGCCGTCCAGCTCGCCGTGGTGGCTGCTGTGGGTGACGTACCGGCGCGGCAGCTCGCGCAGGGGGCCGGGGATCTCCATGAACGGCAGGACGCCGACGGCCAGCGCCACCGTCCGCGTACGGAGGGTCTCGCCGTCCTCCGTGACCACCTCGAAGCCCTCGGAGTGCGGGGCGACGGAGGTGATCAACCGCTCGTCGAGCGCGGGGACCGCCTGACGGGCGAACCAGTCGCCGTAGTCGGCGAAGAAGCCGACGGGCAGCGGGACGCCGTGCTCGGCGCGGACGCCGCGGGTGGCCGCGTAGGCGTCGAGTCCGTACGCGCCGCGCGGGTCGGAGAGGTGGGAGGCCCACGGCTCGGACTTCAGGAACATGCCCGAGGGCATGGCGTGCCAGGACTCCATCGGGCGGCCGAAGGTCCGCAGGTTCAGCCCGTGGGCCGCCGCGTGCGCGGCCACGGACAGTCCGTAGGGTCCGGCTCCCACAATCACCAGGTCGTACATCGTGCCTTCCGTCTTCATCGTCGGTTCATCTGCCGGGAGGGGGTACGGGCCGCCGGGGGCGCCACGGGCGTCACCGCGCGCGGGCGTCGGCCGGACCCGAGAACAAGTCGACGGATCGTCACCAGCCCCCTGCGCAGGGCGTGGGAGAGCCAGGCGCGGGCCATGGCGAGCGCGGGCGCGAGGTCGTCGGCGGCGAACCAGGCCGTCTCGGTCCGCCCTCGCGAGGCGCCGGGCTCCGCCGCGTACCGCCTGCGGGGAGAGGCGAGCACGGACAGCGCCGCGTAGTTCTCGACCACGAACCGGCGGCCGTACGAGGGGGAGTGCGCCGGGACGGGGCGTCCGGTGAGGTCCAGGTGCATCGCGCGGACGACGTCGAGCCCGCCCGCGTCCGCGAAGAGCCGGAACTGGGCGCCGGGCCGCGGGTTGAAGTCGAGCAGGTGGTACGCGCCGGTGGAGCGGTCGAGGCGGAAGTCCAGGTCGAACACGCCCCGGTAGCCGAGCGCGGCCAGCAGCTCGCCGGCCGTCCGCTCGATCACCGGGTTCGCGGTCCAGCGGCCGACGGCCGTGAGCCCGGCCCCGTCCGGCCACGACCGCTCCTTGCGCCCGGTGGCCCCGGCCGAGCAGCGCCCGGCGGAGTCCGCGTACCCGTGGAAGAACCAGTCCAGGTCGCGCCCCGGCGGCAGGAGCCGCTGGAGCAACAGGCGGCTGCCGGCCTCGGGCGTACGGGCGTACAGCTCACGGACCTCGGCGAGCGAACGCACGATCGAGGTACTGCGCAGCCCGCTGCCGGCCGGGAGCAGCCAGGGGCGGCTCCACTTGGCGACGACCGGCAGCCCGAGCGACCAGGCCAGCGCGGCAGCCTCGTCGGCGCTGTCGGGGATCTCGGTACGGGGGTGGGGGAGGGAGAGCGCACGGCAGGTCTCCGCGAGGGCGGCCTTGTCGGCCACCCGCGCGAGCTGCTCGGACGACTGCTCGGGCAGGAGGTAGCGGCCCGTCAGCTCGGCGCGGGCGGCGGCCAGGGCGAGGGCGCTGACGTCGTCCAGGGGCACCAGGAGCGCGGGGGCGGCGGCCATCTCGTCGGAGAGCCGCAGCAGGAGGCGGGCGAGGTCGGCGGGGGAGGCGGTGGCCGGACGCAGATGGACGCCGTGGACGTAGCGGGAGCGGGCGGCCGGACTGGTGAGCGATTCCAGGACGGCGTGGACCGGAATGCCCGCTCTTCCCAGGGACCGCGCGGCGCCGAGCGTGCCGTGATGAAAAGGGTTCCGGTCGAGCCGCACGAGCACGGCGGGGACGCGGGTGTCAAAGCTCGGCACGGCATGTCCTTGATCTCGGGTGCCCCAACTGGGCGATGAAATACACCAATGGACTACTGATCAGATCGGAGCCGAGTTCACGGTCGGCTTATTAGGAATACTTTCTGAGTATCGGATTGACGGATCATCAAGAGGCGCAGAGAGTGAAGGAGTGGCCATGGCCAACCGAAAGCGGAGAACGTCGAGAGCCTGGCTGGGGGTGTTCACCGCAGGTCTCCTCGCATCGGGTTCGGTCGTGCTGTCCTCGCCGGCTCACGCCGCCGAATCCGTAACGACCCGGGACCCCGCTCCGACTCTGTCCACCGCACTGGGCGCGTTCCTCCAGTCGGGACCGGAGGGTGTCGGCCGGATCGGTCAGCTGGAGCGGTGGCTCGGCGGGCAGGAGCTCCGGGTCGGCCACACGTACCTCCCCGGCGACCTCTGGTCGAACATCGAGAGCCCTCCGGGCTTCCTGGACGCCTGGGCGAAGTGGCGCAACGAGCGGGCCGACCGGCTGTTCGTCCTGAACGTGCCGATGCTGGAGCGGAACGAGGCCGGGGTCTCGGACTACGAGGTCCGCCGCCAGCTCCAGCTCGGCGCGGCGGGGTACTACGACCATCACTTCCGGACGCTGGCCGAGCGGCTGGTCGGCCTGAAGGCGAACGACACCGTCATCGTCCTCGGCTGGGAGATGAACGGCACGACGTACACCCATCGGTGCGCGCCGGATCCCACGGCCTGGAAGAAATACTGGACCCGGATCGTCACCGCGATGCGCTCCGTTCCCGGAGAGAAGTTCCGCTTCGACTTCAATCCGAGCCGGGGGAGGGACGCCATTCCGTGGACGGAATGCTATCCGGGTGACGACGTGGTCGACATCATCGGCATGGATTCGTACGACCAGCCGCCGGGCTCCAGTTTCGACCAGCACGTCAACGAGCCGTACGGGCTGCGGAAGCAGGTGGAATTCGCGGCCGAGCACGGCAAGGAGATCTCCTATCCGGAATGGGGACTCTTCCGGAACGGGGACAACGCCGTCTACATGCGGCGGATGCTCGAATGGATGAACGAGCACAAGCCGCTGTATCACACGATCACGGACTACTGCCCGCACGGCGTCTGGCAGTGCGACGACAACCCGAAGTCGTCGCAGGTGTTCCGGCAGATGCTCGCCGGCCTCGAGCCGGATGCTCCGGAGGTACCGGAGGTTCCCGAGGAGCCGACGGAGCCGACGGAGCCGACGGAGCCGACGGAGCCTGAGGTTCCCGAGGTACCGGAGGTTCCCGAGGAGCCGACGGAGCCGGACTTCCCCGACTTCCCCGACTTCCCCGAGTTCCCTGAGATCCCTGAGATCCCTGAGATCCCTGAGATCCCCGAGATCCCCGAGGTGCCTGAGGCTCCCGACGAGCCGACGGAGCCCGATGAGCCGGAAGAGCCCGTGGAGCCCGAGGAGCCGATGGAGCCGGATGCTCCCGAGGTCCCCACAATCCCCGAGCCCAAGCCGGAACCGAAGCCCGAGCCCAAGCCGGAACCGAAGCCCGAGCCCAAGCCGGAGCCGAAGCCCGAGCCGAAGCCCGAGCCCAAGCCCGAGCCCAAGCCCGAGCCGAAGCCCGAGCCCAAGCCCGAGCCGAAGCCCGAGCCCAAGCCCGAGCCCAAGCCGGAACCCAAGCCCGAGCCGAAGCCCGAGCCCAAGCCGGAACCGAAGCCCGAGCCCAAGCCGGAACCCAAGCCCGAGCCGAAGCCCGAGCCCAAGCCCGAGCCGAAGCCCGAGCCGAAGCCGGACTGCTGGACCGTGAACCTCGGTTCGTGGGTCGAGAGCTGGATCGGCGGACCCGTCTGCGTTCCCACGGGGAAGGTCGACACCGTGGACAAGAGCGACATCGTCAGCACCAGCGACGGCTGGAAGGAGATGCTGAACGGCGTCTGGCCCTTCTGACCTCCCAGGTCACCGAAGAAGTCGCCCCCCCACGGCGGCGGAGGAGCTCATCCTCCGCCGCCGTTCGTCCGTCCCGGCAGCCGGCTCACCGCCCGCCCCACCCAGGCCCGCTCCCGCGTCTGCCGGGCCGCCCAGCGCCGCCCGTTCGCCGCGCCCGCCCGCAGCCACAGCAGTGGAGCCGTACCCGGCCCCGCCGCCAGTATCAGCCGCTGGTTCGGGACGGTCTCCGGCCGCCAGTGCTGCTTGTACGGTTCGGTGCCCCGCAGCATGCTCAGCGTGGCCCGCCCGCTCGCGCTGGTCTCCCGGGCCCCGTGCCGCAGCAGCATCGTCGCCACGTCGATCTTCCGCGCGCGCAGCACGGGATCCGCCCCGTACAGATACCCGCCCGCGAGCCGCGGCGACATCAGTGTCAGATCGGCCGCGACGACGTCACCGGCGAGCCGGAACTCGGTCACCCGCGCGTCCCCGCACTCGACCATCGGCCGCACGGCCCGCGCCAGATGCTGCGCGAACCGGTCGCTGGTGTGCTCCACGGTCACGCCCCGCCCCTGCCACTGAAGCTGATGGAGCTTCAGCAGCCGTTCGAGGGCGGCCGGCACCTCCTCACCGGTCACGATGTGCTCGTCGATGCCGAGCGCGTCCAGCTTGCGCAGTTTGGCGCGCACCCGCTGGGCCTTCCCCGACGGGATCCGTTCGAGCAGGGCGTCCATCGGCACCGCGGGCAGCTCCAGGCAGAGCGAGTCGGCCAGCCGCCGGCGCGGGCCGCGCCAGCCGGCGAAGACCCGCTCCGCCGCCGCCCCCGGCCGCACCTCGCGCAGATCGATCACCGCGCCCCGGGCCGCCCGCGCCAGCGCCCGGGCCAGCGCGGGCGCGGCCTGCGGGCACGCGTCGTCGAGCAGGACGTCGGTGAAGTCGGTGATCGCGCCGCCGAGCTGGGTGAGGACCGGGAGCGGGCCGCGGGCGCGCATCAGGGGCGCGGCGGCGACCAGTTCGCCGTCCTCGCGCCGTACGAGCACCACGCGCAGCGCGCCCGGCGTCCCGTACGAGACCCACCAGGAGTGCAGCCAGGAGTGGGACTGGAACGGGGTGGCCGTCGAGCAGCGGGCGTACAGCGACGCCCACCGCGCGCCGAGCCGGCCGAACTCCGCTCCGTCCCGGCAGATCTCGCTCCTCAGGCCGCCCGCCGTCACACCGCCTCCGGTTCCGGCTGGTGCGCCTGGGCCGCCGGTCCGGGCACCGCGGCGGCCGCGGAGGGCTGCCGCGAGTGCCGGGCCTCCGCGCGTGCCGAGCGCGCGGGTCGCACCAGCAGCGCCAGGCCGCCGAGCAGCCCGCCCGCGCAGCCGCCGACCAGCGCCGAGAGCGGGGCGGAGGGGGAGACCGGGTCGGTGGGCTTGGTCGCCCGGGAGAACTGGACGACCTTCACACCCGTGTTCGCCGCGGCGTGGGTGCTGTCGAGGACCAGGGCGCGGGCGACGCCGTCCGCCATGGAGACGGCCTTGCCCGGCTTGGCCGACCGTGCGGTGATGGCGATCATCGGCGCGTCGGGCGAGGTGGCCGCCTGCACGCTCGAACGCAGCGTCTCGGCCGGGACCCCGGCCCACACCTGCGCGTCGCCGGTCACCGCGATGTCGGTGGCGACCCTTCCGTACGCCTGGGCGAAGCCGAGGGCGGCGGCCGGGTCGGACTTCTCGCCGGGGACCACGATGACGTAACTCGTGGCCGCGTACTGCGGGGTCTTCAGGA
Source organism: Streptomyces vilmorinianum (assembly GCF_005517195.1). Classification (NCBI taxonomy): domain Bacteria; kingdom Bacillati; phylum Actinomycetota; class Actinomycetes; order Kitasatosporales; family Streptomycetaceae; genus Streptomyces; species Streptomyces vilmorinianum. The sequence goes on along the minus strand of NZ_CP040244.1, from coordinate 6,555,757 downwards.
CCCCGTAGCCGCCGCCGAGCGTGGCGCCGATCAGCACGGAGGCGGGCAGCACCCACCAGCGGCGGGGCCTGCGCAGAGCCTTCAGGAGGGGCGAGCGTTGCAAGGGCAGTGTGCTGGAGCTCATGGGTGTCTCACTTCGCGAGGAGAGGGGTGCCGTGGACGGCCTGTTCGTAGAGGGACATCAACTGCCGTGCGCTGTGGGCGATGTCGTAGCGGTGGGCAGCGGCGGGCTGCGGCAGCCGGGCGAGGCGGGCGTCCCGGATGCCGCCCAGCGCCGAGACCAGTTCGGGTACGGACGCGCCGATCCGCCGGGCTCCCGGGGCCGCGTCGGGCGGCAGGTCGTCGATCGCGGGGCAGGCGACGTACAGCGCCGGAAGCCCGGCGGCCAGCGCCTCGACGACCGCGAGCCCGAAGGACTCGTCGGGGGAGGTGGAGACGAAGACGTCCATCGCGGCGAGCAGCGCGGGCAGTCCGGGGCCCTGCGAGGTCACCGACGGCGGGTCCTCGCAGGCGCCCGCGAGGAGCACCCGGTCGGCCGCACCGCACGCGCGGGCCAGGCCGAGCAGACGCGCGCGCTCCTCGCCCTCGCCGACCAGCAGCAGCCGTGCCCCGGGCATCGCCGCCACGGCCCGGACGAGACGGTCGAACCGCTTTCCCGGGACGAGGCGTCCCACCCCGCCGACGACGAACGCGTCCTCCGGCAGACCGAGCACCGTTCTTGTCATCCGGCGCGCGTCCTCGTCGTAGCCGAACCGCGCCCGTTCGATGCCGTTGGGGACGACATGGACACGGGAGGGGGTCACGCCCCACTTCTCCAGCCGACGCGCGACGCTGGGCGAGACGGCGACCGTGCCGGTGCCCAGCCGTTCGGTGGCGAGATAGAGGGCGCGGGTGCCGGCGGAGAGCGGCCTGCCCTCGATCTGGGTGTCGCCGAGCGAGTGCTCGGTGGCGAGGACCGTACGGACCCCGGCGAGGCGGGCGGCGATCCTGCCGTACACACAGGCCCGGTACAGGTGGGTGTGGACGAGGTCGTACCGGCCCCGGCGGACGATCCCCGCGAGCCGGGGCAGCGCGCCGAGGTCCCGGTTGCCGGCCATGCCGAGATGCGCGACCGGGACCCCGTCGGCCTCCAGACCGCGGGCGACCGCGCCCGGGTTGGTGAGCGTGACGACCTCGCTGCGGACGGGCAGATGGCGCAGCAGCAGTCGCAGTTGCTGCTCGGCGCCGCCGATGCCGAGTCCGGTGATGATGTGCAGGACCTTCACGGGGCCTCAGACCTCCGCGCCGGCGGGCCAGCGGCGGCGCAGCGGGTGCAGGGCGCGCTTGGCGGTGAGGCGCCAGGAGCTGTCCTGTTCGCCGACGTGGATGCGGGGCAGCGCGTGCGCGCAGGTCAGCGGGCCGGGGGCGATGGCGCAGCCGTAGCGGTACCCGGCGTCCTTCACGGCCTGGATCACGCGGGCGTCGACGTCTCCGTACGGGTAGCAGAAGCCGTCCACCGGCGTACCGGTGATCTCCCCCAGCAGCTCGCGGCTGCGGCGGGTCTCCTCGGCGAGGGTCAGGTCGTCGACGGACGGGAGCGAGACGTGCCGCAGGCCGTGCGAGCCGATCTCCATGCCGGCCTCGGCCGCGCGCAGGATGCCGTCCTCGGACAGCAGGGGCTTGCGCGGGCCGTTGCCGTCCCAGGCGTTCTCGCCGCCGATACGGCCGGGCAGGACGTAGACGGTGGCGGTGAACGCGTGGCGGCGCAGCAGCGGGAGGGCCGAGTCGAGGAAGTCGGCGTACCCGTCGTCGAAGGTCAGGGCGACCAGCCCCTTGGCGCGGCCGGCGGCGGTCGCGGCGAGCAGCTCGCGCACCGAGACTCCGCGCAGGCCACGGTCGTTCAGCCAGTGCAGCTGCCGGGCGAAACGCACCGGCGAGACCGTCACCTGGTACGGATCATCCGTGGCGTCGGCGATCGAGTGGTACATCACCACCCACGGGGGCGGCTTCGGCAGCAGTCGGCGAATCGCGGCGGTGCGGGGCGCCGTGGCAACGGGCATGGGCGAGCCTTCGTGATGCGGTACGGGTGAGGGGCGGGATGTCCGGCGCACGGGCGGCGCAGGCGACGAAGAGCAGGAAGACGGAGACGGTGACCAGGCTCGCGACGGCGAGGGAGAGGACCGCGTTGCCGATCAGGAACGAGCAGAGCCAGCCGGCGCCGGTGGCCCAGGCGGCGGCGGTGGCCAGCCGCAGCGTCCCCTCGCCGAGGTAGCGGATACGGACCGGGATGGACTGGCGGCGGGCGCCGAGCAGCATCAGTACGGCGGTCAGCGTGATCCCGAGGGCGTTGGCGGCGGCGATGCCGACGGCGCCCCACAGCCGAGCGCCGGCGACCCCGGCGACGGCGGTGACGGCGAGTCCGGCGGCCATGGCGGCGGCCGGGTACCAGAGGGGGCGCGCGGCCGAGAAGTAGCAGCGGACCAGGGTGCCGACCATCGTCTGGCCGAGCAGGCCGAGGGCGTAGACGCGCATCACGGCGGCGGTCGCGGCGGTGTCGGCGTGGTCGAACGCGCCGCGCTGGAAGAGGACTTCGACGATCTGCGGGGCGGCGGCGATCACGATCGAGGCGCCGATGAGGACGACGACGGCGGCGAGCAGCAGATCCCGTTCGACGCGGCGGCGCGCGCCGTCCGTGTCGCCCGCCGCCATCGCGCGGGCGACGACGGGGAAGCTGACCGTGCAGAGCATCAGGGAGAGGATCATCGGCATCTGCGCGACCTTCTGCGCGTAGTTCAGATGCGAGATGGCGCCGGCGGGGAGGGGCGAGGCGAGGAAGCGCTCGATGAGGATCTGGGACTGGCGGGAGACCGTGAAGGCGATGACCGGGGCGATGAGTCCGAGGAAGAGGAGCCGGCCGTCGCCCGTGGCGGCCGGCGCCTCCTTCGGCGTCGCCGGCGCCGGCCGCTGGCTGCGCAACTCCCGGAGGAGGTACGGGGCTTGGACCGCGACCATCAGCACGCCGCCGACGGCGACCCCGGCGGCGGCCGCCCGTACGCCGAAGGGCTCGCGCAGCACCACCATCGTGCCGATGATCCCGATGTTGTACGCGACGTAGATGGCGGCCGGCGGCAGGAAGGAGCCGTGGGCGCGCAGGGCGGCCGAGCAGTAGCCGGCGAGGGCGAAGGTCAGGACGCAGGTCGCGGTCAGCCGGGTGCAGTCGACGGCGAGCTGCGGGTCGGGAAGACCGGGCGCGAGCGCGGCGACGAGCAGCGGCGCGGCGATGACGAGGAGCCCGGCGAGGGCGCTCACGGTGAGCGCGAGCCGGGGGAGCGTGGAGCGTACGAGGGCTCGGACGGCGCCGCGCCGGGTCAGGGCGCGGCTGAACGCGGGCACGAGGATCAGCGCCATCGCGTCCTCGATGAGCAGCGTCGAGGCGAACTCCGGCACGGTCCAGGCGACCAGGAACGCGTCGGTCTCCGCGCCGGCGCCGAAGAGCTGCGCCAGGATCTGATCCCGCACGAGCCCGAGCACCGCCCCGGCGGCGGTCAGCCCCGCGGTCACGGCCGCGGCCCGCACGAGAAACCCCCCGGCCCCGGCCCGCCGCACGCGCGCCATACTCCGCCCGTCGGCCCCGCCCTGCGGGCCGCGGGCGGTGCCCGGCCCGGTGACTCCCGGCCGGGCGCCGTCCGCGACCGGAGGCCGCAGCGTGTCCCGCCCTGCGGGCTGCTCGGCCGGCGCCGTGGGGGTGGCGGTCCCGGCGGGGCACGGCCGTTCCGTCGGCGCGCGGCCCGGCGTAGCCGCGGCCTGCTCGGCCCACGCGGTGGGCGTGGAGGTCCCGCCCCGCGCCGCGGCCGCCCCGGCGGAGGCGCCGTACGGCGTGTCCGAAACGGGCTGCGGGCTGCGGGCGGTGGCCGGACCGGGGGCTGACGGCCGGGCGCTGCCCCCGGCCGGAGCCCCCAGCGCGTCCCGCGCCGCGCCGGTCCCGGCGGAGTCGGCGTAGGGCGTGCCGGCCACGGCCGGAGGCCGCAGCTCGTCCCGCCCCGCGGGCTGTGCGGTCCACGCCGGAGGTGGGGCGGTGCCGGTTCGGAGGGTGGTGGGTGGGGCCGGGGTGGTCGTGCCTGCCCAGCGCCAGAGGGTGTCCTGGTCGGACGGGGGTGGGGACCAGGGGTCCCGGGGGGTGGCGGGTGGGGCGGGCGGGGCGGAGGCCGTGTCCGTGGACTCCGGCTCACCGGCCCAGGGGTCACGCACGTTTCACCCCTGCCAGCGACCACCAGGCCGCGAGGCCGAGCACGACCGACATCAGGACCGTCGAAGGGCCGCCGATGTCCGCGTAGAAGAAGTCGATGAGCTGCCACGACAGCAGCCCGATCGCGACCAGCGCGCAGTCCGCGCCCCGCGCCCGCCCCCGCAGCGCCCCGGCCAGCAGCGCCGCCCAGCTGCCCGCGAGCGCGAGGAGGCCCACCAGGCCCTGCTCGCTGAGCACGAGCAGGTACATGTTGTGCGGGGAGAGCAGCGGCTGGCGCTGGAACGCCGCGCCCGCGCCCGCCGTGTCGCTGCCGGACGACAGCGCGAGCGAGGCGTTCGAGTCGCGGTACGCAGGGAAGCCCTTCAGCCCCACCCCCGTCAGCGGATCCGAGCGCCACATCCGCCCGGCGGCCGCCCACATCGTGTACCGGTCCGTCACCGACTGGTCCGGCGCGCCCGCCACCTGCGTGATGCTGGTGACCCGCTCCTTCACCATCGCCGAGCCGACACCGAACCCGCCGACCAGGACCACCGCCAGCGCGCCCACCACGAGCGCCACCCGCGCCGCCCGCCGCAGCCCGGAGAGCACGAGCTGGATCGCGATCGCGAGGACCGTCGCGATCCACGCGCCCCGGCTGAAGGAGAGCACCAGCGGCAGGAACAGCAGACCGGCGCAGACCAGCGCCGCCGTCCGCGTCCGGCCGCGGCCGCTGCCCAGCGCGATCCCGGTGACGACGACCAGACCGTACGAGACGACCGTCGCCATCCCCATCACATCGGTCGGCCCGAACGTCCCCACCGCCCGGATGTCCTCGCCCATGTACGACGCGCCGGTCCCGGTCAGGTACTGCACGACCCCGACCGCGCCCTGCACCAGCGCGAGAGCGACCAGCGCCCAGGCCACCACCGCGAAGTCCCGCCGGTCGCGGATCACGAGCAGCACGGCCGCCGGGACGAGCACGAAGATCTGTACGTAGCGGGCGACACCCGGCAGGCTCGCCGCCGGATCGTTCGAGGTGATCGCCGCGACGCAGATCCCGAGCACCGGCAGACCGAGCACGACCGCGGCCGCACGGGTCAACGGCCGGGCCCCGCTGCGCAGCACCCGCACCAGACAGATCAGCACGAGCAGCCCGGAGGCCGCGTCCGCGATCGTCCCCGTCCCCCCGGTGCCGCCCTCCGCGCCGCCGGCGGACGGGACGAGCAGCAGCGCGATCACCGCGAGCACCGGAGAGAGCGCGCCGGCCCGACGGGCCCAGGCGCGCACCTCGGGACGGATCGCGGGTACCGCCACCGCCGTCGTCGTCGTCATCAGCTTCCCGCCGGTCGGACCAGGCCCGCCGCGGTCCGCAACAGAATGCGGACGTCCTGCCAGAGCGACCAGTGGTCGATGTAGTGGTTGTCGAAGCGGCAGCGATCCTCGATGGAGGTGTCGCCGCGCAGCCCGTGCACCTGCGCCAGGCCGGTGAGCCCGACCGGCATCCGGTGGCGGTCCGCGTACCCGGCGTGGATCCTGCTGAACTGGGCGACGAAGTACGGCCGTTCGGGCCGCGGCCCGACCAGGCTCATGTCCCCGCGCAGCACGTTCCACAGCTGCGGCAGCTCGTCCAGCGAGCTCCGCCGCAGAAAGCCGCCGACCGCGCTCATCCGCCGGTCGTTGGCCACGCTCCACCGCGTCGCCGACTCGGTCTCGTCGGCCGGGCGCAGCGTACGGAACTTCAGCAGCGTGAACAGACGCCCGTTCTGCCCCACCCGCTCCTGGCGGAAGAGCACCCCGGGCCCGTCGGCGAGCCGCACCGCCAGCGCGCACAGCAGCAGGACGGGCAGCGCGAGGGCGAGCGCGGGACCGGCCAGGACCACGTCGAGCGCGCGCTTCGCGGTCAGCCCGCGCCGCTCGCCCAGCGGGACGACACGCCGGCAGGCGTACCCCCACAGGTGGTCGCCCATCGCCCCGTCCCGCGAGCGGCCGCCCACGCGCCAGGTCGTGCAGCCGTAGTGCTGAAAGAGCGTCAGCAGGCCGCTGTCGTCGGTCAGGAACACCGCGTCGCGCACGGTGTTCTGGATGACCGCCCGGTGGATCTCCTCCGTGGTGGTGAGGACCGGAAGGCCGGGCTCCCCGGCCGGCTGCGGCGTTCCGCCGTCCGGCCGCGCACCGACGATCCCGACCGGCCGGATGCCGTACTCCGGGTGCTGCGCCGCCGCGGCCGCGAACCGGCGCGCCGCGGCGAGCCCGCCGACGACCAGCGCCGAGCGCGGATGCGCCCGCGCCGTACGGCGCCTGCGGGCCTGCACCGCGCCGCGGCCCAGGCACACGGCGGCGACATGCACGCCGTACGCGGAGCAGAGCGCGACCGGGCCGATCGCCAGGCCGGGCGTGTACGCGGCGACGACGGCCGCCGCGACACACCAGGCGACCCCGGCGCGGGCGGCGAGCGCGGGCAGCTCGTCCAGTACGGAGGTGAGGGCACCGGACCGGTGGAGACCCGCGTACCCGTTGAGGACGAGGACGCACGCGGCGACCATCAGGAGCAGCCGGATCTCGTGCTGCGGCTCGGGCAGCAGCGCGGCGGCGAGCAGCACGGCCAGTGCGTCGGCCGCGATCAGCGGTACGGCGGCGAGCCGCGGCCGCGCGCGGCGGCGCGGTGGCAGCGCCAGCCGGTCCGGCGCACCGCGCTGCGGTGCGAGGGAGGCGAGTCCGGGGACAGGGCCCTGGACCGCCGAGGGCCAGGGGCCCGGTGAAGGAGGAACGCTGGTGCTTTCCGTAGTCACGGCGAAATCGGCTCTCTGTGCTCGGTGCACCGCACTCCGGCCAGCTCGCGGTACACGTCCGCGACGGCCGCGCCGGTGCGCCGCACATCGAATCTGCTGAGTACGTGGTCGTGGGCCTCATGGCCCAGGGATCGCCGCAGCTCCGGCCGGCCGAGAAGGCGGCCGACGGCGGCGGCGAGGGCGGCCGGGTCCTCGGGCGGGACCAGGCACAGGGGTTCGTGGCCGGGCGGCAGGCTCTCGCGCGCCCCGTCCACATCGCTGACCACCACCGGCCGGCCGCTCGCCATGGCCTCCAGGGGCGCGAGCGCCATGCCCTCCCAACGGGAGGGCAGAACGACCAGATCGGCCGCCCGGTACCAGGGCGCGGTGTCGTCGACGGCGCCGGTGAACCGCACCGACGGCGGGGCGGCGGCCCGCAGCCGCGGACCGTCCGGGCCGTCGCCGACCAGGACGAGCCGGGCCGTGGGGACCTGCGCGAGGACGGCGGGCCAGGCGGCCAGCAGGACGTCCTGCCCCTTCTGGCGGCAGAGCCGTCCGACACAGACGACGGTCGGCCCGTCGTCGGTCGCGACGTGAGCGGTGTTCTCCGCGGTCTCGGTGGTGAACCGCGACACGTCCACGCCGTTGTGGATGACGGACCAGGACGCCCGAACGCCCGCCTCCTCACCGGTGCGCCGCTCGGCCTCGCTGACGCAGACGATCCGCCGCGTCCAGCGCGCCGCCCAGCGCTCCCAGCGCCGGGCCAGCGCGCCGACCGTTCCGTCGACCGCCTCGAAGGACCAGGCGTGCGGCTGATACACCGTCGGAATCCGCCCGCGCAGGGCCAGTCGGGCGCACAGCCCGGCCTTGGCGCTGTGCGCGTGGACCAGGGCGGGACGGACCGTACGGATCAGCCGTGCGAGGTCGCGGGTCTCCCGGACCAGCCGCGGGCCGGGGTCGCGCCCGGCCCGCCACGCGAACAGGCCGGCGCCCTCGGCCTGGACCGCCGCGGCGAGCGGGGTGCCGGGCGGGCAGGCGACGGCTACCCGCATCCCCGCGCCGAGCTGGGCGCGGACCAGGTCGACGACGACCCGGGCGACCCCGCCGTCACCGGGCTGGACCGCGTGCAGAACGGCGAAGGAGGAGGAATGTGATTCTCGTGGGGACAGCACGTCAGCGCCGGACGTCCGCCTGGAGGAAGAGCGCCCCGAGCCAGACGGTGTCCTGCCGGGTACCGAAGCGGACGTGGAAACGGTCGGCTCCATGGCGCAGCGCACCCCCCAGATCGAAGACGTCGGAGTCGTACCCCAGGGTGTTCTGATGAGCGGGAAGTCGTTCGATCCGACCGGCTCCGAAATCGGTGATGCTGGAGTTCATCACGTCGTCCGCGGAATTGGCGGAATCGGAGAGCAGGACGCTCTTCGAGCGTCCCGTTTCCACCGCGAGGTAATCCCCGGAAGTGCCCCGGTCACCGTCATAGGCGACCATGCCGAGTTGTCCGGCGGAGCCCTTCGCAATAGCGGTGTCGCTGAGCGGGACCCGCATCGTTCCGGTGCGCGGGTCCAGGGTTTCGAAGCCGTCCCAGAGCGTCAGCGTGCGCAGCGGCTCCTCGGCGTTCTCGTACGCGACGACGAGCGTCCAGCCGCCCCAGCCGCCGACCGCCGAACTGCCCATCGCCACATTGACCTGGGCGACGGTCCACAGTCCGGACCCGGCCGAGCGGACGAGTTCGGTGACGTCCGCGGACGCCTGGAAGGCGTCGGCGCCGTCCGCCGTGCGGTGGCCGATCGTGGAGTCCGCCAGAACCGCCTTGTACTGGCCCCCCGGTTCGGCGACGAGGACCCGGCCGTTGTCCTTGGGCGGCTTCTGCTCGCCGACCCGCAGGTTGCCGCCCCAGTAGAGCCGGGCGTAGGTGACCCGGGAGCCTTCGGGGATCGGTACCTCGGCGCTGCTGGAGTTGTACGTGTTCGGGTCGGTGTCGACGTCGACGTACCCGATGGCGGCGTCGTCGTTGCGCGTCCCCGCGCCCTTGACGTCCGTGGCGTCCGCGGCGGCCGTGGCCGAGGTGTTGGCGGCGCGGACGATCCCGCCGTGCTGCACCGCGTGGTACCGCTGCGCGAAGGGGACGCGGGGGGTTTCCTTGGGCTGGGGCGCGGCGGCGGAGGCGGCCGGCAGCGCGGCGGACAGAGCCGCACACGACAGGGCGCACAACAGGCCGCGGCGCACAGCATGAACCGCTGAATTCCGCATACAGGTTCTCCGCTTTGATGAGAGAAGCAAAGGAACACCCGTGAAGACCGGGAGAGAGGAAGCTGTCGGCCGTGCGAAAAGGATGAACGCGCGGCTGGACCGGAAGCAACGTTCGGGAACGTTATAACCCCAACGCCGGGCGATAGTAAGCATTAGATGCTCACAAACGCTAACTCCCGTATCCGTTCGGCAGGTTCCTCGTTGTGCGTGTTGCGCCAATCCCGGCTCAGTCGCCCAAACGGCCCTCCTATGGCCCAAAGATCGGTTGAACGTCACCCGTTCGGGAGAGCAACCGATGAAATGGAGCCGCGTTGTTGAGGGAGCCGGACGAAACCGTCCGCGCCGACCGTCTGGTCTGAGTCGTCTGCAATCGATCGAGGAGCGCTTCTCCATGTCCCGTATCGCGAAGGCCGTAGTCCTGTCCGTGGGTGTCGCCGCATCCGTCGCGGGTGCCACCGGTGTCGCCGCGGCCGACTCGCTCGCCGAGGGTGCGGCCGTGCACTCCCCCGGCGTCCTGTCCGGCAACCTCGTCCAGGTCCCGGTCCACGTGCCCGTCAACGTCTGCGGCAACACCGTGAACGTGATCGGCGCCCTGAACCCGACCTTCGGCAACAGCTGCGCCAACGTCTGATCTCGCACGCCGGATCGTGGTCCTTCCGAGGCCGGCGCGCCGCCCCGTCCAGGGTGCGGCGCGCCGGCCTTCCGCTCGTTCGGACGCACCCATGTGCGCCGTTCGGTGCAACGGCGTACGCCCCTCGGAGGAGCAGGTCAGAGCGGTGGATTCACTCGAACGGTGGGATGGCTCTCCGTAGCCCTCCCGTTGCGGAGCGCTATTCCCGCAGGCACGGTGGCGGAGAAGTTGTCCGACGCATCCGGAAAAGGAACATTCATGCGTCCCCTGGCCTCAAGCCGCCTCACTGTCCTGGCGATATCCGCCGCCATCACCTTCGGTACGGCCGCACCCGCCGTCGCCGACGTACACGAACCGTCCCGCGCGGCCTCCGTGACCGCGCGAGCTCCCCTCCCCGACGCCACGGCGCTCCTCGCCCAGGCCGAGGCCCTCGGGAAGCTGGGCTCGGTGCTCGATCCCGTCACCGAACTCCTCGCCGCCGCGCTCAAGGCCGACGACGGTCAGCTCCCCGCCGCGGACGTCGAAGCGCTCAAGGCGAAGATCACCTCGGCGATCGACGCCGCGAAGGGCGCCGCTCCGGTGCCGGCCCCCGAGACCCCGGCCGTCGAGGCGCCGGCCGTCGAGGCGCCCGCGGTCGAAGCGCCCGCCGTGGAGGCCCCGGCCGTCGAGGCGCCCGCTGTCCAGGCGCCGGCCGTCGAGGCTCCCGCCGTGGAGGCTCCGGCGCTCCCGGTGTCGGCCCCGGCCGCGGCCGGTGCCAAGTCCGCCGTCGGCAAGGCGGCGCCCGCCGATCTCGTGGGCGACGCCCTGGCCACCGTCGAGAAGGCGGTCGCGGGTCTCCTCGCGGCGGTCACCTCCGGCGATGCGGCCGGTGTCGTGCCGCAGGTCACCGCGACCCTGACCTCGCTGGTCAACATGGTCGTGGCGACCGTGCTCGGCAGCGGCCTGCCCGCGCCGGACCTCGCGGGGCTGCCCGCCCTGCCGGCGCTCCCGAAGCCCGACCTGCCGGTCGAGGCGCCTGTCGAACTGCCGGTGAAGCCGCCGCTGCCCGTCAGGTAGCCGCAGTACCGCCACGCGCGCCGTGCCGCCCAGCTCTCCGTCGGGCGGCACGGCGCGCGCGCATTCGATCGGCAAATAGGACCGGCTCACGTCATTCGGGTGCAGTATCGAGAAATCCTTCCTCCCGGAGTTTCCGGGGAGCGCACGCCTCGTTACAGAAAGTGGAACGACGTGCAGGAATCGCTCAAGAGGCCTGCAGGGCAAGCGACTTGCTTGCAAAACGAAGCGATAGAGGAAGGACTCTCTCCTATGAAGCCCACCAAGGTTGCCGCGGTCGTCGCCGGTTCTGTGATGGCCCTGGGTGCCGCGGCGCCCGCCATGGCAGCCGAGCCGATGGCGACCCCCTCCAGCCTGAACGGTGGTCTCGGGGCACTCACCAGCCAGGGGCTGAAGACGGACGCGCTGAGCAGCACCACGGACGGCTCCGTGGTCAAGACCGTGCAGGACACCGCGAACCAGCTGAACAAGGCCGGTGAGAGCGCGCCGCTGCTCGGCGGTCTCCCGCTCGGCGGCTGACACTCGCTCAGCAGAACCGCCCCACCGCGTACTTCCGCGGCGCGGGCGACCGCGTCGACGCGGTCCCGACCCTCCTGGATCGAAACCCTCGCTCCGCCCGGCCTCGGCGGACGCTCTCACCGGCACCTGCCGCTACCCATAGTGATCGGCTGATCGAATGATTTTCTGATCAGCTGCCGTGTGGTCCCGGCTTTCCGCAGCGTGCCGTTCTTAGGCTCTCGCCAACCCCCCACGGAAGGTTGGCCCATGAGAGACCGAGGACGGCAGTGCTCGACCTCGCGCCGCGGTCTGCGGCGTATCTGCCCGGTGTCCCTGAGCCCTACGTTCCGTAACGAGTTCGTCGTCGACTGACGTACTCGGTGCGTGGACAGGCCGGTCGGAGCGAGGGGGGTCCCCGCCGGTCTCTCCCTTTCTCCAGAGGAAGAGCGGTATGCGATCCATCATCAGCCGGAAGCTGCTCACTGCCGCGGCCGCGACGGGCATCCTGTCGCTGACCGGAGGCTTCGCCATCGCGGCGAACTCCACGGGTGGTACGGGTGACTCACCCGCCCCCGGCACGGGCAACCATCTTCAGATCCCCCTTCCCGAGAACCTGTGCGGCGAGCACCACATGGAGCTCGGCGACCTCTGTGCCCCGGGCAAGGACGAGCCCGACGGCTACGGGGACGGCGACGGCCCGGACCACCCGGGGAACCCGGACCACCCCGGCAACCCGGGCCATCCGGATCACCCCACGCAGCCTCCGCACACGAAGCCGCCGACGACGCAGCCTCCGCACACGAAGCCGCCGACGACGCAGCCTCCGCACACGAAGCCTCCGCACACGAAGCCTCCGCACACGAAGCCGCCGACCACCCCGCCGCCGACGACCCAGCCGCCGACGACGAAGCCGCCGACCACCCCGCCGCCGACGACCCAGCCGCCGACGACGAAGCCGCCGACCACCCCGCCGCCGACAACGCAGCCGCCGACGACGAAGCCGCCGACCACCCCGCCGCCGACGACCCAGCCGCCGACCACCCAGCCTCCGCACACGAAGCCTCCGCACACGAAGCCGCCGACGACGAAGCCGCCGACCACCCCGCCGCCGACAACGCAGCCGCCGACGACGAAGCCGCCGACCACCCCGCCGCCGACGACGCAGCCGCCGACGACGAAGCCGCCGACCACCCCGCCGCCGACCACCCAGCCGCCGACCACCCAGCCTCCGCACACGAAGCCTCCGCACACGAAGCCGCCCAAGCCCGAGCTCCCCGACACCGGTGCCAGCGATACCGTGGTGATGGGCGCCGCCGCCGGGAGCGCCGCCCTGCTGATCGGTGGAACCGTCGTGTACCTCCGGGCGGGCCGTGCCGCACGAGCCGGACGGTCTGAGCGCCGACACTGACGCTCCACACTGACAAACCGTCAATCATGGCCCCCGCCGTCACCGGTGGGGGCCTTCGGCGTTGCTGCACACAGGCGAATTTCGCGACGTTCCGTCCGGAGGGCTCGTTCTCAGAGCACAGCACCACCGCACCGTCGACAACTGCTCTGAAGGGCGTGTACGCAGTCATGAATCTGCGATCTCAAGCCGGCATGGGAATCCTCATGACCGCTCTCGCCTCCGCGGCCATGGCCTCCCCCGCCGCAGCCGCCGAGGCACCGGTGATCGTTCCGCTCCAGGGTCTGGAGCCGGTGATCCCGATGGACGCCCCCTCGGTGGCCACCGGGGTCCCCCTGCCCGTGCCGGGTGGGCCCACCGGCTTCCACGAGGGGCAGTCCGGCGTGCTGCCGGACGTCAGCCTGCCGCGGGTGCCGATCGCCAGCACCCTCCCGGAGACCGTCATCGCCGCCCCGCTGCCCGAGGTCATCGAAGGCAGCGAGCCCGGCAAGGCCCTGTTCACCACCCCGCGCTCGCCCCTGAAGGCGGCCACCCCGGGCGCGACGGTCGGCAACCCGGTCGTCGCTCCGCGCGGTGACCGGCTCGGGCTGCCGGACCTCGCCGTGCCGCAGGTGGGCGTCCTCGCCCCCGCGGTGAGCGGTGCGCTGGACTCGCAGCTGGGTCTGGCGCAGCCGACGGCCTGACCGCGTTCTTTTGTACGACCAATGGCCCGGCGGGTGAAGACACGATTCTTCCCCGCCACCCGAGGGGTCGTTGCTCGTTGCAACAGAAGGCTGGTCGCATGGCCGTGGCCCGCAGATCCCCGGTTCGCTCCGTCGTATCCGACGGCGGGCGCACCACCGGTCTGCGGGCCTTGCTCTCACTATTTTCGTCCCGTCCGGCCTAAAGGCCGTGACTCGTGCGCCAATTCGGCGTTGAACGGGAGCGTGGCCGTGATTCTCGCGGTCGCCTTTTCCACGTCCAAGGAGTTCTTGATGTCTCGCATCGCGAAGGCTGCCGCTGTCCTCGCCGGCACGGGTGCCGTTGCCCTCAGCGGAGCCGGCATGGCCGTCGCCGACTCGGGCGCCGAGGCTGTCGCCGCCCACTCGCCCGGTGTCGGCTCCGGCAACGTCGTCCAGGTCCCGGTCCACGTCCCGGTCAACCTCTGCGGCAACACCGTCACCGTCATCGGCCTGATCAACCCGGCGTTCGGCAACTCCTGCGCGAACGTCGACGGCCACAACGGTGGCTACGGCGGCTGATCCCCCCTCGCAGCACGGAGCGGCCCCCCGGCACACCGGCCGGGGGGCCGCTCCTCTGCGTGGGTGCCCCTACGCGTACCGGTAGATGCCGCTGTGGTCGAGCATCTCGGCCGGGGTGATGTCCCAGGGCCCCATCTTCTCGTCACGGGCGGCGATCCTGCGGTACTGCGACTCGCCCAGCTGCGGGGGGTCCGTGGGCAGATAGCCGGCCTGTGGGTAGCGCTGCTGCCAGCGCGACCAGACCAGATCGACGAAGGAGTGGTGGAGCCAGAAGACCGGATCGTTGACGGAGGCGCCGCCGAGCATCAGCCCGCCGACCCAGCGGTGCACCCGGTTGTGGATACGGAAGCGCTCGTTGCCGCGGCCCGGGGCCCAGCCCTCGATCGCGTTGCGGAACCCCGTCGTGCTCGTGGAGTTCCAGGGCTCCACGTCGTACACGGTCTCCTTCATCACCTCGTCGAGCTGGGCCTTGGTCGGCAGCGTGATCGGGTCACGGGGGCGGCCGAAGTCCCTGGTCAGGAAGCGGCCTTCGGTCATGCCGTGCTTGACGGTCCAGCGTCCGCCCGCGTACGCGAACGGGCCGGTCATCACCTGGAGGTCGTCGCGGCGCCCGTTGCCGCCCATGAAGTCGTCGTTCCACAGGGAGGCGGCCGGGGTGTTGTCCTGGGTCCAGTCCCAGTACGGCACGGTCACGGTCCGGTCGATCTTGCGCAGCGCCCGCTCGAACTCCAGCAGGAACTTGCGGTGCCAGGGCAGGAAGCTGGGGGTCATGTGGGCCACGCGGAGGCGTTTGTCGCCGTCGGCGACGTAGTAGTCGATGTGCGTACGGACGAAGTCGTCGTACGTCCCGCTGCGCTTGAGCTCCAGGACCGCCGCGACGAACTTCTTCCGCTCGGCGCTCGTCAGGTCGCGCTGGTTCTTACGTGTGTACGCCACGCGGGCTCCCTCCCGGGTGGACGCCGTGGGCGGCGGCGAAGCGGGTCAGCGGGGCGGACCCCAGCTCGTCCACGGCCGCGCGGGTGGCCGCCAGCGGCGTCGGATAGGTCTGGTAGTGGTCGATGGGGGTGAGATAGCCGCCGTCGGCGCAGCGCATCAGATGCAGCGGCCTGCCGTCGACGAGGACTTCCGGCACGCCCGCGGCGCCGGCGCGGGCCTGGATGCGGTGTCCCCCGTACATCTCGTCGAAGACCACGACGGAGGGCTCTTCCGAGCCCGGCGTGGTGGCGATCCGGGCCAGTGCACCGCCGGTGAAGGCGGCGACGGTCAGGGTGAAGAGGGACCGCAGTGCGACGCGGCGCGGGACGATCATGAGTGATCTCCTGGTGGTCGGCAATTGCCCTCTGGGCACAACGATGGAAACGCGACTTCGTTCCGGGGGATATGGCAGCGGGATGAATGTCGGCCGATCGGGTGAATTCGGCGCGGGGTGGTGGCTGTTCGGCCACTAGCATCCGGATTCATGACCTCTTCCAACGTCGTTTCCGAGGCGCGCAGCGATTCTCCGCTGGGAACGCTCACCGTCGTTCCGTGGACCATCGGACCCACCGACGATTCGCCCGTCACTCCTTTTCTGATGGTCTACTCGCTCGGGGACGGCCGTGACGGCCCCGAGGCCGGTGAAGAAGCGATGCGGGCAGCCCTGGAGGGCATGGGCCTGCCGCTCGGGGACCGGGTGGTCGACGCCTCGGAGGAGCGCGCGACCGGCGCGCATCTCCTCGTCGAGGCCCAGCAGGCCGTGCTCACCCTGCCGTTCATGAAGGTGCAGTGCCCGGTGCCGGCGGAGTGGGAGGCGGCCGCCAAGGAGAGCGGGCACGCGTACCTCATCTGCTCCGTGCGCCCCTGGCCCGACGCCGTGCCCGGCGAGGCCCTCACGGAGGAGCGCCTGAAGGCCTTCGTCACCGACGACGCGGTCGTGGGGGCCGCGGCGCACGTCCTGCTGCCGGTACGGCGACTGCAGGGCTGAGCGGAGAGGGGGCGCGGCGTCATGGCGACGGTGAACGTACGGGGCGGGGTGCCGGGGCAACGGCAGGAGGAGGCCCGGGAGAGCGTCGGGACGTTCGGCGCGAGCCGGGCCCTCGCCCTGCTGCTTGTGATCACCGGGGCGGCCGGGGTGCTGGCCGGGTGGGTCATCACGCTCGACAAGTTCCACCTCCTCGAGGACCCGGGCTTCCAGCCCGGGTGCAGCCTCAACCCGGTCGTGTCCTGCGGCAGCATCATGAAGAGCGAGCAGGCGGCGGTGTTCGGCTTCCCGAACCCGATGCTCGGTCTCGTGACGTACGCGGCCGTCGTCGCCGTCGGCGCCGGGCTCCTCGCCGGGGCCCGTTACCGCGGCTGGTTCTGGCTCGGGCTGAACGCCGGGATGCTGTTCGGCGTCGGCTTCTGCACCTGGCTGATGTACCAGTCGCTGTACGAGATCAACGCGCTCTGCCTGTGGTGCTGTCTGGCCTGGGTCGCCACGATCGTCATGTTCTGGTACGTCACCTCGCACAACGTGCGCACAGGTGTCCTGCCGGCGCCCGGCGGACTGCGGACCTTCCTCGGCGAGTTCACCTTCGCGCTGCCCGTCCTGCACATCGGGATCATCGGGATGCTGATCCTGACCCGATGGTGGGACTTCTGGACCAGTTGACGTGACCCTCCTCTCCTGGCCGCGGGCAGCACTGATCGTGCTGCTCGCGGCCGTTCTCGCGCTCGTCCTGCCGAACGACCGGATCGCGCCCGGTGGCCGGTCGCCCGAAGCCGTACCGGAGCGGCTGACCGTGCCGTCCGGCTTCTTCACCGGCTCCGACGAGACCGGGGTGCGGCGGATCGCCGAGGTGCAGCGCTGGCTGGGCGGCGCGACGCTGACCGTCGGGCACACGTATCTTCCGGGCGACCGCTGGTCCAACATCGAGGGCCATCCCGCGCTCTTCGAGCCGTGGGCGCGGTGGAAGGAGGAGCGGCCGGGGCGGCTCTTCGTGCTGAACGTGCCGCTGCTCGACCGCAGCGAGGAGGCGCTGCCGGACGCCGAGGTGCGGGCGGGGCTGCGGCGCGGGGCGGCGGGGGCGTACGACGGCCACTTCCGCACGCTGGGGGAGCGGCTCGTCGCGCACCGGCTCTCCGACGCCGTCCTCGTCCTGGGCTGGGAGATGAACGGCACCACCTACAGCCATCGCTGCGGGCCCGACCCCGAGGCCTGGAAGGCGTACTGGAAGCGGGTCGTGGGGGTGCTGCGGGAGGTGCCGGGGCAGCGGTTCCGCTTCGACTTCACCGCGAGCCGGGGGCGGGACGCGGTCGAGTGGCCGCGCTGCTACCCGGGCGACGCGTACGTCGACATCATCGGGATGGACGCCTACGACCAGCCCGAGGGGCTCGGCTTCGAGGAGCAGGTGGCGGAGGACTTCGGGCTCGCGCACCATGTGCGGTTCGCGGCGGCGCACGGCAAGCCCGTCTCGTATCCGGAATGGGGTCTCTTCCGCAACGGTGACAACCCCGCGTACGTACGGGGGATGCTCGACTGGTTCGCGCGGCACCGGCCCGTCTACCAGACGTTCACGGACTACTGCCCGCACGGGGTGTGGGGATGCGCCGACAATCCGGAGTCGGGCCGGGTCGTCAGGGGAGCGCTCGGAGCGTCAGGCCGCCCTTGAGGACGTCGACCGTCCGGTCGAGGAGCGGGACGAGGTCCTCGGGCCGCCGTCCGTGCGCGGCCCAGTGGACGGTGGCCTCGCGCAGGGCGCCGAGGACCGCGGCGGTGAAGACCCGTACCTCCAGGTCGTCGGCGGCGCGGCCGGTGCGTTCGGCGATCGCGTGGGCCAGGAGCCGGCCGCTCTCGGCGGTGGTCTCGGTGAGCCGGGCCCGTACGGCCGGGATCTCGGCCACGAGACGGGCCCGCAGCAGGGTCTCCTCCGGCGCGTCTGCCAGGGCCGCCGTCACCGCGTCGAGGACGACCGCGCGCAGGGACTCCAGCGGCTCCTCGCCGGCGGGGCGGGCCCGCAGCCGGGCCTCCATGAGGGCGTCGGCCTCGTCGGTGAGGAGGATGTCCTCCTTGACGGGGAAGTAGCGCACGACGGTGGAGGGGGAGACCTCGGCCGCCTCCGCGATCCGGTCGACGGTGGCCGCTTCGTACCCCTGCTCGGCGATCAGCCGGTAGGTGGCCTGACGGATCGCGGCGCGGGTCCTGAGCTTCTTGCGCTCGCGCAGGCTGAGGGGTGGGGGCGGCTCGCTCACGCGGTGTAGGCGACCAGCGAGATGCCGACGTAGTGGACGATGAAGGCCGCCAGGGTCAGCGAGTGGAACACCTCGTGGAACCCGAACCAGCGGGGGGACGGGTTCGGCCGCTTCATGCCGTAGATGACGCCGCCCGCGCTGTAGAGCAGTCCGCCGACGATGACGAGCACGAGGACGGCGATGCCGCCGGCCCGCATGAAGTCGGGCAGGAAGAAGACGGCGGCCCAGCCCATCGCGATGTAGCAGGGCGTGTACAGCCAGCGAGGGGCGCCGACCCAGAAGACACGGAAGGCGATGCCGGCCGCGGCCGCGACCCAGACCGCCCACATCAGCGGCCGCCCGGTGGAATCGGGGAGGAGCAGCAGCGTCAGCGGGGTATAGGTGCCCGCGATGATGAGAAAGATATTGGCGTGGTCCAGGCGCCTCAGGACGGCCTCGCCGCGCGGTCCCCAGTTGCCGCGGTGGTAGAGCGCGCTGATGCCGAAGAGCAGGCAGGCGGTGAGGACGTACACGCCGCAGGCGATCCGGGCGCGGGGCGAGTCGGAGAGGGCGACCAGCGTGAGGCCCGCGACGATCACGGCGGGGAACATCCCGGCGTGCAGCCAGCCTCTCAGCCGTGGCTTGATCGGATGCGACGGGTGGGACGAGGTGTGCTCTATCCGGGTCACGTCCGGGACGGCTGAAGTCATGAGCCGAATGCTACCTACGCGCCCGTAGGTCCCGGACATGAGTGGCGATGCTCACGTGTGCGGCCCTCTGGACATATGGGCGCGGGCATCGGATGATCAAATGAGTGTGGTCGGCACCGGATGAGCGGCTACGAAGCATCCGGGTCGCAGCCCCCACGGGGCAGACATCTAAAAAACCCCTCATCAAGGAGCAATCGTGGCGCGCGACAACGCGGCTCCCACCACCGTCCCCACCCAGCACCAGGAACTGGTCGCCTGGGTGAACGAGATCGCCGAGATCACGCAGCCGGACAACATCGTCTGGTGCGACGGATCCGAGGCCGAGTACGAGCGCCTGTGCGAGGAGCTCGTCGCCAAGGGCACGTTCAAGAAGCTCGACCCGACTCTGCGCCCGAACTCCTACTACGCCGCCTCCGACCCCTCCGACGTCGCGCGCGTCGAGGACCGCACCTTCATCTGCTCCGAGAAGGAAGAGGACGCGGGCCCGACCAACCACTGGAAGGCCCCGGCGGAGATGCGCGACATCTTCACCGGTGAGCAGGGCGTCTTCCGCGGCTCGATGAGGGGCCGCACCATGTACGTCGTGCCCTTCTGCATGGGCCCCGTCGGCTCGCCGCTCTCCGCGATCGGCGTCGAGATCACCGACTCCGCGTACGTCGCCGTCTCCATGCGCACCATGACCCGCATGGGCCAGGCCGTCCTGGACGAGCTCGGCACCGACGGCTTCTTCGTCAAGGCCGTCCACACCCTGGGCGCCCCGCTGGAGGAGGGCCAGGAGGACGTGCCGTGGCCCTGCAACACCACCAAGTACATCTCGCACTTCCCCGAGTCCCGCGAGATCTGGTCGTACGGCTCCGGCTACGGCGGCAACGCCCTGCTCGGCAAGAAGTGCTACGCCCTGCGCATCGCGTCCGTCATGGCGCGTGACGAGGGCTGGCTCGCCGAGCACATGCTGATCCTCAAGCTCACCCCGCCGCAGGGCGAGTCCAAATACGTCGCGGCAGCCTTCCCCTCCGCCTGTGGCAAGACCAACCTCGCCATGCTGGAGCCCACGATCTCCGGCTGGACGGTCGAGACCATCGGCGACGACATCGCCTGGATGCGCTTCGGCGAGGACGGCCGCCTCTACGCGATCAACCCCGAGGCCGGCTTCTTCGGCGTCGCGCCCGGCACCGGCGAGCACACCAACGCCAACGCCATGAAGACGATGTGGGGCAACTCCGTCTTCACCAACGTCGCGCTCACCGACGACGGCGACGTGTGGTGGGAGGGCATGACCGAAGAGGCGCCCAAGCACCTCATCGACTGGAAGGGCAACGACTGGACGCCGGAGTCCGAGACCCCGGCCGCCCACCCCAACGCCCGCTTCACCGTCCCGGCCGGGCAGTGCCCGATCATCGCCCCGGAGTGGGAGGACCCGAAGGGTGTGCCGATCTCGGCGATCCTCTTCGGCGGCCGCCGCGCCACCGCGGTCCCGCTGGTGACCGAGGCGTTCTCCTGGCAGCACGGTGTCTTCCTCGGCGCGAACGTCGCCTCCGAGAAGACCGCCGCCGCCGAGGGCAAGGTCGGCGAGCTGCGCCGCGACCCCTTCGCCATGCTGCCGTTCTGCGGCTACAACATGGGCGACTACATGGCCCACTGGGTCAAGGTCGGCGCGAACGCGGACCAGGCCAAGCTGCCGAAGATCTACTACGTGAACTGGTTCCGCAAGAACGACGCGGGCAAGTTCGTGTGGCCCGGCTTCGGCGAGAACAGCCGCGTCCTGAAGTGGATCGTGGAGCGCCTGGAGGGCAAGGCCGAGGGCGTCGAGACCCCGATCGGCATCCTGCCGACCGTCGAGTCCCTCGACACCGACGGCCTGGAGCTGCCGGCGGAGGACCTGGAGTTCCTGCTCAAGGTCGACCGCGACGTCTGGCGCGAGGAGGCCGCCCTGGTCCCCGAGCACCTGAACACCTTCGGCGACCACACCCCGAAGGAACTGTGGGACGAGTACCGCGCGCTGGTCGAGCGCCTGGGCTGATCCCGCACCTCAAGACTCGTGGCGGGTCGCCCCGAACACCGCCCTGACCAGTGGGGTCACGAACGGCTCGTCACGATGCACACCGGTCCCCCGAAGCCCCCTCACGGCTTCGGGGGCCGGTGTCTTTCCGTACGCCCCTCCAGATAGGCGGTGTGGGTGTGCTGGCGGATCGCTTCCGCGTGGCCGGCCGCGGCGGGCGGCAGCTCGACCTCCGTGAGGTAGGCGCGCAGGGTCGCGAGGTCCGTCCGCAGGGCGTCGAGCTGCTCCGCCGCGTCCGGGAACGCCGGGGCGGGCGGGCGCTCGGGCGGGGCGAAAAGCGCACCGGCGCCGTACAGGCCCGCGACGACCACCGGCCACAGGGAGCCGGCCGCGCCGGTGAGGGTCAGCGCGAGGCCCACGAGCCCGCAGGCGCTGCCGGTGAGGTTCTTGCGGGATTCCAGGTACCGCAGGACCGGGTCACTGATAGCCACGGATCTCCTCGAACGCTCCGTCCAGCGAGCCCGTGGTGGCGTCGAAGAGCCGGCCGCCGGTCAGGGTCGCGATGTGGTCGAGCTCGGCGCGGTCGGAGTCCCCGAAGAGGATCGGGAAGACCGGTGTCCGCTGCCGCGCGGCCGGCAGGGACCGATAGAAGGCGTCGAACGCGGCGGCCGGTTCGCCGTCCGTGTTCTGACCGTCCGTCATCAGCACGATCGAGGTGAACGCGTCGCCGCCGTCCGCGGTGCCGAGGTGGGCGTACGCCTCCTGGAGACTGGAGTAGATCGCGGTCCCGCCGGAGGCGGACAGGGCCCCGGCGTCGGCGCGGATCGCGTCGAGAGCGGTCTTCGGGGAAGCCGGGTCGACGGTGTGCGTCCGGACCTCCGCGGCCTTCACGGACGAGCCGAAGGGCATCAGGGTGACCACCTCGCGGTCCCGGAAGTCCCCGGTCAGCTCGGCGAGCGCCGACTTCAGCCGGGT
This sequence comes from Streptomyces vilmorinianum, assembly GCF_005517195.1. Lineage (NCBI taxonomy): Bacteria > Bacillati > Actinomycetota > Actinomycetes > Kitasatosporales > Streptomycetaceae > Streptomyces > Streptomyces vilmorinianum. The sequence goes on along the minus strand of NZ_CP040244.1, from coordinate 6,533,835 downwards.
GAGCCGCTCGCCCGCCATGGAGCCGGAGGTGTCGAGGACGTAGACGGTACGGGACGGGCGGCGGAGCTTGTTCTCGTACGCGTCGAGAAGGCCGTCGGCGACGGAACGGCTGCCGGGGAAGGGCAGTTCGCGGCGCTGGTCGGCGGCGAGCGGCTCCGCCAGGCGCACACCGGGGACGACGGGGCGGCGCAGGGTCCGGTCGGTGATCAGCTGCTGCGCGGAGGGGGTGCGGAGATGGGCGGTGAGGGTCGCGGCCGCCTGCTTAGCCTCCGGGCTCGCGGAGGTGAGCAGGGTGAAGGGGTAGTCGGCGGTGACGACGCCGTCGACGGGACGGACGACCGTGAGCTTCTCGCCCATGGTGAGGAGCACGGACTCGTAGTTGATCAGCGCGTCGACCTCCACATTTCAGGGGGAGTTGGGCGGGCGGCGGGTGAAGGGCCGATCCCGGTACCGAACCGGACGGCGCTGTACCGTGTGGGCCGTCCCGGAGGAGGGGGTGGGGGATGCCGCGTTGGGCGGTCGTTCTGCTGGTGGTGGCCGGGGCGCTGATCGTGCTGACGCCGGTCGCCGTGCTGGGCGGATATGTCTACGTCTACGGGAAGGTCCACGAGGGCATGCGGTTCCCGTCGGAGGACGTGACGGTGGCGCGGTGTGCGCTGGACCCGGTCTCGCGGCGGCCGGTGGCCGAGCTGGCGGTCACGAGCGAGGCGTCCCGGCGGGGGAGTTACACCGTGACGCTGGAGTTCCAGGACGCGAGCGGGGGTGTGCGGGAGACCGGCACCGCGTATGTCGAGGACCTGCCCCGAGGCGCCTCGGAGCGGGCCGTGATCGTCGGGGCGAAGCCGTTCGGTGACGGCGTGCCGGAGTGTGTGGTCGTGGACGCGGAGTTCCTGGCGACGAGCCCGCGGACGCCGTAGCGGGAGGTGGGTGGCTCCCGGTCCGTGCTCCTTCGCGGCGCGCGGACCGGGGCCGTCAGGGGGCGCTGACCAGCTTGGAGGGGGTCAGGGCGGCGGTGTGCGCGTCCATGCGCTCGGCGGCGAGGATCGCGGCGGCCGTGTCGGCACGGGAGGCGGCGACGAGCAGCGCGCGGCCCGCGAGGGCGTGGGCGCGTCGGTGCAGCGACTGCGGGTCCGAGCCGCTCAGGCCGGCGTGACGGGCGGGCGGCGCGCCGCGCAGCCGTGCCACCTGGCGGGCGATGAGCTCGCCCGCCGCCGTGTCGCCCAGCTCGTCCGTGACGGCGAGCAGGGCGGAGAGATGCCCGGCGAGCTGGATGTCCAGCTCCTCCTCGCGGGAGCGGTGCGGATACGCGTTCCGGTCGTCGTCGGCCATCCGGTGGACCGACTTGGTGCGGATCGGTTCGTACATGGGGACGGCCTCCTGCGGTAGCTCTGGAGCCATCCTAGCTTAGATTCAATCTAAAGTTGAGAGCTGTCCGGGAGTGCCGGGGTCACGGCTGGCTGTAGCCGTCCAGGAAGTTGCCGATCCGGGTCACCGCGTCCGCCAGGTCCTTGGCGTTGGGGAGTGTGACGATCCGGAAGTGGTCCGGCTCGTGCCAGTTGAAGCCGGTGCCGTGCACGACCATGATCTTCTCGGCCCGCAGCAGGTCGAGGACCATCTGGCGGTCGTCCTTGATCTTGTAGACGGCCGGGTCGAGGCGCGGGAAGAGGTACAGGGCGCCCTTCGGCTTCACACAGGTCACGCCCGGGATCTGTGTGAGCAGGTCGTACGCCACGTCACGCTGCTCCAGCAGGCGCCCGCCCGGCAGTACCAGGTCCTCGATCGACTGCCGGCCCTGCAGGGCCGCGGCCACCGCGTGCTGCGCCGGCATGTTGGCGCACAGCCGCATGTTGGCGAGGATCGTCAGTCCCTCGATGTACGAGGAGGCGTGGGCCTTGGGGCCGCAGACCGCGAGCCAGCCGGAGCGGAAGCCCGCGACCCGGTAGTTCTTGCTCATCCCGTTGAAGGTGAGGACGAGGAGATCGGGGGCGATCGCGGCGGTCGGCGTGTGCGTCGTGCCGTCGTAGAGGATCTTGTCGTAGATCTCGTCCGAGCAGACCACCAGATTGTGGCGGCGGGCGATCTCCGTGAGGGAGCGGAGCATCTCGTCGTCGTAGACGGCGCCCGTCGGGTTGTTCGGGTTGATGATCACGATCGCCTTGGTGCGGTCGGTGATCTTCCGCTCGATGTCGGCGAGGTCCGGCATCCAGTCCGCCTGCTCGTCGCAGCGGTAGTGCACCGCCGTGCCGCCCGCGAGGGAGACCGAGGCCGTCCACAGCGGGTAGTCCGGGGCGGGGACGAGCACCTCGTCGCCGTCGTCGAGCAGCGCCTGCATCGACATCTGGATCAGCTCGGAGGCGCCGTTGCCGAGGTAGATGTCCTCGACGGAGAGCGGGATGCCCTTGGTCTCGTAGTGGCTCATCACCGCGCGGCGGGCGGACAGCAGGCCCTTCGCGTCGCCGTAACCGTGCGCGTCGGCGAGGTTGCGCAGGACGTCCTCGAGGATCGCCGGCGGGCACTCGAAGCCGAAGGCGGCCGGGTTGCCGGTGTTGAGCTTGAGGATGCGGTGACCCGCAGCTTCGAGCCGCATCGCCTCTTCGAGCACCGGGCCCCGGATTTCGTAACAGACGTTGGCGAGCTTCGTGGACTGGATCACCTGCATGTCGTGAGCTTACGGCGGTGTGCGGCCGGGCGCCTCGTGTTTTGGGACACGTCGGGCGGAACGGGTGAGGGGCCCCTTTGGGGAAAAGGTCTCGTGAAGCTCCGGAGTGGATCTTGAAAAGCTCGGGCGGATGCCCGGAATGTGACCTGGCTCGCTCCGGGACGCCTCAATCCTTACAATCCGCCGCCATGAGCCACCAGGACAACAGCGTCTTCGTCGACGCCTCGGGGCGACGGGGTCGCGTCATGAGGTGGGCGGCCGCGGGTGTCGGTGTCGCCTGCCTCGGGTTCCTCGCCGTGGTCGTCGCCGGGACCTTCGGCGCCGGACCGGCGAACGGACCGCTGCCCTGGGTGGACGCCGAGCGGCCGGCGGCGCCCACGCTGATCCAGACGGACCCCTCCGGCGGCGCGGGCGGCGACTCCGACGACGCGTCCGCGACGCCGTCGAAGCCGACCGCCTCGCCGAGCGCGAGCACCACGGCCCCGCGCCCGAGCGACACCACCAAGGCACCCGATTCGTCCGCGCCCACGACCGCGGCGCCGACGGCCACCTCCGGCACGGACACCGCTCCCGGAAAGGCGGGCAACGCCCCCGGAGCCACGAAGCGGCCGAAGTGACGGGCGGCCGACGCGCGGGCCGGCGCGGACGACGCGGCGCCGGGCGGGGGGACGCGGCGGGGGTGCCGGTCGCGCCGGACGCGCCGGACGCGGCGGGCTCGGCGGGCGCGCCGGTGGGGCCCGGGGGGCATGACGGGTACGGGTACGGGTACGAACGCGACGCGTACGAGCGCGACGCGTACGACCAGTACCACGGTGGGGGCGAGGCGTACGGGCAGCACGGCGGGTACCCCGCCCACGAGGCCCCGGGCGGCTACGCGGTCCCGCCGCCCCGCGCCGAAGGCCCCCGCCGCGCACCCGCCGCGCGGACCCGGCACGCGCTGCGGCGCGATCCGCGGGCGCACTGGCTGGTGCTCTGCCTGACCCTGCTCGTCGCGGCGACCGCGCTCGTCTTCGCCGGGTACGGGCGCCACGAGATCGCGGCGACGGACGCCCCCGACGCGCGCGCCTGCGAGCGGGCCGGCGCGGACGTCCGCGCCGGCGGCCCCGTCCTGCGGTTCGACGGGAGCGGCCGCACGCACAGCGCCACGCCCCGCCCCGGCTTCGTCGCCCTCACCTACGACGGCGGCCCCAGCCCCGACTGGACCCCGCGACTCCTCGACGTACTCGGCGCCCGCGGCGCCAAGGCCACCTTCTTCGTCACCGGCGCCGACGCCGCAGCCCATCCCGACCTCGTCCGCAGGATCGTCGCCGAGGGCCACGAGCTCGGCTCGCACACGTACACCGACGCCGACCTCGCGCAGGTCGCCGCCCCGCGCGCCGCCCTGGAGCTGTCCTTCACCCAGAACGCCCTCGCCGGCTCGGCCGGCATCGGCACCCGGCTCCTGCGCCTCCCGCACACCGCGACCGTCGACAAGCTCTGCCACGACCAGTGGGAGGCGGGCCGCGGCGCCGCCGCGTCCGGCTACCTCCTCGTGACGGCCGACGGCGATTCCGTACGGCAGTACACGGGATCGCCACAGGCCGTGCGGGAGACGGAGCGGCTGCTCGCGCAGCCGGGCGCCGCGCCTGGCGGCTCCACCACCTACACCTCCGTCGGCGACGCGCTCGGCCTCTCCGACACCACGTACACCGTCTCCTTCCTCGCCGAGTGGAAGGGCGCGGCCGTCATCTGGGCGCAGCAGCTCTCCCGCGCCTTCGCCGACACCATGACCGGACTGCTCGTGCTGGCCGGTGCCATCACCGCCGTACGGCTCGTCATGCTGATCGGCGTCGCCCGGCTCCACGTCCGCCGCACCCGCGCCAAGCGGCGCCGCGGGGCGCCCCGGCTGCCGCCGGTCACCGAACCGGTGTCGGTGCTCGTCCCCGCGTACAACGAGGAGGCGGGCATCGAGGCGACCGTCCGCTCGCTGCTCGCCTCGACCCACGAGTACCTCCAGGTCGTCGTCATCGACGACGGCTCCACGGACCGGACCTTCGAGATCGCCGAGTCGATCGACGACCCGCGCGTGATGGTCGTCCGCCAGCCCAACTCGGGCAAGGCCGCCGCCCTGAACACCGGGCTCGCCTGGTCGCACTTCGACATCGTCGTGATGATCGACGGCGACACCGTCTTCGAGCCGGACGCCGTCCGCAAGCTGATCCAGCCGCTCGCCGACCCGCGCGTCGGCGCGGTCAGCGGCAACACGAAGGTCGGCAACCGGCAGGGCGTGCTCGGCCGGTGGCAGCACCTGGAGTACGTCATCGGCTTCAACCTCGACCGCCGGATGTACGACGTCCTGGAGTGCATGCCCACCGTGCCCGGCGCGATCGGCGCCTTCCGGCGGGACGCGCTCACCCGCGTCGGCGGGGTCAGCGAGGACACCCTCGCCGAGGACACCGACCTGACGATGGCCCTGTGCCGGGACGGCTGGCGGGTCGTGTACGAGGAGTCGGCGATCGCCTGGACGGAGGCGCCGTCGACGGTCCGGCAGCTCTGGAAGCAGCGGTACCGCTGGTGCTACGGCACCCTCCAGGCGATGTGGAAGCACCGCCGCGCGGTCGTCGAACGCGGCCAGTCCGGCAAGCTCGGCCGCCGCGGTCTGCTCTACCTCCTGCTGTTCCAGACGGTGCTGCCGCTGCTCGCGCCGCTGGTGGACGTCTTCGCCGTGTACGGCCTGCTGTTCCAGGACGCGGGGCAGGCGCTCGCCGTCTGGCTGGGCTTCACGGTGGTGCAGGTCGGGACGGCGCTGTACGCGCTGCGGCTGGACCGCGAGCGGTTCGAGCCGCTGTGGACGCTGCCGCTGCAGATCTTCGTCTACCGGCAGCTGATGTACCTCGTCGTGGTCCAGTCCGTCGTCACGGCGCTGCTGGGCAGTCGGCTCCGCTGGCACCGGACGCAGCGCGCGGGGACGGCGGCGGAGACGCTGGAGCGGACCGGGGCGGGCGGCGGGCAGGGCCTGTAGGTTTGCCCGTCATGTGGGTTGTGAGTGCCTCCGGATGCCGGTGGCTGGGCGCGGGCGGTTCGCTCGCCGTCGCCGTGGGCGGATGGGCGGCCGGGACGCTTCCGGTGCGCGAGCCGTGGGGGCTGTGGGAGCCCCGCGGATCGGCGCTGACGGTGGCCGGTGCCGTCCTCGCGTACCTGGGGCTGACGCTGCTCGTCGCGGCCTGGTGGCGGTACGGGGTGCTGCTCGCGCGAGGCGTGCCGGGCGTACGGGGCGTGCGGGGCGTGCCGGACGGTGTGCTCGGCACCCTGGGGTGGTGGACGGCACCGCTGGTGTTCGCCCCGCCGCTCTACAGTGCCGACGTCTACAGCTACATCGCCCAGGGCGCCATGGTCCTGGAGGGGTATGACGTGTACGGGGCGGGGCCGTCGGTCCTGGGCCCCGGGGACCTCGGCGCGGACGCCGCCGCGAGCGTCGGCGGGCACTGGACCGAGACACCCGCGCCGTACGGGCCCGTCTTCCTCGTCCTCGCGCAGGCCGTGGTGACGCTGACGGGCGGCGAGATCGTGCCGGCCGTGTTCGGGATGCGGCTGATCGCGCTGGGCGCGCTCGCGCTGATCGTGTGGGCCGTGCGGGGGCTGGGAGGCGGCGGCGGAGCGCTCTGGCTGGCCGTGCTCAATCCGCTGCTCCTGATCCACGTCGTCGGGGGGATGCACAACGACGGGCTGATGATCGGGCTCATGCTGAGCGGCGTGCTGCTCGCGGTCCGGGGGCGGTGGGTGCTGGGGAGCGTCCTCGTCGGGCTCGCGATGATGGTCAAGTCGCCGGCGGCGGTGGCGCTGCTGTTCATCGGCGTGATGATCGCGCGGCGGGACGGCGGCGGCGTACGGGGTGTGGTGAAGGGATTCGCCCTGCCGGGGCTCGTGGCGGGCGCGGTCGCGGCGGGTGCGACGGTGCTGGCAGGGACGGGCTTCGGGTGGCTGCGGACGCAGAGCGTGGCCGGGACCATTCACACGGCGCTGTCGGTGACCAGTGATGTGGGCCTCGGCCTCGGGCTGCTGTTCGGCGACGACCCCGAGCCGGTCAAGGGCGCGGTGCAGACGCTGGGGCTGCTGGCGGCGCTGGTGATCATCGGGGCGCTGGCGTGGCGGGCGTGGAGGGGGCGGGTGGATCCGGTCCTCGGGCTGGGGGGCGCGCTGGTGGTGCTGGTGGCGCTGTCGCCGATGGTGCAGCCGTGGTACGTGCTGTGGGGGGTGGCGGTGGTCGCCGCGGTCGGCTGGCGCGGCCGTCTTGGGCAGCTGCTCGCGGTCGTCTCGGCGGCGCTCGTGTACGAGACGGCGCCGTCGGGGCACACGCCCGCGTATGGCTTCGCGCTGGCGGGGGCGGTGTTGGTGCTGGGGCTCGTGTGGATGCGGCGGGAGCCGTGGGGGCGGTCGGTTGTGGGCACCGCCCCCGTGGCGGACGGGCACATGGAGCGGACGCGCCCGTAAGGGCGCCGTCCCGTGTGCCCACCCGTCCCTCCCCCTAGGACTTCGTCCTGGGGGACCCCAGCGGGACGATTGCCCACAACGGGCGGGGGACGCGCTAGGCCCGCCGGACCGACCTTCCCGCCAGGGTCGCCGTCCTCTTGCCGTCCTCGATCACGAACCGGCCGTCGATCAGGACGTGGGGGATGCCCACCGGGGGCGTGCGTGGGGCGGCGTAGGTCGAGCCGGCCGCCACCGTCGTCGGGTCGAAGAGGACCAGGTCGGCGCGGTAGCCCTCGCGGATCAGGCCGCGGTCGGGGAGGCGGAGGCGGGCGGCCGGGCGGGAGGTGAGGTGGGCCACGCACTCCTCCAGGGAGAGGACGCCCTCCTCGCGTACGTACGTCCCCAGGTACCGCGGGAACGTGCCGTACGCGCGCGGGTGCGGCTTGAGGCCCTGGAGGATGCCGTCCGAGCCGCCCGTGTGGACGCGGTGGCGCATGATCGCGCGGACGTTGTCCTCGTGGCCGACGTGCTGGAGGATCGTCGAGCCGAGCCGGTCGGCGAGCAGCAGGCGGCGCGCGGTGGCCCAGCCGTCCAGGCGGCGGCCCACGGCGTCCGCGAGCCCCGGGTCGGACACCCCGGAGACCTCGATCGTGTCCCACGCGACCGGCACCCCGTGGCAGCCGTCCGAGCCGACGACCTCCAGATGGTGGCGGACGCGCTCCGCCGTCGCGTCGTCCGCGAGCCGGGACAGGATCGCCTCCGGCCCGCCCTCGCTCGCCCAGCTCGGCAGCAGCGCCACCAGCGTCGTACAGCCGGCGGTGTACGGGTACGTGTCGAGGGAGATGTCCGAGCCACCCTCCAGGGCCTCGTCCAGGAGGGCCAGGAGATCGGGCGCCTTCCCCTCGTTCACGTCGAAGTTCATCGTCGCGTGGGCCAGATGGAGCGCGCAGCCGGCCTCCCGGGTGAGGGCGACCATCTCCTCGTACGCCTGGAGCGCACCGGCGCCGTACGAGCGGTGGTGCGGGCAGTAGTAGCCGCCGTACCGCGCCACGACCCGGCACAGCTCGGTGAGTTCGGTGTCCGGGGCGTACATGCCGGGCGTGTAGGTGAGGCCGGAGGACATGCCGACCGCGCCCTGTTCCATGCCCTCGGCGACGAGCTGCCGCATCCGGTCGAGCTCGGTCCGCGTCGCCGGGCGGTCGTCCCAGCCGACCGCGTACATCCGGACCGTCCCCTGGGGGATGAGGTAGGCCGCGTTGACGGCGACGCCGCGGTCGAGACGGTCCAGGTACTCGCCGACCGTGCGCCAGTCGACGTCCACGTCGGATCCGTCGCCGTTCCAGCCGGTGATCGCCCGGCGGACCTCCGCGAGCGTGCGGTCGTCGACCGGCGCGTACGACAGGCCGTCCTGGCCGAGGACTTCGAGGGTCACGCCCTGCGCGGCCTTCGCGCTGTGGTCCGGGTCGCGGAGCAGCGCGAGGTCGCTGTGGGCGTGCATGTCGATGAAACCGGGGGAGAGGACCAGGCCCTCGGCGTCGACCGTGCGCCGGGCGGTGGGTCGCTGACAGCCCGCCGCCGCGCCCTCCTTCACGATGGCGGCGATCCGTCCGCCGTCGACGGCCACGTCGGCGCGGTACGAGTCCCCGCCGGAGCCGTCGACGACCTCCGCGTCACGGAAGACGAGATCCATGGCCCCGTTCCTCCTAGAAGAACGTACGGATGTAGTCGACGACCGTGCCGTCCGCCTCGACCAGCGGGATCAGCTGCCACTTGTCGAAGCTGGTGCAGGGGTGGGACAGGCCCATGCCCAGCCAGTCGCCGACCTCGATCTCGGCCTCGGGCGTCGTCTCCAGCCAGCCGTGCTGGTCGGACAGAGCCGTGACGGTGATGCCGGTGGCCGGCCGGACCTGGCCGTCACGTGCCGAGCGGACCACCTGTGCCTCGGGGAGGTGGAGGTCGTACGCGGCGTCGCGCTTGCCCGCGTTGGTGAAGGCCTGCTCGGGGGCGGGGCGCGAGACGACCTGTGCCCAGAGCCGGAACGCGGGGTGGAGCGCGCCCTCCTCGGGGACCCGGTTGAAGGGCGTGAGGTTCCGGTACTGGCCGTCGTCGTGCGAGACGTAGGCGCCGGAGCGCAGCAACTTCAGGACGGGGAGGGAGAGTTCGGGGATCTCGGCGAAGACGTCCGCGACCACGTCGAACCATTCGCTGCCGCCCGCGCTGACGATGATCTCCTCGATCCCGGGGGAGAAGCGGCCCGCCTTGTCGAAGTCGGCGGCGAGGGAGACCAGCCGGTGCACCCAGGCGCGGACGCGCTCGGGGTCGGCCCGCGGGACCGGGGCCTCGTAGCCGGCGACGCCGACCAGGCGCAGGGTCGTGGTCGCCGCGACGGCGTCGGCGACGGCGGTGCAGTCGGCCTCGGTACGGGCTCCGGTACGGGCTCCCTCGCCGGCGCCGAGCTCGACGACGACGTCCACGGGGCGGCGGGCCCCGGCCTCGGTGAGGGCCGCGTCCATCAGCTCGACCCCGCGCACGGAGTCGACGTAGCAGACGAAGCGGAAGTCCGGGTCGGTGTCGAGCTCGGAGGCCAGCCAGCGCAGGGCCGTCGCGTCGACGAGCTCGTTGGCGAGGAAGATCCGCGCGATGCCGTGGGCGCGGTAGACGCGGGCCTGGTGGGGGACGGCGGCGGTGATGCCCCAGGCGCCGTACTCCAGCTGGCGGTCGAAGAGCTGCGGGGCCATGCAGGTCTTGCCGTGCGGGGCGAAGGCGAGGCCGTGGCGCTCGGCGTAGGTCTCCAGGAGGCGGAGGTTGTGCTCGACGGACTCGGCGGAGAGGGCGAGGACGGGGGTGGTGAAGCCGCCCGTGAAGAGGTTGCGGCGCTGGGCGGCCAGCTCGCCGACCGTCAGGCCCTCGGCGTCCGGGGGCAGGGCCTTGAAGCGGTGGTCGACGCGCTCGTCGGCCAGCTGCGCGGTGGCCTTGTGGGCGGCGGCGGGCATGGGGACCTCCTGGTGCGGTGCGTGCGGTGCGGTACTCGTGCAGTGCATTATGAGGTGTTGCAAGATGTGCAACAGTCATTGCGTATGCCGCTGACTGCTGTCTAACATCCGGGCGAGCGCGGGGTCAACGGACCCGCATGATCCACAGATCCACAGATCCACGAGGAGCCCGAGAGTGACCGGAAACCCGCCCGTGGACGCGTCACCCGTCGACGTCGTCTGCCTCGGCGAGTCCATGGTCACCTTTCTGCCCAGCCGGCCCGGCCGCCTCGCCGACGTCCCCTCCTTCACCCGCGCCATCGGCGGCGCCGAGTCCAACGTGGCCTGCGCGCTGGCCGCGGCCGGGCACCGCGTGAAGTGGGTCGGGAGGGTGGGGGCGGACGGCTTCGGCGACCACCTGGTCGAGGCGATCGGGGCGTACGGGGTCGATGTGTCGGCGGTCGCGCGGGACGCGGGGCGGCCGACCGGGGTCTACTTCCGTACCGCGACGGACCGGGCGGCCGAGGAGCACGAGGTCGTGTACTTCCGGGCGGGCTCGGCCGCCTCGGCGATGTCGCCCGCGACCGTGCCGTACGAGTCGGTCGCGGAAGGGCGGATCCTGCACCTGTCCGGGATCACGGCGGCGCTGTCGGACGACTGCCTTGCCCTGATGCGGGAGTTGACCGCGTCGCGCCCGGACCGCCGTCGGCCGCTGGTCTCCTTCGACGTCAACTTCCGGGCCGGGTTGTGGCGCGAGGGCGGGGCGGAGGGGGCGCGCGTGCTTCTGGAGCTCGCGCGGGGGGCGGACCTGGTGTTCGTGGGGGAGGACGAGGCGGAGGAGGCGTGGGGGGTGGCGGGGCCGGAGGCGGTGCGCGAGGCCCTGCCGGAGCCGCCGGTCGTGGTGGTGAAGCGGGGGGCGCGGGGTGCGGTCGTCTTCGAGCGCCGCGCCGGCTCCTTCCCCGCCCGGCCCCTTCCCGAACCGGGGGCTCCGCCCCCAGACCCCCGCACCTCAATCTCCCCCTACGCCCTGCGGCGTGGGGGGACCCCCAGCGGGGCCGGATATGACACCGTCACCGACGTCCCCGCCCCCCGCGTCGACGTCGTCGCCCCCGTCGGCGCCGGGGACGCGTTCGCCGCCGGGTTTCTGTCCGGCACCCTTCGCGGGCTCGACGTCACCGCGCGCGTCCGGCACGGGCACCTCATGGCCGCCGCCGCGCTCACCGTCCCCGGCGACCTCGCGACCCCGCCGCCCACCCCCGTACACGCCGACCGGCTCGTCGCCCTGGACGACGAGGGCTGGGGGAGACTTCACCTCGGCCCCGGCTGGACGCGGACGGGGCAGGACCAGGAGGTACGTACGTCATGAGCCAGACCGTCGACCGCGCGCTCAGCATCCTGCCGCTGCTCGCCCAGGGCCCCGCCGACCTCGGGCAGGTCGCCGACCGGCTCGGGGTGCACAAGTCCACCGCCCTGCGCCTGCTGCGCACGCTGCACGAGCACGGGCTCGTCTTCCGCCAGCAGGACCAGCGCTACCGCCTCGGCGCCCGCCTCTTCGCCCTCGCCCAGGAGGCCGTCGAGAACCTCGACATCCGCGAGATCGCCCACCCCCACCTCGCCGCGCTCAACGAGCAGACCGGGCACACCGTCCACCTCGCGGTCCACGAGGAGAACGAGGTCCTCTACATCGACAAGGTCGAGAGCCGCTACCCGGTCCGGATGTACTCGCGCATCGGCAAGCCGGTCGCGATCACCGTCGCCGCCGTCGCCAAGCTGCTGCTCGCCGACCTCCCCGAGCCCGAGCTGCGCGCCCTCGCCGCCAGGCTCGACTACCCCATGTACACGCCCCGTTCGACCCCGAACGCCGCCGCCTTCCTCAAGGAACTGGCGACCGTACGCGAACAGGGCTGGGCCACCGACCTCGGTGGCCACGAGGAGTCCATCAACTGCGTCGCGGCGCCCGTCCACGGCCCGGACGGCCGCGTCGTCGCCGCCATGTCGGTCTCCGCACCGAACGTGATCGTGACCGCGGAGGAACTCCTCACCCTGCTCCCGCTGGTGCGCCGTACCGCCGACGCCATCAGCCGTGACTACTCAGGCAAGGACCAGGCATGACAGAGAAGATCGCGCTCACCCCCGCCACGCACACCACCCCGCCCGCGAAGTTCTCGCACGGCGTCAGGAAGGGCGACATCCTGCAGGTCGCCGGCCAGGTCGGCTTCCTGCCCGCCGTCGAGGACCGGCCCCCGACGCCGGCCGGTCCGACCCTGCGCGAGCAGACCCTCCAGACCTTCGCCAACGTCAAGGCGATCCTGGAGGAGGGCGGTGCGAGCTGGGACGACGTGATGATGATGCGCGTGTACCTCACCGACGTCGACCACTTCGCCGAGATGAACGAGATCTACGACGCGTACTTCGAGGAGCAGGGCCTCAAGGCCCCCGCCGCGGCCCGTACGACGGTCTACGTCGGCCTCCCCAAGGGTCTCCTCATCGAGATCGACGCCCTGGCCGTTCTCGGCTGAGGCCGCCCGGTACGACGGAGGGCGCCCCGGGAACCCCAGGGCGCCCCGTCGGCGTCAGGCGGTGCAGTACTGCGACCCCTTGCCGATCGAGCGGTACATGCAGTCGGCGTTCTCCAGGAGCTGGAGCACGGCGTCCCTGTTGCGGCTCGTCTCGCGCTCGATCACCTCGTCGGGCGGGTAGAAGCCGCCGTTCCAGGACGAGGTCGGATACATCTCGAAGGTGTACCCGAAGATCTTGTGCGCACCCCACAGGTAGTCGTCGATCGACCCGTCCGTGATGTAGAGGTCGCTCGACTGCTCCGGGGTGTAGCCGTTGCTGGCGGCCATCTTCTGCCCCACCGTGGCGAACGCGTCCCGGTCGTCCTGGGTCATCCCGGTCGTGGTGTTGGCCGTGGTGTAGCCGAAGGGCCAGAGCACCAGCTCGCTGTACGTGTGGAAGTCGATCGCGGCCTTGATCTGCTGCTTGCCGCCCACCACGCGCGAGCGGACGAAGTCGGCGACGACCTTCACCTCGGGGGCGGACTCGGGGGCGGCGCCCCGGTACGTCGAGGAGCTGAAGGAGCCCGAGGAGCCGCCGCAGCAGCCCCACTTGTAGTCCCAGTTCCGGTTCATGTCCGTACCGATGTACGAGGAGCCGGAATTGGGCTGCCGGTTCTTGCGCCAGCTGCGGTAGGAGCCGGAGGCGATGTCGTACTCGCCGCCGTCCGGGTTGAGGTCCGGCACGATCCAGATCTCGCGGCTGTTGACGAGGTTCGTGACCCGGGAGTCCGACCCGTAACCCGCGCCGAGCTCGCGCAGCAGGTACAGCGCCATCTCGACGGTGAGGTGCTCGCGGGCGTGCTGGTGGTGGGTGAACAGGACCTCGGGCTCGGCCTCGTCCGTGCCCACGTTGTCGCTGATCTTGATGGCGACGATGTCCCGGCCCTGGTACGTCTTGCCGATGACGCGCTTGTTCATGATGCCCGGGTACTGGGCGAGGCGCTGGTCGATCTCCGCGTTCATCTCGGCGAAGTTGTGGTAGCGCGAGTCGGCGGAGGGGAAGTCGAGCGGGCCGACCGTGGTGCCCGCCCCCGAGCGGTCGGGCGGGGCCGGCAGAGCGGTGACCTTGTAGCCGAGGGCCTTGACCTTCCTCAGCTGCTCGGCGTTGGCGCTCACCACGACCGACCGGGCGTCGACCTCGTCCAGCGAGACTCCGGTGGCGGCGAGTGCGGTACGGGCGGCCACGGTGGAAGGCCCGGCGACCTCGTACTGCCGGATCACCTCCTCGGCGGCGGCGGCCGGCGCCGGGTCGGCCCCGGCGGGTGTCGCGTCGACGGCGAACGGCGTCGCCACGGCGAGCGCGAGAAGAACCGCGAGGGCGGCGGACCTTCTTCCGCGAATACGAAGTCGCATGCTGTCTCCTGGGTGGGGAGTGTGGGGGTGTGCGACAAACTGGTGCGGGTGTCCGGGCACATCGTCGAGCCGTGGCATGCACCGGTCAAGATGTCGAGTTCGGCCATACTGTCCCGCGTGGGGACGCTGATCGGTACGTACGAGATCGAGCACAAGCTAGGCGAAGGCGGCATGGGCACCGTGTATTTGGCGCGCTCGCGCGGCGGACGGGCGGTCGCGGTCAAGGTGGCCCGGCCGGAACTCGCCGCCGACCCGGCCTTCCGGGCCCGCTTCCGCGCCGAGGTCGAGGCCGCCCGCACGGTCGGCGGCTTCCACACCGCCCAGGTCGTGGACGCCGACCCCGAGGCCGACGCGCCCTGGCTCGCCACCGCGTACATCCCCGGTCCCACCCTCGCCGGCCTCGTCGCCACCGAGGGGCCCCTCCCCGAGCGGCGGCTGCGCGGACTCGGCGCCGCGCTCGCCGAGGCTCTGGAGGCCATCCACGCGTGCGGACTCGTCCACCGCGACCTCAAGCCCGGCAACATCGTCATGGCGGCCGACGGCCCCCGGGTCCTCGACTTCGGCATCGCCCGCGCCCTGGAGTCCACCCGGCTCACGGCCACCGGGGCGGCCTTCGGGACCCCCGGCTACCTGGCCCCCGAGCAGGCGCTCGGCGAGGAGGTGACCGGGGCCGCCGACGTCTTCGCACTCGGCGCCGTCCTCGTCGCGGCGGCGGGCGGACGGCCCTTCGGGGGCGGGACCCCGATGGGCCTGATGTACCGCACCGTCCACGAGGACCCGGACCTGTCGTCGGTCCCGGCGGGGCCGCTGCGCGAGCTGGTGGCCGCCTGCCTGGCGAAGAACCCCGAGGACCGGCCGACACCGGGCCGGATCCTGGACGCGCTGGCGTCGGAGGCGGCTGAGCCGGCGGACGCCCCGGCCCCGGACGCCCCGGCTCCGGACGCCCCGGCTCCCGCCCGCACCCCGACCCTGATCGCGGCTCCGCGGGTGCCGGCGGATGTACGGGACGCGGTGCCCGCCCCCGTACACGACGCGCCGCTCCCGCCGATGCCCGTCGAGCCTCCGCCGCCCGTCCCCGCGCTCATCGCCGCCGACGGGGAGTGCGGCGTCGTCGTCGGCGCCGAGGGGATCACCTTCGAGCTCTTCGGCGAGGAGGCCGACTTCGACTGGAGCGAGATCGGCTCGGTGGCGTACGAGGCCGGCCGCCTGGGCCGCCGGCTGCACGTCCGCATCACGCTCTACGACGGCAGCGTCTACGCGTGTGACGTCAACGGCCGGGCCGCGCGCGTGCGCGAGTGGATCGAGCAGCTGGAGCACGTACTGGAACGGTGCATGCCCCGGTGAGAACGGCGGCAGCGCCGCCGGGGGAGCGGCGGCGCTGCTTCTCGGATCTCCCCGGAACGGTTACGGGAGGTTGTGGACGTGCGGTCCGACCGCGTTGGACCAGGCGTTCCCGGCCGTCGCGTCCCAGTTGGTCGACCAGGTCATCGCACCGCGCAGGCCCGGCCAGGTCTGCGAGGGCTTGAAGGAACCGCAGTTGGTGCCGCGCGCCAGGCAGTCCAGCGCGTTCCTCACGATCGACGGGTCGACGTAGCCGCTGCCCGCGCCCCGGGTCGAGGCGGGCACGCCGAGCCCGACCTGGGAGGCGTCGAGGCCGCCCTGGAGCTGGATGCAGGCGAGCGCGGTGAGGAAGTCCACCGAGCCCTGGCTGTACACCTTGCCGTCGCAGCCGAGCATCGAACCGCTGTTGTAGTACTGCATGTTGACCACCGTGAGGATGTCCTTCACGGCGAGCGCGGTCTTGAAGTACTCGGTGCCGGTGTTCTGCATGTCGATGGTCTGCGGGGCCATCGTCAGCACCATCGACGAGCCCGCCTTGGCCGACAGCTGGCGCAGCGCCTTGGTCAGGTACGTGGAGTTGATGCCGTGCTCCAGGTCGATGTCGACGCCGTTGAAGCCGTACTCCTGCATCAGGGCGTACGCGCTGTTCGCGAAGGCGGTCGCGGAGGCGTCACTGTTGATCGTGACGTTCCCCTTCTCGCCGCCGACCGAGATGATCACGGACTTGCCCGCCGCCTTCTTGGCCGCGATGTCGGCCTTGAAGTCGGCGACCGAGGCGTATCCGACGGCCGGGTCGAGGTTGAAGACGATCTGGCCGGGAGTGGCGGTGGAGTCGGCGAAGGAGACGGCGATGATGTCGTACTGCGCCTGGACGTCCCGGAGCTTCTGGACGGTCGCGCCGTTGTCGAAGTTCTGCCAGTAGCCGGTCAGGGCGTGCTTGGGGACGGCCGGGCCGGGGCCGGGGTCGGTGACCTCGCTCGTCGTCGCGGAGACGGTGGCGGACTTGGCGGACTCGCCCGCCGTGTTCGTCGCGGAGACCTGGAACTGGTACGTGGTGCCGGCGGCGAGCCCCGTCACGGTCGCCGAGGTGCCGGAGACCGACTGCGCGAGCGTGCCGTTGCGGTAGACCTTGTAGCCGGTGGCGCCCGAGACCGCGTTCCAGCTCAGCGCGACGGAGGACGAGGTGACCGTGCCCGCGGCGAGGCCCGCGGGAGTCGCCGGGACGACCGGGTCGGGGTCGGTGCCGCCGCCCCCGTCGGGGCCGAAGACGGAGACGTCGTCGACGTATATCGGGGCCTGGCCGTACCAGCCGTGGGTGTAGACGGTCACCGACGTGGTGTTCGCGCCGGTGGTGAAGCTGGTGGTCAGCTGCTTCCAGGAGGAGCTGTCCGGGGTCCAGGTGGAGACGTCCGTGGTGCCGGTGCCGCTCGCGCCGAGGTACGCGTACCCGCCCTGCACCCACGCGCTCAGCGTGTACGTCGAGTTGGGCTTGACGGTGACGACCTGGGTGCACCTGGCGTTGTCCTGGCCGGCCGGCGTGGCCTTGAGGGCGCCGGCCCCTGTGCGTACGGGCGAGGAGACGGCGGTGCCGCTGCCGGCGGAACAGGTCCAGTTGGCGGTGCCGGACTCGAAGCCCGCGTTCTTGGCCACGTTGACGTCCGCGGCCTGGGCGGTGCCGGCGCCGCCGACGAGGACGAGGCCGGAGCCGACGGCCAGTGCCAGGGCGCCGCCGATCCATCTGCGCGCGCGTGTGGTGGTGCGGTCCACTTGCTGCCTCCGGTGGGGGAGTCGGGGGTCTGGAGGGGTCGGGAACGGTGGCCACCGCTGGGGCTGCAATCTGGTCCAGACCAATTGAGTTGTCAAGACCTGTGGAGGGAAGGCGAGTTGACGCGTGGGCCCTGGGGCCCAGGTCCGGGCCCACCGTCAGACCCACGGCAGGACCCACGGCGGGGCCTATGTCAAGGCCCACGGCAAGGCCCAAGCGGGCCCAGAAATCTCCTGGCGCTTGGCGGATTGTGTGTTCACCAGCCCACGGGTCGTGGATAAAGTGCAGAGGCACCGCGCTGTGCAGTAACGCAGTGAACGCAGTGAGTCATGGGGACATGGGGACGGGGAGCCCGACGTGCCGACAGCGATCGCGGTCACCAGTGCCGACCTGGTGCTGCCACCGACCGACCAGCAGACGCCCACGGCCGCCGTCCTGCCCGCGCCCGAGACCCAGCCGCTGGCCTCCGCCGTCGCCGACCTGCAGCTCCTCCTCGACCGGTACGGCTACGTGATCGTGGTCTGCCCGTCCTCCGTGCCGACCGCGACGGAGCGGCGCCTGTACGCCGTACGGTCCCTCCTGGAGAGCGACCGGATCGCCCTGGTCAAGACCGATCTGCCGCCCCTCGGGACCGCCGTACTGGCCCGGCAGCTACGGCAGTTGTCCGTCTGCGACTTCAGCCCCGGTGTCGTCGCCTCGGCCGCGCGGCTGCTCGCCCACTACATCTACGCCGGGGCCGTCCTCGGCTCGGTGGCCAAGCTCGACCGCGTACCGGTCAGCCTGAAGTCCCACCTCAAGGGCTGGATGCCCGGGGCCCAGTTCGCCGTGCTCGCCGGGCCCGTCCCGCAGCTCGTCAGGATCGCGCCGGGCGCCGAACCGCCGGCCGGACCCGAGTTCGCCACCCAGCTCGTCCTGGCCCGAGGACAGCTGCAGACCGAGTGGCCCACCGCCACCCTCGCCCCGCGCTGGCAGGTCCAGGCCGTGCAGGAGGCGCCGCTGCCCGCCGAGTCGCCGCGCTGGTGGGGGACGGGCCGGCTGGTGGAGTTCGCCGCCTACCTGCCGGACATCGCCGTCCTGTACCAACTGGTCTCCTCCGTACGGCGCGAGACCTGCCACTGGTGCCGGATGGAGTTCATCGGCGACCGCTGCGGCTTCTGCTCCGCCCCGCTGCCGACCGCCGCCGCGACGGAACCCCGGGCGCTCACGGCCGGGAACCACGCCTCCGCGGCCCGTGTCCCGTAGCCCGGGGCGGTCCGGACCCCGGCCCTCTCCTTCGTCAAGCGTCCCCTGTCCACCGAGTCACACGTCTCCGATCGAGGTTGTACGGCAATGAACTCCCGCCAGCGTCGTGGCGTCCTTCTTCTTCTGCTGTCGGTCCTGTGTGCCCTGGGCGCCTTCGCCGGTGTCCTCTCGGTGATCGGCGACGTGAACTCCAAGGTCGGACCCGAGGTGACGGCGTACCGGATCAGGAGCGACGTGGCGCCCTACACCCCGCTGAGCGCCGGACAGTTCCAGAAGATCTCGATGCCCGAGCGCTGGCTCTCGGCCAACGCCGTCACCGACCTCGCGCAGGTCGAGGGAAAGATCGCCGTCACCACGCTCCGGGCCGGATCCCTGCTGCAGACCGACATGATCGTCAAACGCCCGGCGCTCCAGCCGGGCCAGCAGGAGATCGCCATCATGATCGACGCCGCCACCGGGGTCGCCGGCAAGATCACCCCCGGCGCGACGGTCAACATCTACGCCACCTTCGCCGGCGAGAAGAACGGCCGGCCGGCCCAGTCCAAGGTCATCGTCAGCAACGCCCGCGTCCTCGACGTCGGCAAGCTCACCCCCATCAGCGACCGGAACGACCGGAGCAGCCGCGCCACCGAGGCCGTACCGATCACCTTCGCCCTCTCCACCCTCGACACCCAGCGTGTCGCGTACGCCGAGTCCTTCGCCGAGCACGTACGGCTCGCGCTGGTCGCACCCGTCGCCCCCGGCAGCGAACCCACCGTCAGCCCCGGCGACCGCACCTACACGCTCGACAAGGACAAGTGAGGCCGGTATGAGCACCAGGATCCTGCCGGCCGTCGCCGACCCCGACGCGGCCCGGTCCGTCGTCACGCTGCTCAGCCAGCTCCCCGACGCCGAGCCCGCCGCACCCGTCGCCGACTCCACCCAGCTCGTCGACACCCTCGCCCGCCTGGCCGCCGAGTCCGTCGACGAACTGCCCGAAGTCGTCCTGGTCCACGAGCGGATCGGCCCGGTCCCGGCCCTCGAACTCGTCCGCGAGGTCGCCCTGCGCTTCCCCGCCGTCGGCGTCGTCCTCATCACCGCCGACGCGAGCCCCGTGCTCTTCTCGGCCGCCATGGACTCCGGCGCCCGCGGCCTGGTCACCCTCCCCCTCGGCTACGAGGAACTGGCCAGCCGCGTCCAGGCCGCCGCCCAGTGGTCCGCCGGCGTCCGCCGCCACCTCGGCACGGGCGCCGACGTCCTCACCGGGCCCGGCGGCACCGTCGTCACCGTCAGCGGCGCCAAGGGCGGCGTCGGCACCACCGTCACCGCCGTGCAGCTCGCCCTCGCCTCCCGGGCCTCCGGCCGCACCGTCGCCCTCGTCGACATGGACCTCCAGGGCGGCGACATCGCCTCCTACCTCGACGTACAGTTCCGCCGCTCGGTCGTCGACCTCGCCGCCGTCGACGACATCTCGCCCCGCGTCCTGCAGGACGCGGTCTACACCCACGAGACGGGCATCGCCCTCCTCCTCGCCCCCGGCGAGGGCGAACGCGGCGAGGACGTCGCCGACCGCTCCGCCCGCCAGATCATCGGCGCACTGCGCTCCCGTTACGACGTCGTGGTCGTCGACTGCGGCACGTATCTGACCGGCGCGGGCGCCGTGGCCGTCGAGATGGCCGACGCGGCGCTCCTCGTCACCACCCCGGACGTGGTCGCGGTCCGCGCCGCGAAGCGGATCGTACGGATGTGGGACCGTCTCCAGATCCGCAAGGCGGAGGAGAGCACCGTCCTGGTGAACCGGTACACGCGGTCCTCCGAGATCCAGCCCGCCCTCATCCAGAAGATCACCGGGACCCGGTTGGCGGGCGTCGTCGTCCCCGCCAACTTCAAGGAACTGCAGGGCGTCGTCGACGCGGGCCGGATGCACGAGCTCGACGCGCGCTCGACCGTGAAGCAGGCCCTGTGGTCCCTCGCCGGTGAACTGGGCCTGGTGCAGGGGCCGGAGGCCCGTCCACCGCGGGGTGGCGCTCCGCGGGGGCCGGGCAAGCAGCTCGCCCTCACGCGCGGCGACGACCGGGGATCGGTCGGCCTGCGACGACGCGGGAAAGGGCGCTGAGCCATGCCGGCCTACCAGGCGCACCAGGCGCACCAGGCGTACCGGGAGTACCAGGCGTACCGGGCGTACCGGGAGTGCAGGGACTACCGGGACGACCGGGGGCAGGTGGCGATCGAGTTCCTTGGCATGGTGCCGCTGATCCTGCTCACGCTGGTGCTGCTGTGGCAGTGCGTCCTGGTCGGCTACACCTTCACGCTCGCGGGGAACGCGGCGGACGAGGCGGTACGGGCCGGGGCGGTGGAGGGGGACTGCCAGGAGGCCGGCAGGCGGCACCTGGAGGGGGCGTGGGCGGCGGGAGCCTCCGTGGCCTGTGCCCCGTCCGGGGAGATGGTGCGGGCGACGGTACGGCTCAAGGTGCCGGTGCTCTTCCCGGGCGCGATCAGCTTCCCCTTCACCGTGACCGGTGAGGCCGGAGCCGTACGGGAAGACAGGGAGGGGCCATGAGGTCACGTGACCGGGGCCAGGTCGCCGTCGAATACCTCGGCTTCCTGCCCATCCTGCTGCTCGTCGCCCTCGCGGGCATCCAGCTCGGCATCGCCGCGTACGCCGCCCAGCAGGCGGGCACGGGAGCGCGCGCCGCGGCCCGTGCCGCCACGCACGACGACACGACGCTCGGCCCGGAAGCGGCGGGCCGGGCCGCGATGAGCGGCTGGATCGCCGAACGCAGCGACGTCTCCGCCCCGGAGGGATCCGACGAGGTCACGGCGACGGTCACCGTCCGCATCCCCTCCGTCGTCCCCTTCTGGGACGGCTTCGGGTCCGTGACGAAGGCCGCCACCCTGCCCCTGCCCGAGGAGGACGAGTAAGCATGAGTCTGCGGGCCCGTATCAGCGCCCCCGAGGAGAACGGCGCGGGAGGCAGGGAGGACGGCCACCTCGTCGCCTCCTTCCGCGTCAAACTCCTCGAGGAGATCGACCTCACCGAGATGTCCGCGCTCGCGGCCGCCGAGCGGCGCGCCCGACTGGAGCGCGTCCTCGGCCACATCATCAGCCGCGAGGGCCCCGTCCTCTCCACCACCGAACGCGCCCAGCTGATCCGCCGCGTCGTCGACGAGGCGCTCGGCCTCGGCGTCCTGGAACCGCTCCTCGAAGACGCCTCCATCACCGAGATCATGGTCAACGGCCCCGACCAGATCTACATCGAGCGTGCGGGCCGGGTCGAACTGCTGCCGCTGCGCTTCGCCTCCCACGAGCAGCTGATGCAGACCATCGAGCGGATCGTCTCCACCGTCAACCGGCGTGTGGACGAGTCGAATCCGATGGTCGACGCCCGACTGCCGTCCGGCGAGCGCGTCAACGTGATCATCCCGCCGCTCTCCCTGACCGGGGCGACCCTGACGATCCGCCGCTTCCCCCGCGCGTACACCCTGCGGGAGATGATCGGGCTCGGCTCGCTCGACGAGCAGATGCTGTTCCTGCTCGCCGGCCTCGTCCAGGCCAAGTTCAACGTGATCGTCTCCGGCGCCACCGGTACCGGGAAGACCACGCTCCTCAACGCGCTGTCCGGACTGATCCCGGACGGCGAGCGCGTCATCACCATCGAGGACTCGGCCGAACTCCAGCTCCAGCAGTCCCATGTCATCCGTCTGGAGAGCCGCCCCCCGAACATCGAGGGCCGCGGCCAGGTCACCATCCGCGACCTCGTCCGCAACTCCCTGCGCATGCGCCCCGACCGCATCATCGTCGGCGAGGTCCGCGGCGGCGAGACCCTCGACATGCTCCAGGCGATGTCCACGGGACACGACGGCTCGCTCGCCACCGTCCACGCCAACTCGGCCGAGGACGCGCTGATGCGCCTGCAGACCCTGGCGTCGATGTCGGAGGTCAAGGTCCCCTTCGAGGCGCTCAGGGACCAGATCAACAGCGCCGTCGACGTCCTCGTCCAGCTCACCCGGCACGCCGACGGCACCCGCCGCATCACCGAGATCGCCATCCTGGCCTCGAACGGACGCGAGCGCTTCACCCTCGCCACCGTCTGCGCCTTCCGCGCCCAGCCGCTCGCGGCCGACGGACGGGTGTACGGGTCGTACGCGTACTTCCCGCTGCCCCGCAGGGTCGCCGACCGGCTGTACATGGCGGGCCAGCCGATCCCCCAGGCCTTCGGCGTCGCCGCGTCCGACGAGCAGCTCGCCACCCGAGAAGCGAAGTAGGGGGACCGTCCATGAACCACCTCACCTGGCTGGTGACCGGCGTCGCGCTGCTCTGCTGCGTCCTCGGGGTGCTCGGCATCCATACGTACGCCAGTGGAGCCGCCCAGCGCGCCGCCCTGGTCGCCCGGCTCACCGAGAGCGGCGCGCCCGAGGGCGGCGGCCGGCGCAGACGCCGCTTCCGTGCCGTCGACCGGCGCGTACGCCGTACCGCGTTCGGGCGGAGACTGGAGCTGCGGATCTCCGCCACCGGACTCGACCTGACCCCTGGGGAGTTCGTCGTCTCCATGGCCGCGACGGTGGCCGCGCTGTGGATCACCGGACAGGCCGTACTCTCCCCGTTCTTCGGGCCCATCTGCGGCTTCCTCGGCGTGTGGGTCGCCCTGGGATTCCTCAACTGGCAGCGGCAGAAGCGCATCGAGAAGTTCATCAACCAGCTGCCGGAGCTGTCGAGGATCCTCGCCAACGCCACCCAGGCCGGACTGGCGCTGCGGATGGCGCTCAGCATGGCCGCCGACGAGCTGGAGGCGCCCGCCGGCGACGAACTGGAGAAGGTCGCCCAGCAGCTCGCGGTCGGCACGTCCGTCGACGACGCCCTCGGCGAACTCGCCGAGCGCCTGCCCTCCCGCGAACTGGTCGTCCTCGTCACCACCCTCGTCCTCGCCAACAAGGCGGGCGGCACGGTCGTCTCCTCGCTGCGCAACCTCACCGAGACGCTGGAGGAGCGCAAGGAGACCCGTCGCGAGGTCCGTACCCAGCTCTCCCAGGTGAGCATGACGGCGTACGCGGTCCCGGTCATCGGCATCGGCTCGCTTCTCCTGATCGACAACATGCAGCCGGGCGCGCTCGACCGGATGACGGGCTCGGGCCTCGGCCAGTTCGCCGTCGTCGCCGCCTTCGCGCTGTACGTCGTCGGCTTCGTCGTCATCCGCCGCTTCTCGAAGATCGACGTCTGAGGGGCTGACGCGTATGGAACTGTTGTTGGCCCTCGTCGCCGGCCTGTCGGTCGCCGGGATCTTCCACGGCATCCGCCTCTACCGCGCGGACGCCAAGCTCCCCGACGACCTCCGGCTCGCCCTGGAGGTCGGCTCCACGCGCACCGGAGCCGTGGACTCCGTCGTGGACCGGCTCGGCATGCGCTACTCCGCCGCCGTACTGCGCCTGATGGGGCCCAAGCGGGTCAACGCCGTCCGGCGCCGGATCGACCTGGCGGGGAACCCGGGGGGCCTGACCATCGACCGGTACGGAGCCCGGCGCGCGGTCTACGGATTCCTCGGCGGCCTGGGCGGCCTGGTCATGCTCTCCAACGGCGACTTCTTCGTCGCGCTGCTGCTTCTCGCCTTCGGTGCCTTCTGGACCGAGGTGGGCATCTGGTCGGCGATCCGCATCCGCAAGGACCAGATCGAGCGCACGCTGCCCGACTTCCTCGACGTGCTGGCGGTGGTGGTGTCGGCCGGGCTCGGCTTCCGGCAGGCACTGGACCGGGTGGCGGACAAGTACGAGGGCCCCTGGTCGGACGAGCTCAGGATCACGCTGCGCCAGATGGACATGGGCGTGAGCCGCCGACAGGCCTTCGACGAACTGCGGCGGCGCAACGACTCCGAACAGGTCGCCCAGTTCGTGACGGCGCTGCAGCAGGGCGAGGAGCTCGGCGCGCCGATCGTCGACACGCTGATCCAGATCGCCAACGACATGCGCAGGACCGACGCCCAGAACGCACGGAGGAAGGCGGCGAAGGCGGTCCCCAAGGCGACGATGGTGATCACGACCCTGATGGTCCCGGCGACGATGATCCTGCTGGGCGCGGGCTTGTTCCTGGGGACGGGAACGAACTTCGGCTCGATCACGGGAGAGTGAGCGGTGTCCGTGTCAGCGCCCATGTCCGCGCCCGTGTCCGCGCCCGTGTCCATCAATCTCCAGGTCAACGCGCTCCAGGCCATGTGCCGTCAGGTCTTCGGCTTCCGGCTCGCGATGATCGCCCTGGCGACCCCGGCCGCGCTGCTGGGGGCTGCCCCCGGCCTCGCGGCTTGGCTCGTCGGCGCGGCCGTCCTGGTCACCTTCATGGTCTCGTACGCGCTGTTCAGGGACTGGGAGCGGTTCGGCCCGCTGCTGCTCCGGCACCCGGCGCTGCTCGCCGCGGACACGCTCTTCGGCTCGCTGCTCCTGGGCACGGCGGGCCCGGAGAGCACGCTGGGGTACGTCAGTGTCTGCACGCCGCTGCTGGCGGGTCTGGCCTACAGCTGGCGCGGGGCCGCGTTCTTCGCGTGCCTCCAGTCGCTGATACTGCTGGCGATCTACGCGGCCTATGCGGCCGACGTGGGCGAGGCCACGCTGCTGCCGGGCCTGTGCGTGATCACCGGCGCGCTCGGGGTGACGCTCAGGAACCTGCTGCTCCGCTTCGGGGCGGCGACGCGGGCCCTCGCAGCGGCGCAGGCGGTGGAGGAGGAACGGGCCCGCCTCGCACGCGACATGCACGACTCGGTGGCGAAGACGCTGTACGGCCTCGCGCTGGCGGCGGACGCCCTGGCGGTGTCGCCGGACCCGCGACAGCAGGCGCAGGTCGTGGCCCGCTCGGCCCGCAGGGCGGCGGCCGAGTCGCGCGAGCTGCTCGCGGACCTCCGCAGCCGGTCATACGCCGGGGGGAGGACGGGCGCGGTCGACGTGACCGCCGAACTCACCGACCGGGTACGGGACTTCGCGGTCCGCTCGGGCATCGAGGCGCGGTACGTGGGCGCCGGGGCCGGCGCCGACGCGGACGCCGTACCGCCTGTGCCGTACGCGGTGGCGCGGCAGCTGCTCACGATCGCCTCGGAGGCGATGGAGAACGCGGGCCGTCACGCCCACCCGACGCGTGTCGACGTCTCGGCCGGTGTCTTCGCGGGCCTGCTCCGCATCAGCGTGCGCGACGACGGCCGCGGCCTGCCCCCGGGCACGACCCTGGACGACCTGCGCAGGACCGGCCACTTCGGCCTGGTGGGCATGGTGGAGCGGGCGGCGGAGGTGGGGGCGCGGATCCGCATCGGGCGGGGCGCGGCCGTGAAGGGCACGGAGGTCCGCCTGGAACTCCCGGTCTCGGTCGAGGGGGCTGCGGGATGACGCTCAGAGTCGTGATCGCGGACGACAACCCGGTGGTCCGCGCGGGCCTGACGGCCCTGCTGGACGGCCACGCCGACATCGAGGTGGTGGCCCAGGCCCCGGACGGCCGCACGGCACGCGAGGCGACGGAACGCCACCGCCCGGACGTGGTCCTCCTCGACGTCCGCATGCCGATCGTCGACGGCCTCACGGCCCTGCCGCACCTGGTCCGCCTGGCTCCGGTGCTGATGCTGACGTACAGCGGCGAGAGCGCGGTGGTGCGGGAGGCGCTGCGGCTGGGGGCGGGCGGGTACCTGGTCCACGGGGAGTTCACGGCGGAGGAACTGGTGACGGCGGTCCGGGACGTACGGGCGGGCCGGGCACACTTCACGCCGACGGCGGCGAATGCGCTGCTGGGGGTGGTGCGAGGGATTCCGGATGCGACTGCACATGGTGGTGGGGTGCCAAGTGTCTCGAATTCATTGCGGTTTCGCGAAATGACTTCGCATGTGCAACCGAATGTGGGACGGTTTGGTCTGAGTGGGAGGGAGGCGGAGGTGATGGACCTGATCGCGTCGGGCCTGAGCAATCGGCAGATCGCCGACACCTGCTTCATCAGCGAGAAGACGGTCAAGAACCACATCAACCGCATCTTCGCGAAACTCCACGCCACGACACGCAGCGAGGCGATAGCGGCCTGGCTCGGCACGAGGACGGCGTCGTGAATTGGGCCCGCATTTGGGCCTGCGGGCCCTTGGGTAGGGGTGGGGTGGCCGCGTACC
Source organism: Streptomyces vilmorinianum (assembly GCF_005517195.1). Taxonomy (NCBI): domain Bacteria; kingdom Bacillati; phylum Actinomycetota; class Actinomycetes; order Kitasatosporales; family Streptomycetaceae; genus Streptomyces; species Streptomyces vilmorinianum. The sequence goes on along the minus strand of NZ_CP040244.1, from coordinate 6,507,398 downwards.
GTGCGCGGGCCTACACATCCGGAGGGGACCATCATGAGCGACGTGCTGCTGAAGGCCGTGACGAGGACAAAGGTCCACTTCGGCGGCTGGGTGCGAGCGCGGTCGAGGGACCGGGGGCAGACGGCGGTCGAGTACCTGGGGATCATTGTGGTGGTCGTGGCGATCGTGGTGGCGATCACCGGTACGAGTATCGGCCAGGACATCATGAACGCGATCAGGACCAAGATCTCCAGCCTCACTGGCGGTGGCGGAGGCGAGTGACCGGTCGTCGCACCGGCGATTCCGGGCAGGCCTTCCCCATCTACATCACCGTGATGGCGGGTCTGCTCTTTCTTGCGTTCGTGTACTTCGCCGTTGGGCAGGCCGCCGCGACGCGCAATGGGGCGCAGACGGCGGCTGACGCCGCCGCGTTGGCGGCGGCCCAGGACGCTCGGAACCAGCTTCGGGACGGATGGCTTGAGGTCATTCTGGATCCGGCCGCGTGGGATCGATTCCTCAATGGCGAGAGTTACATCGCGCCTCGTGCTTGCGAGCGTGCGGCGTCGTTTGCTGCCAAGAACGATGCGGAGCTCTGGGGTAAACGCTGCGCGCGCCTGCCTGTTGGGGAAGAGGGGTTCCGTGTGCAGGTTCGCACCCGTTACACCGTGGGTGAGTCCATCATTCCGGGCACAGAAGGGCAGCACGCCACGGCGGAGGCCACAGCAGTGCTCGAACCACGGTGCACCTTCAAGGCTCCCGACCCCACACCGGAACCGGAACCAGAGCCGGCTGAGCCTGACCCCAAGCCCGCGGAGCCCGGCCCGATTCAGGGCCTGTCGTGCGACGGTGATCCCTGGGAGATCGACCCCGAGCGCCCGAGGCTGCCGAGCGCTGCCGATCTCTTCACTGTCCGACTGGCCGATTGATTAGCAGAGGAACTCCAACTCATGAGTGTTCGGTACGCGACGAAGACCCGCAGGGGGATGGTCGCTGTCGTCGTTGCGGCTGGTCTTACCCTCGGTGCCGGCGGCTGCGGCAGTGACGAGGAGCCTCCGCAGAAGAAGACCTCGGCGAGTTCCCAGGCCCCCAACACACCGGAAGGCAACAAGGGGGCACAGACCGAGGAACCAACCGAAGTCCTTGCCGTGCTCAAGGGACAGCAGGGGCTTGAGTTCACCGTCGAGTCGGCGAAGCGCGACGCAGGAGGGTTCCTGACCGTCAGCGGCAAGCTGGTCAACACCTCGGGCTCGACCCAGATCATCCCGACCCAACTGGCGGGCGATGAGACCGAGATCATCCAACACGGGATCTCGCTGGGCGGTGCGACGCTTGTGGATTCGGTCGGGAAGAAGCGCTATTACGTCCTCCGGGATACGGACGGCCGGCCGCTGACCACGACCGGTCTGTCGGACCTCGGTGCGGGACGTTCGACGAACGTCTTCATGCAGTTCCCCGCTCCTCCGGTCAACACCACCGAGGTGACGTTCCAACTGCCCACCTTCCGTCCCGGCACCATCAAACTCTCCTGACGGACGCCGCCATGACCACTCCCCACCGCCTCGCCGCCCTCGCCGTCGCCACCCTCTTCCTCACCACCCTCTCCACCGGCCCCGTCCTCGCCGACGATCCCCCCGGGTCCACCTCCAGCGCCTCCCCGCCCCCCGAGATCGACGCGAACTCGCCCGAGCTCATGCTGCCGGACGGCGCCACCCTCGCGCCCGCCAAGATTCTCGACATCAAGCAGGTCGTCGAGGAGGAGGGCGGCGAGCAGCGGCGTGAGGACACCAATGTCGATGTGACCTTCGCCCTGCAGGCCGAGGTGCTCTTCGCCAAGGACAGCGCCAAGCTCAGCCCCGCCGCCACCGCCCGTATCGCCGCCATCGCCGTGGAGATCAACAAGCAGAACTCCAGCAAGGTCCGCGTCTTCGGCTTCACCGACAACCTCGGGACGTACGAGCACGGCCTCAAGCTCTCCAAGCAGCGGGCCGACGCCGTGCAGCAGGAGCTGGCCAAGAACCTGGACCCGGGCAAGACGTTCGACATCCGCGGGTACAGCGAGGACTACCCCATCGCGGACAACAGCACCGAGGAAGGCCGGACCAAGAACCGCCGCGTCGAGATCTCCTTCCCGCGCACCACGGGCGGGTAGCGGGTCGGGCGAAGCGCCTGTGCGGATACTCTGCCTGGCGGCCAAGACAGCCAACGCCGCGCGCGTGCCGGGTAGGGAGAGTCCGTTCATGTCCGACGACAACCGCCGTTCCGGCGCGCATCCCACCGCGCAGCCCGTCATACAGCCCGCCGCGCCCCGCTTCGTACAACTGCTGCCTTCGTGGGGCGTAGGGGGCGTGACGATCCTCGTGCTCTTCGTGGCGACAGCCCTGCTCTCGTGGGAGCTCGTAGGCAAGGACCGACCCGAGGCGTACACCTCCGTCAGCGGCAACATTCTCCTCGTACACCTGCCCGCCGTCCTCACCTACGCCCTCGGTACATGGGCCGCCGGAGCGGTGCACCGGGCGCCTTCGCGTGACGCCTCACTCCGCCACTGCGTCGCCTTGTTCGTCCCTGCCCTGGTCGTGCAGGCGCTGGGATTCTTGCTGCCGGCCGCCAACCTCACCGTCCTCGGGGTCCTGATCGCGCTGGCGGATCTCGTCATCGGCTGCGCGCTCGGATTCCTTCTCGACCGGCTGCGGCGCCGGTAGGCGCCGACGGGGCCGGGGCAAGTGGTCCGCCCTGCCGGCCTTGACGCCGAGGATCAGATCGCGCCAGGCCTCACGGCCGGCGGTGCGGTAACGATCTTCCTGGCTGAGGACAGCGATGCAGCTCTGCGACCACGGCCCGGCGGCAGCGGGCCGGGTAGGCGCGTGGCCCACTCATCCCGGGCCCGGGCCGCGACTCTCGAGGCCCGGCCCCCGTCCACGGCTTGCCTCAGATGCCCTCGACGTGCGCTCTGTTTCCGCAGAGCCGTGAGAATGATCCGAGGACCGTGGTGACTCAAAGCTGTAGCGGCAACCACCGCGTCGATGGCGTACTTGTGGCCGTGCAGGTTCGCGTTGCGCAACAAGGCTGGCGAACGTGGTGGACGACTGGGGCGGGGAGTGGGGGATCGACGAGGCGCAGCCCGCCCCACCGGGGGACGAAGTCCTGGGTGGTACCACTGCCCCGGTGACCGTGCGAGTCGTCCTGCCTGGCCGGGGCCGGTCCACGGTCAGGCGAGGCCTCGATGCCGCGCCAGGCTGATCAGCGCCAGATAGGACACCAGCCCCAACGGGAGGCCGACGAAGAGCCGTACGTACACCGGCCCCCACGTGTCGGGTCCCGCGATGGTGGCTCGCTTGCGGGGGCGGGCGGGGTCGTAGCAGACCCGGACCGGTTCGCCTTCTCCGTATCCGAAAGCGCCTGGCCGGTCCTTGAACTCGACGAGTTCGCCGTCCGGAGTGCGGAAGGCGAAGGTGAACTGGGGATGGCTGCTGTTGTTGCTGGTAGCCCGGAACATCTCGCGCTTCGCGCACCACCCGTCGGCCCGCTCGCCGCGCATCACCAGCCGGATCACGATCAGTACCCGGCGCAGACAGAGGACGCACACGATCGCGCCGGCCAGACCTGCGAGCAGGAAGGCGGTTTCCATCGCCGTCACGCCGGTACCTACTTTCTTGTGAGGCAGAGGGGCGAAGGCCGTCCAGGCCGACTGCGCCGCGTGCTCGGGCATGTCATCGTAAGGGGATCACTTGACCGCGAGAACTCAAGGACGGCCCGGCTCCAGGCGTCCTTCCGCCGCGTGGCTCGACCTCGTTCCAGGCGCCGCAAGTTCGCTCAAGTGGCCAGCCATCAGGCAACCCGCCGCGTCGGTCACCTGGAGCCTGGCGACGCTTCCCGACGAACCGGATCGCGAACGTCTGGACTGCCTGGTCAAGGTGGTCGACCAGGCGCTCGCCTCCTGCGTCGGCCCGATCGGAACGTCGCGGTGGGGACGCTGCAGGAGACCCTCAACATGTGTTACGGAGAAAAGCTGGTGGTGGACCGGGACTTCGGACCCGCGACTCGTGCCGCGTTGATCCGCGCCCAGCCGAAGGCCGGCACTCCCGCAGATGGCGAGTACGGGCCCAACACCCGGAAGGCCATCAAGCACAAGCCGGTGAGCGGCAGTACGTGCGTCCGCGTCCCCTAGCCAGTGCACCGGTTGGCGTCAAAACGCCCTGGACCGTGATCGGTGCAGGGCGCTCGGCCCTGGACCGTAATGCCGCGATGACCGCCGAAGGGTGGGCGAAGCCCATCGCGCGGCGACGCGACGAGGAATGAGGAGCGCCCTTGGCGCGGCGCCGGAAGGCGCGACTCTCGGAAGGGAGGACGGTCGGCGCCGGAGGCCGGCAAGGGCGTCGACTCCAGGTCCCTACGCCGTCCCGTTCGAGTCCCCGAGCGCTCCCAGTGCCGACCGGATCGTCGTGGTCACGCGGTCCGGGTGGTGGAAGACGTCCGTCGCCGTGAAGCGGAGCACCCGGCGGACGTCCGGGCAGTCCGTCAGGGCGTTGAAGCGGGCGATGTCGCGTTCGTGGGCGTGGCGGGTGCCGTGGAAGGCGTAGCCCTCGATCTCGACGACGAGGCCCGCCTCGCGGAAGAGGAAGTCCGGGCGGAGGGGACGGCCCGAGCGGGTGAGGAGGAGCGGCTGGGACTCCGGGTGGAGGCCGGCGTCGCGCATGTGGAGGCGGGCGATCGTCTCCGCCGGGGAGCCCGACGCCGGGTCGGTCAGCGTCAGCCAGCGGCGTGCCGGGGCCGCGCCCGGGCGGCGCGGGGACAGTGCGGCCGCCACGTCCTCGGCGCGGACCAGCGGCTCGCGGCGGATGCCCCTGACGGTACGTCGGGACAGCGCGGAGTCCGCCGCGACCACGGCCTCCTCGCGCGTGCCGCACCGCATCAGGTCGCCGACCGTCCGCGCCGGGGTCGTCACCCGCAGCCCGGCCCGTACGGACACGTCCCGGTCGGCGAGCAGGCCGGTGGAGTGGACCCGTACGCCGGTACGGTCCGCGATGCCCCGCCCGCCCCGGCGGAGCGTGGCGAACTCCAGCTCCTCCGCCCCGCCGTCGTCGCGGCTCAGCATCTCGATGCGGTGCAGCCTCGCCGCCGTCCCGTGACTGCACATCAGATCGGGGCGGAGGAGCTGCACCGCCCTCGCCCGCACCTTCCAGTCCACCTCCTTCCCCCGGACGGCCCAGGCCCCCCGGCAGACCCGCTGCCACCCCTCGCTCCTCAGCCGCCCCTGCAACCGCCCGCGTGGCCAGCCCGCCGCATACGCCCACGCGGTCAGGAGCACGCCGCCGCGGGCCAGTCGCGCCAAGTCCTGCATGGGGCCAACGATCCACGGACGAGCGACCGTTCGCATCCCCTGTGGATAACGGGCGGCCTTATGCCGCATCCTGGTGCGAACGGGCGCAAGGACTGCACCGAGGTGGACTGCTGATGACGACGACAACCCCGAGCGTGCAACTGGTCAGTGACCTCGTCACGCGGATTCCCGAGTTCCAGGACGCGTTGGAGGCCCATGTCTTCAACCAGGGCGGAGTGCTGCCGCACGTGTTCTTCTGGGACGTCGTCCAGGACACCGTGCGCTCCTTCCTCGGCGAGGACCCGGCGGCGGCCCACTGGCGCCGCACGCTCGACTTCCTGGAGGAGCAGAGCTGCCGCGGCGTCCTCGGCATCGACGAGGTGATCGTCACGTCGTTCCTCAACGACCTGCCGTACCCCCACGAGCCGGGACACGCCATCGTCCAGCAGCTCGGTCCGGTCATGGCGGCGAAGTTCGGCAGGATCCGGCCCGGTGGCTGACACGGGTCGGGAGGCACGGCTCCGTGAGGCCGTCGGGGAGCTGCGGCGACTGCTCGCGGAGCAGGGTTCCGCACCGGCCGTCGTCCAGGGCGCGGGCGATGCCGACGCCCACGACCGCTGGGCCCTCTCCCGGCGGGCCGCGGCCGTCCGTGCCCGCGAACTCGCCGTCCACGAGACTCTGGAGGCCGGGTCCGGCCCGAGGACCTTGGCGCGGACGACATCGACGGGTGGTCGGACTGGCTGCGGCGCCGGGTCGCGCTCGGCATCGACGACGCTCGTGTGCTGACCCTCCTCGCCCGGGCGGGCCGCACGGGGAAGGTGCGGAGCACGGCTCGCGCACGGGCGGCGACCGCGCCCTCACCCCCGGAACCGGCCCCGACATAATCGACCGCATGTCCCCAGACCGGTCCCGTTCCTCCGACTCGCTCGCCGCCGCGCTCGGCGGCTATGCCGCCGCCCGCGTCCTCGGCCTGGCGATCCTCGCCCTCGCCGCCGCCGCGACCGGCAAGGACGGGCTGCACCGGCTGTCGGGCCGCTGGGACGCGGTCTGGTACGTCCGTATCGCCGAGCACGGTTACGGCTACGAGGTCACCCTCCCCAACGGCAGCGTCCACTCCGACCTCGCCTTCTTCCCGCTGTTCCCCCTCCTTGAGAGAGCTCTTCCGCTCGACGCCGCCACGGCCGGCCTGCTCGTCTCCTGGGCCGCCTCGCTCGCCGCCGCCTGGGGCATCTACGCCGTCGGCGCGCACGTCGCAGGCCGCCCCGCCGGTGTCGCCCTCGCCGTCCTGTGGGGCGTGTACCCGACCGCGTTCGTGCAGTCGATGGCGTACACGGAGACGCTCTTCACCGCCCTCGCCGCCTGGTCGATCCTGGCCGTGCTGCGCGACCGCTGGATCCTGGCCGGTGCGCTGTGCGTGCTCGCCGGGCTCACGCGGCCCACCGCCGTCGCGCTCATCGCCGCCCTCGGGATCACGGCCCTCGTCACCGTCGTACGCGAACGGAAGCTGCCCGCCCGCATGGCGGCCGGCGTGCTCCTCGCCCCGCTCGGCTGGCTCGCGTACATCGTCTACGTCGGCGTCCGCGAAGGCAGCCCCACCGCCTACTTCGAGGTCCAGGCCGCCTGGGGGAACTCCATCGACGGCGGGGTCGCCCTCGCCCGCTTCATCTGGGGTCTGCCGCCGCTCGCCGCCCTCGGCCTGTGCGCCGCGCTCGGGCTGCTCGCGTGGCTGGTCGTCCTGTGCGTACGGCAGAAGCAGCCCCTGCCCCTGCTCGTGTACACGGTCGCGGTCGTCGGCGTCTCCCTCGTCGGCGCCGCGTACTTCGGCTCCCGGCCGCGCCTGATGATGCCCGCGTTCGGGCTCCTGCTGCCGCCCGCGGTGGCGCTGGTACGGCTCCGCCTGCGCGCCCGTGTCGTGGTCCTCTCCGCTCTCGCGCTCGCGTCGGGGGCCTACGGGGCCTTCACTCTCCTCGGCTCGGGGCCACCGTGACCCGTACCTCCGCCCCCGGCCACAGACCCCAGCCCGCCATCGCGCCGCCCTCCGCCTCCAGCACGTGCCGGGCCCGGAGCCGGAGCATGCCGAGCCGCCCCGGTCTCATCGTGACCACGTCGAGGACCCGGAACGCGCGGTCCAGATAGGCCACGTCGATCGCGAAACGCATGCCGAAGGTGTGGATGCTGTTGGCCGGCGTGAGGAGCAGCGCGCCCGTGATCCCGTCGCGGCCGAGCAGCCCCCGCCGGCGGGACCGGTACGAGGCCGCGATCTCCAGCGGGACGGCCTCCAGCGGCACAGGCTCCAGCGGGACAGCCTCCGGCACGGTCACCGCCTGCTCCACCGTCAGCGTCCCCGCGCCGTCGCGCCATTTCCCCGGTCTCCCCATAGGGGAGACGGTAGCGGTGCGGCTGGGTAGGGTGCGGCGGGTGTTCGCCACGCTGATCGCCGTCGCCGCCCTGTGGGGCGCGGCCGTCGGGCTGCTCGTTCCGCGCGCCGCGTACCGGCTGTCGGTCGAGCCGGGGGAGCGGTGGCGCGACGACTGCCCGGCGGGGCACGCCCTCGCGGGGCCCGCGCGCGGCTGGCTCGGCGGCGCGCGCTGCCCCACCTGCGCCCCTCGCGCCCCCCGTGTCAACCGCGCCCCCCGTGTCAACCGCGCCCCCCGCGCCGCCGCAGCGACGACGACCACCGTCACCCGCACGCCCTCCACCTGGGCCCCCTCGCTCGTCACCGCCCTCGCCTGCGCGGCCCTCGCCGCCGCCACCGGCCCCCGGCCCGAACTGGCGGTCTGGCTGCTCTACGCGCCCTTCGCCGTGCTCCTCGCGACCGTCGACATCCGCGTCCACCGACTGCCCGACCAGCTCACGCTCCCGCTCGCCGCCGCCACCCCGCTGCTCCTCCTCGGCGCCGAACTGCTGCCGTACGACGCCGGCTCCTGGCTCCACGCGCTGCTCGGCGGACTCGCCCTGGGCGGCGGCTACTTCGTGCTGTTCCTGATCCACCCGAACGGCATGGGGTTCGGCGATGTGAAGCTCGCCCTCTCCCTCGGGGCGGTCCTCGGCTGGTACGGCTGGGGCGTTCTCTTCGCCGGTACGTTCGCCGGCTTCCTCTCCGGTGCGCTGTACGGGTTCGGCCTCGTCCTCGCACGGCGCGCGAGCCGCGGGTCCGCGATCCCGTTCGGCCCCTTCATGATCGGCGGCGCACTGCTCGGCCTGCTCCTCGGCGCGCTCTCCGCGACCCCCTGAGGTTGGCCGCCTAGCATCCAGCCGTATGCGGACAATGACTGACATTCTGCCCGTGAAGGCGCAGGCGGAGGCCGTCGCGCGGCCCACCCCATGGTTCCGCCGACCGGCCGCACTCTGGTGGGGCTGGGCCGCGGCCCTGTGTCTCCTCTACTCGACCGTCGCCGTGCGCCGCCACATGCTCCTGCGGACCACCGGCTACGACCTGGGCATCTTCGAGCAGGCCGTCCGCGCCTACGCCGAACTCCGCGCCCCCGTCGTCCCCCTGCGCGGCGAGGGCTTCCTCCTGCTCGGCGACCACTTCCATCCCCTCCTCGCGGCCCTCGCCCCCCTCTACCGTCTCTGGCCCTCACCGCTCTGCCTGCTCATCGCCCAGTCCGCCCTCCTCGCCCTCGCCGTCGTCCCCCTCGCCCGCTGGGCCCGGCGCGCGCTCGGCCGCCGGGCCGCCCACGCGGTCGCCGCCGGATACGGGCTCAGCTGGGGCATCGCCTCCGCCGCCGCCTTCGACTTCCACGAAGTCACCCTCGCCGTACCGCTGCTCGCCTTCGCCCTCGAAGCGCTCGGCCGGCGGCGCTGGGGACCCGCCGTCGCCTGGGCCGCGCCCCTCCTGCTCATCAAGGAGGACCTGGGCCTGACCCTCGCCGCCGTCGGTGTGTACATCGCGCTCAAAGGCCCGCGCCGCCTCGGTCTGGCGACGGCCGCCGCCGGACTGCTCGGCTCGCTCCTGGAGATCACGCTCCTGCTGCCCGCCCTCGACCCCACCGGCGGATACGCGCACGGCGGCAACCTCGCCGAGACCCGCACCTCCCTCCTCGGCGCCCTCGCCCACGCCCCGCTCGACCTGCTGCGCCCCGAGACCAAGGCGACCACGCTCGTCCTCGTCTTCGCCCCGTCCGCGCTGCTCGCCCTGCGCTCCCCGCTCGCCCTGATCGCCCTGCCCACCCTCGGCTGGCGGATGGTCTCCGAGAACGGCTTCCACTGGGGCACCGCCTTCCACTACAGCGCGATCCTCATGCCGGTCGTCTTCGCCGGGCTTCTCGACGTCCTCGGCCGCGAGACCAACCCCCGCAACGTCCGCGCCTCGCTCGCCACCGTCCTCGCGGTGACCGCCGTGCTCCTGCCCTCGTTCCCGCTGGCCCAGCTCGCCCAGCGGGCCACCTGGCAGACCACCCCGCACCTGCGGGCCGCCCGCGCGCTTCTCGACGAGATCCCCGACGGCGCGACCGTCGCCGCGTCCAACCGGCTCGCCCCGCAGCTCACTTCTCGCTGCACCGTCGTCCTCTTCCCGACCTTCCCGGTCGGCGGCCGGCTCTACGAGTACCGGCGCGAGGACCTTCCGCCGCCCACTACCGAGTGGATCATCCACGACGAGCGGACCCCGGAGGCCTGGCCGTACCGGCCGGGGCACTGGCCGTACCCGCTGCGGCAGCAGAGGGCGGAGCTGACGGCGGCGCAGGAGAAGTACGGATACGAGGTGGTGGCCGCGCGGGACGGGGTGACCCTGCTGCGCCGCGCCGCCCACTAGGTGCGCCGCCGGCCGCCCTCCGCCTGTCCGCTAGGCGTGCGGGCCCACCGTCGTCATCCGTACGTCCGCCGGCATCGGGCTCGCCCCGGAAGGGATCGCGCCGAGCGCCCCCGTCCACAGCGGCAGATCGGCGGCCGGCAGCAGATGCACGGTGCCGCGCGGTCCGTACGCCTTGACCAGGGTGCGGTCCTACCAGAGCGCCGCCCGTACGTCCGTCCGCGTCGCCTCCGCCGTACGCAGCGCCACGGACAGCTCGGCGGCCGACAGGACCTGGGCGTGCGCGCCGAGCATCGCGGCGGTCAGCGCCGCCGGCGGGGTGTCCGCCGGCTCGTCCAGGAACTGCCGGAGGCCGTCTGCCGTCAACCGGGAGGCCTGGTCCAGGGGTCCCTCTTGGGAGGTACGAAACCCGCCGCCACGCCGGGGCGCAAACCCGCCACCGGGGCCCACGGCCCTTGTCCCGACTGGGCTCCGCGGATTCTGGGACAGACCAATGGCGGCACGTGGCGCGCAGCACCAGTAATGAAGGGTTATGGTGGAAACCCCCCCTCGGGCCGGTCCGTATCCCCCCCACGGACCGGCCCGTTTTTCTTTCCCACCACCCCGGTGTCAGCGGTGGGAGCGGATGGGAGCGGTGTCAGCCTCGTCCGGCCCAGATGTTGGTGCCCTCGGTGTCCACCGCGAAGGAGTCGATCTCCTTCAGCTCCTCTCCCGTCAGCGGCGGCCCGGCCAGCGCGGCCACGTTCTCCTCCAGCTGCCCGACGCTGGACGCGCCGATCAGCGCGGACGTCATCCGCTCGTCGCGCAGCACCCACGACAGCGCGAGCTGCGCCAGCGACTGCCCGCGGCGCTCGGCGATGTCGGCGAGACCGCGCAGCCGCCGCAGCACCTCGTCGGAGAGCAGCTTCGGGTCGAGGGACTTGCCCTGCGTGGCCCGCGACCCCTCCGGGATGCCCTTCAGATACTTGTTGGTGAGCAGGCCCTGGGCCAGCGGCACGAAGGAGATGCAGCCCATGCCGGCCGCCTCCAGCGTGTCCAGGAGCGCGTCCTCCTCCGTCCAGCGGTTGATCATCGAGTACGACGGCTGGTGAATGAGGGCCGGGACGCCCATGTCCTTGAGGATCTGCGCGGCCTCGGCGGTCTGCTCGCTGTTGTACGAGGAGACGCCGACATACAGCGCCTTGCCCTGCTGGACGGCGGAGGCGAGCGCCCCCATCGTCTCCTCCAGCGGGGTGTGCGGGTCGAAGCGGTGCGAGTAGAAGATGTCGACGTAGTCGAGGCCCATCCGCTTCAGCGAGGCGTCGAGCGAGGACATCAGGTACTTGCGGGAGCCCCACTCGCCGTACGGGCCCGGGTGCATCAGATAGCCGGCCTTGGTCGAGACGATCAGCTCGTCCCGGTACGGCGCGAAGTCCTGGGCGAAGATCTTGCCGAAGTTCAGCTCGGCGGAGCCGGCCGGCGGCCCGTAGTTGTTCGCCAGATCGAAGTGGGTCACACCGAGGTCGAAGGCGCGGCGCAGGATCGCGCGCTGCGAGTCGAGCGCGCGGTCGTCGCCGAAGTTGTGCCAGAGACCGAGGGAGACGGCGGGGAGCTTGAGCCCGCTGCGGCCCGTGCGGCGGTACTCCATGTGCTCGTAGCGGTCCGCGGAGGCGCGGTACAGGGGGGAATCAGTCACGTATCTCTGCTTATCACGGACTTGTGACAGTCCCGGGCTGGGAGCCCGTTACCCGTCCGCAGTAATGTGGCGGCTTCGGGGACCGCCGTCGGCATGGAGGGGTTAAGAACAGTGAACCTGCGCGACCTGGTGTACGGGCTCTACGCACGCCGGGTGGAAGGCCGACTCGATCACGCCCAGGTGCCCAAGCACATCGGCGTCATCCTCGACGGCAACCGGCGCTGGGCCAAGGCCTCCGGAGGCACCCCCGAGCAGGGACACAAGGCCGGCGCGGACAAGATCCAGGAGCTGCTCGGCTGGTGCGCCGAGACCGACGTCGAGGTCGTCACGCTCTGGATGCTCTCCACGGACAACCTGAACCGGCCCGAGGAGCAGCTCGTCCCGCTGCTCGGCATCATCGAGAACGCCGTGCGCGCGCTCGCCGCCGACGGCCGCTGGCGGGTGCACCACGTCGGCACGCTCGACCTGTTGCCGGCCCGCACCCAGTCCGTACTGAAGGAGGCCGAGCAGTCCACCCACGACAACACGGGGATACTCGTGAACGTCGCGGTGGGCTACGGCGGTCGCCAGGAGATCGCGGACGCGGTCCGCTCGCTGCTCCTGGAGCACGCGGAGAAGGGGACGAGCTTCGAGGAGCTCGCGGAGATCGTCGACGTCGAGCACATCTCCGAGCACCTCTACACGCGCGGGCAGCCCGACCCGGACCTGGTGATCCGTACCAGCGGTGAGCAGCGGCTGTCCGGCTTCATGCTCTGGCAGAGCGCCCATTCCGAGTACTACTTCTGCGAAGTGCACTGGCCGGCCTTCCGCAAGGTCGACTTCCTGCGGGCGCTGCGCGACTACGCGGCCCGTCACCGCCGCTACGGAACCTGACGCCGGAACCAGTCGACGGAACCCGACGACGGAACCTGACGCCGAACCCGACAGCGGCCCCGGCGGTCCGGTCACCTCCCGTTCATGAACACGCCGTCATATGCCATGGCATGGGCGGGGGTGTTCGAGGGAATACCCCTTCCAGAGTGAGCGGCACGGAGACCGCCACCCGGGAGGCCCGTTGCACCAGGACGACCGTGCAGGACATGTACGGACGAAGCGGAGGGCCGGTGCTCGGCCCACGTTTCGTGGCCAGAGCCCGGTCCCATCCCGCAGCGACACCGGTTCCGTCGCACCCCGACCTCATGAGGGTCGTCAAAGGGGGTCTGTCCTTCCGTGGTGACCAGCACTAAGCGCCGCTTGTCCGACAGGCGCACCTATGTTCTCGACACCAGCGTCCTGCTGGCCGACCCCAACGCCGTGTCACGCTTCGACGAGCACGAGGTCGTGCTCCCGATCGTCGTGGTCACCGAGTTGGAGGCCAAGCGGCACCACCCCGAGCTCGGCTACTTCGCCCGGGCGGCCCTGCGCCTCCTGGACGACTTCCGGGTCCGGTACGGGCGCCTGGACGCCCCGCTCCCCATCGGGGACCTGGGCGGCACCCTGCGTGTCGAGCTGAACCATTCCGACCCCGGCGTGCTTCCCGCCGGCTACCGGTTGGGGGACAACGACTCACGGATCCTGGCGGTCGCGCGCAACCTCCAGGCCGAGGGGTACGACGTCACGGTCGTCTCCAAGGACCTGCCGCTGCGCATCAAGGCGTCCTCGGTCGGTCTCCTCGCCGAGGAGTACCGCGCCGAACTGGCCATCACGGACAACAACGGCTGGACCGGAATGTCCGAACTGGCACTCTCCGCCGACCAGGTGGACATCCTCTACGACCAGGACACGCTCTACGTCCCGGAGGCCGCCGAGCTTCCGGTGCACACGGGCCTGGTCCTGCAGTCCGAGCGGGGCAAGGCGCTCGGCCGGATCACGGCGGAGGGCAACATCCGGCTGGTGCGCGGCGACCGTGAGGCCTTCGGCATCCGTGGCCGCAGCGCCGAGCAGCGCATCGCGCTCGACCTGCTCCTCGACCCGGACGTCGGCATCATCTCGATGGGCGGCCGGGCCGGCACCGGCAAGTCCGCGCTGGCCCTCTGCGCGGGCCTGGAGGCGGTCCTGGAGCGCCGGCAGCACCAGAAGGTGATGGTGTTCCGTCCGCTGTACGCGGTCGGCGGCCAGGAGCTCGGCTATCTGCCGGGCAGCGAGGCCGAGAAGATGAGCCCCTGGGCGCAGGCGGTCTTCGACACGCTCTCGGCGGTCGCGGGCCGCGAGGTCATCGAGGAGGTGCTCGGCCGCGGCATGCTGGAGGTCCTGCCGCTCACCCACATCCGGGGCCGCTCCCTCCACGACGCCTTCGTCATCGTGGACGAGGCCCAGTCCCTGGAGCGGAACGTCCTGCTGACCGTTCTGTCCCGGATCGGGGCGAATTCCCGTGTGGTGCTGACCCATGACGTCGCGCAGCGCGACAACCTGCGGGTCGGCCGGTACGACGGAGTCGTCGCCGTCGTCGAGAAGCTGAAGGGGCATCCGCTCTTCGCGCACGTCACCCTGACCCGCTCGGAGCGCTCGCAGATCGCCGCGCTCGTGACCGAAATGCTGGAGGACGTGCATATCTGAACCGATTGAGACGGTTCCTACCGTCTCGTACGCGTACAGCAGTTGGCGCCGTCCGGCGAAGCGGAGGAGCTTAGCCGGGCGGCGCCCTGCTGTCCGCAGATTCGGCCAAAACTCCTGTGGCTTGCGAGGTGTGAGCTTTCACACGCAACGCAGAATTGCCTTGCGGTGTCGGCGTCCGGCAGAGTCTTGCTTCCGTCAGGCCCCGCATACGGCACACGTGCACCCTCAGGGGTGCGGCACCACACAACTCAACAGCCGTTCGCCGTATGCCGCCCACAGCACCACGGGCCCGTGTCTTCTGTGACCCAGTACGTCGAAGACCAGCGCCAGGGGCACGATTTCGCCCGCTTGGTCACCTGCGTGGGCGATGCTGGAAGGAAACCGTGTGAGCCGGATCTCGGTCCGGGGATTCGCGGTGGCTTCGGCCACTGCGGTCACCACCGTCGGCGCCGTCGTGGGTGTTGCCTCGGGCAACGCCCAGTCCTCGGACGACAACTTCGAGGCCACCGCGGCCGACACCACGCTGCTCGCGGACATCCCCGCGGGCGAGCAGGCCCAGGTACAGGTCTCCTCGCTCTCGGAGCAGGCCGACGTCCAGGCCGCCGCGGCCGACTCGGCCGCGAGGAAGTCCGCCGAGGAAGCGGCCCGTCTGCAGGCCGCCAAGGACGCCGAGGCGAAGAAGGAAGCCGCCGACAAGGCGGAGCAGGAGCGCAAGGAGGCCGAGGAGCGGGCCAACCGCGCCGCCGTCCGCGACGCTTCGAGCTTCTCGGCCCAGGGGTCGTACACCATCGCCGAGGTCAAGGCGATCGCCCGCCAGATGATCCCGGCGGACCAGTTCCAGTGCTTCAGCAACATCGTGGACCACGAGTCCGGCTGGAACTACCGTGCCGTCAACCCCTCCTCGGGTGCCTACGGCCTCGTCCAGGCCCTCCCGGGTTCGAAGATGTCGACGGCGGGCGCCGACTGGCAGACCAACCCGGCCACCCAGATCAAGTGGGGCCTGAACTACATGAACAGCCGCTACGACAGCCCGTGCGGCGCGTGGAACTTCTGGCAGGCCAACCGCTGGTACTAGACCGGCGAGCTCAACCTCGTGGAGCCCCTCACCGTCCTACGGTGGGGGGCTCCAGGCGTGTAGGTTCACAGTTCCACGGCTCCCGGGGGGAGTGAGCGGGGGGAGAGAGAAGATCATGTCGACACTGCCACGATGGCTCGGCCGGCTGGGCGAGGGGCTGAGCCGTATGGGCGAACGCCTGGACGAGCGCCGCGCCCGCGCGGAACGCGCGCATGAACTCGACCCGCCGTTCGGGGACCCCGGTCCCCCGGCCGCGTCCCCGGCCACGTCCGCGGACGGGCACGCGGACACGGAGGGCGTCGGGCGACGTGGCACCGGCCCGGGCGGTTCGCCCGAGTCCGGGCGGCGCCCCGGTCCCGGAGCCGGCCCCGCCGACGGCCGGGACCCCGGCCAGGGTCCGGGTGAGGCGGCCTCCGACGACAAGCGGTACGCCGAGGGGACGCCCCCGTCCGAGCGGTGGCCCGGACGGCGGGCACCGCAGGGCGAGACCCCCGGCTCCTCCGTGCCCGCGCCCCCCGCCTACGCGCCCGCCGTCGCCGCACGCCCCGACCCCGTCGCCGCGATCCCGTGGGGCATGCGGGTCGCCGCCGAGGCCGGCTGGCGACTGCTCGTGCTCGCCGGCACGGTCTGGGTCCTGATGAAGGTGATCAGCTCGGTGCAGCTGGTCGTGCTCGCCTTCGTCGCCGCGCTGCTCATCACCGCGCTGCTCCAGCCCACGGTGGCCCGGCTGCGGAAGATGGGGCTGCCCCGCGGGCTCGCCACCGCCGTCACCGCCGTCTCCGGCTTCGTGATCATGGGCCTGGTCGGCTGGTTCGTGGTCTGGCAGGTGATGGACAACCTCGACAACCTCTCGGACCGCGTCAGGGACGGTATCGAGGAGCTCAAGCGCTGGCTGCTCGACAGCCCGTTCCATGTGACCGAGTCGCAGATCAACGACATCGCCGAGAACCTCAGCGACACCATCGGCTCCAACACCGAGCAGATCACCTCCGCCGGACTCCAGGGCGTGACCGTGGTCGTCGAGGCCCTGACCGGGATACTGCTCGCGATGTTCTCGACCCTCTTCCTCCTCTACGACGGGAAGAAGGTCTGGCAGTGGACGCTGAAGCTGGTGCCCGCCCAGGCCCGGCCCGGCGTCGCGGGCGCGGGGCCCCGGGCCTGGCGGACGCTGACCGCCTATGTGCGCGGCACGGTGGTCGTGGCCCTGATCGACGCGGTCTTCATCGGCATCGGCCTCTACTTCCTCGATGTCCCGATGGCCGTCCCGCTCGCCGTGTTCATCTTCCTCTTCGCCTTCATCCCGCTGGTCGGTGCCGTCATCTCCGGCGCCCTCGCGGTCGTGGTCGCCCTGGTCACCAACGGGGTCTTCACCGCCCTGATGGTGCTCGTCGTGGTCCTGGCCGTGCAGCAGATCGAGGGCCATGTGCTCCAGCCCTTCATCCTGGGCCGGGCGGTACGGGTCCACCCCCTCGCCGTCGTCCTCGCGGTCGCGGCCGGCGGTCTGACCGCGGGCATCGGCGGCGCGGTGGTGGCGGTGCCGCTGGTCGCGGTCACCAACACGGTGGTCGGCTACCTCCGCGCGTACACCCATGAGCAGGCCCTGCTCAGCACGCCGGAACCGCGCGGGGCGACCGCGTACGCGGTGGCGCCGACCCCGGCGCCCGGCTCCAGGGACAAGGGCGAGGCGTGATCTCCGAACCGGAACTGGTGGGCGGGGCCGACTTCCCGACCGGTGAGGTGCTCGCCCCCGAGCCGAAGACCCCGCGCCCGCCGCGCCCGCGCCGCCCCTGGCTGTGGGCGCTGGGCGGCGCGGTGGTGGCGTCGGCGGTGTGGGGCGGCGGCCTCTTCGCGTACGACCGGACGCGGGACGAGGGCCCCGACCTGGGCGGGTACGGCAGCGTCGTCGACCTGTGCGAGAAGGCGGAGCTCAAGGCGCTCGCCGACGCCCTCGGAGAAAGGTCCGTGGACGGCCTCAGCGAGCCGATGAAGCACCCCGCGCTGGAACGGGCCGGTTGCTCGCTGGCCTTCGGGCCTCCCGAGAGCGGGTACAGCGTGCAGATCGACTACACCCTGCACAAGGTGACCGATCCGGAGCCCGAGTTCGGTTCCCGGTTCGGCGACGGGATCGAGTCCACCGAGCGGATCGACGGGCTGGGGGAGAAGGCGAACTTCCTCCGCCAGGACAACGAGTACGCGTGGATCGCCGTCCTGGACGGCCAGGCGGAGATCGAGATCATGATCAACGCCCAGTACCAGTACGACGAGAACGGCGAGCCGGTCCAGTCGACGCGGAAGACCGACCTCTCCGGCATCGACGTCCCGCTGTCCCAGGACGTCAAGGCGCTGATGGCGGCGCTCAAGAAGTGACAGAAGGGCCCCGGGGCGAACCCCGGGGCCCTTCTCGTCACGTCACGCGTCTCACTCGGCGATGAGCGCTTCCGCGTCCAGCGTCACGCCGACCGCCTGGATCACCGAGGCGATCTTGACGGCCTCCTGGATCGTCTCGCGGTCCACGCCGGCCTTGCGCAGGACCTGCTCGTGCGAGTCCAGGCACTGGCCGCAGCCGTTGATCGCCGAGACGGCGAGCGACCACAGCTCGAAGTCGACCTTCTCGACGCCGGGGTTGCCGATGACGTTCATCCGCAGACCGGCGCGCATCGTCCCGTACTCCGGGTCCGACAGCAGGTGCCGGGTCCGGTAGAAGACGTTGTTCATCGCCATGATCGCGGCGGCGGACTTGGCCGCCGTGTACGCCTCGGGCTTGAGGTTGGCCTTGGCCTCCGGCTCCAGCTCCGCCAGGACCTTCGGCGAGCGCGAGGCGATCGCGCAGGCCAGGACCGTGCCCCAGAGCTGCTGCTGCGGGAGCTCGCTGTTGCCGATCACCGAACCGAGGTTCAGCTTCAGGTCCTTGGCGAAGTCCGGTATGGCGGACTTGAGTTCGTCGAGAGCCATGTCAGATCACTCGCCCGACAGGAGCGCGGCCGCGTCGAGGGTGTTCTCGCCCTTGTTCCAGTTGCACGGGCACAGCTCGTCGGTCTGCAGGGCGTCCAGGACCCGCAGGACCTCCTTGGGGTTACGGCCGACGGAGCCGGCGGTCACCATGGTGAACTGGATCTCGTTGTTCGGGTCCACGATGAAGACGGCACGCTGCGCGAAGCCGTCCTCGCCCTCGACGCCGCAGTCGCGCATGAGCTCGTGCTTGGAGTCGGCGAGCATCGGGAAGGGCAGGTCACGCAGGTCGGCGTGGTCCTTGCGCCAGGCGTGGTGCACGAACTCGGAGTCGCCGGAGACGCCGAGGATCTGTGCGTCACGGTCCGCGAACTCGTCGTTCAGCTTGCCGAAGGCGGCGATCTCGGTCGGGCAGACGAAGGTGAAGTCCTTGGGCCAGAAGAACACCACACGCCACTTGCCCTCGTAGGACTTGTGGTCGATCTGCTCGAACTCCTTGCCGCTCTCCAGCGACACGCAGGCGGTCAGGTCGTAGGTGGGGAACTGGTCACCGACAGTGAGCACGCGCTCTCCTCGCAGGTTGGAAGGGTCCCTTTTGGGGTCTTCCGTAAGGGGTTGGACGGCCCACAGCATGGCACGGGGTGCATTGATCAGTGAAATAGCTACACTCGGTCGGGTTGATCGAAGGTGGTTATCAGTGATCCCTGCACGGCGGGTGAAGCAGCCCAGCCTTTCCCAGCTCAGAGCCTTCGCGGCGGTCGCGGAGTATCTCCACTTCCGGGACGCGGCGGCGTCGATCGGGATGAGCCAGCCGGCGCTTTCGGGCGCGGTTTCGGCTCTCGAAGAGGCACTCGGTGTCCAGCTCCTCGAGCGTACGACGCGCAAGGTACTGCTCTCGCCCGCGGGGGAGCGGCTGGCCGTCCGGGCGAGGACCGTCCTGGACGCCGTCGCGGAGCTGATGGAGGAGGCGGAGGCGGCGCAGGCGCCGTTCACCGGGGTGCTGCGGCTCGGCGTGATCCCGACCGTCGCCCCGTATCTGCTGCCCACCGTCCTGAGCCTGGTCCACGAGCGCTATCCGGAGCTCGACCTCCAGGTCCACGAGGAGCAGACCTCCTCGCTCCTGGAGGGGCTCGCGGCCGGGCGGCTCGATCTGCTGCTGCTCGCCGTGCCGCTCGGGGTGCCCGGGGTCTCCGAACTGCCGCTCTTCGACGAGGACTTCGTGCTCGTCGCCCCGGAGGGACATCCGCTCGCCGGACGCGGTGACATTCCGCGCGAGGCGCTGAAGGAGCTCGACCTGCTGCTGCTCGACGAGGGGCACTGCCTGCGCGACCAGGCCCTCGACATCTGCCGCGAGGCCGGCCGCACCGAGGGGACGCCGGTCACCACGACCGCGGCGGGACTGTCCACGCTGGTCCAGCTGGTGGCGGGCGGCCTCGGCGTGACCCTGCTGCCGCGCACGGCCGTCAAGGTCGAGACCGCCCGCAACACCGCCCTGTCGACCGGTCGCTTCACCGCCCCGGCCCCCTCACGCCGGGTCGCCCTCGCCATGCGGACGGGGACGGCCCGTCACACGGAGTTCGAGGAACTGGCACACGCGCTGCGGGGTGCGATGAAGCGGCTTCCGGTACGGGTGGTGGGCGCGGGCCCGGGCTCGGGCTCGGGCGCCGGCGAGTGAGCCCGGGGTGGTCATCGGCGGATCTCCTCGGCGAGCCGGTCGAGCCGTGAGG
Source organism: Streptomyces vilmorinianum (assembly GCF_005517195.1). Lineage (NCBI taxonomy): Bacteria > Bacillati > Actinomycetota > Actinomycetes > Kitasatosporales > Streptomycetaceae > Streptomyces > Streptomyces vilmorinianum. Next base: position 6,487,388 of record NZ_CP040244.1, on the reverse strand, counting down.
CGATCAGTTCCAGCCAGCGCAGATCGGCTTCGAGATGGAACAGGGCGTGGTCGCAGATCAGTTGGTCGGCGAGATCGCCGCCCTTCTTGCGCCGGGTCAGCTCGCGCGTCAGCCGCAGATGTTCGGTCCGCTGCGCATCGATCAGCTCGGCCGCCCCGCGTCCGGTGAGCAGCGCGAGGACGACCTTGGCGTGGAGCGTGGACCGGAGGTACGGCTCCGGTTTCTCGGGGCGGCCCAGCCACTGCTCGACATCGGTGACGCCGGCCTCGGTGATGGCGTACCGCTTCCGCTCGGGGCCGGCGCCCGCCTCGACGCCGTCCACCTCCACGAGGCCGTTCCTCAGCAGCCGGGACATGGTCGAGTAGACCTGTCCGTAGTGCAGCGGCCGGTCGTGGCCGAAGCTCTCGTCGAAGGCGCGCTTGAGGTCGTAGCCATGGCGCGGACCGGACTCCAGGAGCCCGAGAAGGGTGTGACCGACGGACATGCGGCTCACTGTACACACGGTGTATACACGCGATGTACAGCTGGCCGACAAGTGCCCCTTGCTGACACGTCAGGGGTGTTGTGACCGATTGCGCACAACCATCCCGGTCCCAGAAGCGTCGGTTCCAGCGAGACGGGTGCTGATTCTCACGTCCGGAAAAGACCGGATCGATAGGCCTTTGTCACCATCAGCGGTGTTAGCTTGCTGAGCTGATCCGGCCAGGGCACCCGGCCGGAACCACGACGAGCGGAGCGACGAAGAAAATGGGCCGAACGGACACGCGCCAGGGGAAGAAGGGCGGGCGCATACGCCGTCTCTTCACCTGGAAGAAACTCCTGGGCACGTTCTTCGTCGGCTGCCTGCTCGCCATGGGCGCGTTCTACGTGATCTACCTGATGGTCCCGGTGCCGACCGCCAACGCCCAGGCGACCATGCAGAGCAACGTCTACAAGTTCTCCGACGGCAAGGTCCTCGCCCGTACCGGCGAGATCAACCGCGAGATCGTCGGCCTGGAGAAGATCCCCAGGGACGTCCAGGACGCCTTCGTCGCCGCGGAGAACAAGACCTTCTACAAGGACAACGGCGTCGACATCAAGGGCACCACCCGCGCCGCCTGGAACACGATCACCGGCAAGGGCAAGCAGGGTGGCTCGACCATCACCCAGCAGTACGTGAAGAACTACTACCTGAGCCAGGACCAGACGGCCACGCGCAAGCTCAAGGAAATGGTGATCGCGCTCAAGGTCGACCAGCGCATGGGGAAGCCCGAGATCCTCGCCGGGTACATGAACACCAGCTACTACGGCCGCAGTGCCTACGGCATCCAGGCCGCGGCCCAGTCGTACTACGGCATCGACGCCTCCAAGCTGAACGTCGCCCAGGGCGCCTACCTCGCCTCCCTGCTCCAGGCCCCCAACCAGTACGACTGGACCTCCGCCACCCCGACCGGCCGCAAGCTGGTCGAGGAGCGGTGGAACTACACCCTGGACAACATGGTCGAGGAGGGCTGGCTCGACGCCTCCAAGCGCGCCACGCTGACCTTCCCCGTCCCGCAGAAGGCGAAGGCCGCCCCCGGCATGGAGGGCCAGACCGGCTACATGGTCGAGGCCGCCAACCAGGAGCTGATGCGCCAGGGCATCCCCGAGGAGGACATCAAGGCCGGCGGCTGGACGATCACCCTCAACATCGACGAGAAGAAGCAGAAGGCCCTCGTCAAGGCGGTCGAGCGGCAGCTGGAGGCGAAGCTCGACCGCAAGGGCGACAAGAAGGACGCCACCGTCCAGGCGGGCGCCACCTCGGTCGACCCGAAGACCGGCAAGGTCGTCGCGATGTACGGAGGCGTCGGCGCCACCGAGCACTGGACGTCGAACGCCACCCGCCGCGACTACCAGCCCGCCTCGACCTTCAAGCCGATCGTCCTCGCCGCCGCCCTCGACAACGGCGCCGAGACCCAGGACGGCCGGAAGATCGGCCTCGGCACGATCTACGACGGCAGGAGCCGGCGGCCGGTCGTCGGCAGCGACGTCCCGTTCGCCCCGGAGAACGAGGACGACCGCAGCTACGGCCCGGTCACCGTGCAGAAGGCCACCAACAGCTCGATCAACTCCGTCTACGCGCAGATGATCGTGGACGTCAGCCCGGGCAACACCAAGAAGACCGCCCTCGCCCTCGGCATGAAGGACGGCGCGGACTTCGGCGAGACCCCCGCGATGTCGCTCGGCACCATGGGCGCCTCCACCTGGGACATGGCCGGCGTCTACGCCACGCTCGACAACCACGGTGTGAAGGTCACCCCGACCATCGTGAAGTCCGCCGAGCACCGGGACCGCAAGGCCGAGCCGGTGAAGTCGATCGGCGAGCAGGTCATCAGCCGCGAGGCCGCCGACACCGTCACCAAGGCGATGACCGGCGTCGTCCGCAGCGGCTCGGGCTTCCGTGCGGCCGGCGACTACGCGGCGGCGGGCAAGACCGGCACCTCGGAGAACAACCGCTCCGCCTGGTTCGTCGGCTACACCCCCGAACTGGTCACCGCCGTCGGCCTCTTCGGCGAGGACGCCAAGGGCAACCAGGTCACGCTCACCGACACGATCAACCCGGGCCGCGCCAACGGTGGCCGGACCCCGGCCCAGATCTGGGGCGACTACACCACCGCGGCGCTCGGCGGCGGCTCCGACGCCCGGTTCGACCTGGAGACCGACAGTTCGCAGGACGTCGTGGAGTCGGCCCCGACCCCGTCGCGGAGCAGCGAGGCGCCGACCTCGACCCCGCCGCCCGTCACCGATTCCCCGGACCCGACGCCGCCGCCGACCTCGACGGCGACCACGCCGCCGCAGCCCACGGACACGGTCACGACGCCGCCGCTCCCGACGCGGCCGACGAAGCCCCCGGAGACCACGGACCCGACGATCGAACCGCCGGTCTTCGACCAGCAACCGCAGCAGTGACAGCCGTGTACTGACGACGAAGGCCGGACCCGACAGGGCCCGGCCTTCGTCGTCACCCGGGCGACCGTGTCGCCGCGCGTGCCGATCCGTTCGGCTCGATCCGTTCGGCTCGATCCGTTCAGCTACGGGTCGGAAGCTCGAACCAGACGACCTTGCCGCCCGAGAGCCGCGTCGCGCCCCACCGCCTGGCCAGCCGGTTCACCAGGAAGAGACCGCGCCCGCCCTCGTCGGTGTCCCGGGCCCGCCGCTGCCGGGGCAGCTGCGGGGAGTCGTCGCCGACCTCGCAGCGCAGCACGTCGGTCTTGAGCAGCCGCAGGGTCACCGGCCGCTCCGCGTACCGCACGGCGTTCGTCACGACCTCGCTGATCAGCAGCTCGACCGAGTCCGTGAGCTCCTCCAGGTCCCAGCGGGCGAGCGCCCGCCGGGCCAGCCGCCGCGCCCGCCCCGGGGCCGCGTCCTCCGGCTCCAGGAACCAGTACGCCACGTCACTGGGCGCGATCCCGTCGAAACGGGCCGCGAGCAGCGCGATGTCGTCGTCCCGGTCGCCCGGCCCGAGCATGTCGAGGACGTCGTCGCAGAGCGCCTCAAGGGGAGGCGAGTGGTCGGGGCCGGTCAGCTGGGCGGTCGCCGCGAGGCGCTCCCGCAGCTGCTCGATCCCGGTCCACACGTCCCGCAGCCGGGACTCGACCAGACCGTCCGTGTACAGCAGCAGCGTCGCCCCGGCCGGGGCGTCCAGCTCGACCGCCTCGAAGTCGACCCCGCCCACGCCGATCGGCGCCCCCGGCGGTACCCGCAGGACCTCCGCCCGGCCGCCGAGGTGGAGCAGTATCGGCGGCGGATGGCCGGCGTTGGCGATGGTGATCCGGTGCGAGACCGGGTCGTACACCGCGTACATACAGGTCGCCATCCGGTCCTGGCCGAGGCGCTGGGCCTGCTCGTCCAGGTGGTGCAGCACCTCCTGCGGCGGCAGGTCGAGCCCCGCCAGGGTCTGCGCCGTGGTCCGCAGCTGGCCCATGATCGCCGCCGAGGTCATGGAGTGGCCCATGACGTCGCCGACCACCAGCGCCACCCGGCTGCCGGGCAACGGGATCGCGTCGTACCAGTCGCCGCCCACCCGGGCCGTCTCGGCGGCCGGCAGATAGCGGGAGGCGAGCCGCACGCCGGTCGGCTGCGGCAGCGAGTCCGGCAGCATGGTGCGCTGCAGCTCGTCGGCGATGTACGCCTCGCGGCCGTACAGCACGGCCTTGTCGATGCCGAGCGCGGTGTGCGTCGCCAGCTGCGCCGCCACCAGCAGGTCGTTCGGCTCGAAGCCCGGCCGCTCGGGGCGGCGCAGGAAGACCGCGGCGCCGATCACCCGGCGCCGGCCCCGCAGCGGGGCCAGTATCGCCCGGTGCCCGCCGGGCAGCACATGGTCGGGCCCGAGCAGCTCGGGCAGCGCGGCGCGGGCGGCGGCGGAGTCGCCGAAGACCGGCCGCACCCCGCGCAGCACCTCGGCGAGCGCGCTTCCGGAGCGGACCTCGCACAGCTCGGCCGCCGGGGTCGGATCGGGGTCGGGGACGAGCAGCAGCTCCTCGCCCTCCAGGTCCGTTAAGCGGAGCCGGTCGGTACGGCGCAGCCGCAGCACGAACGGCGCGACGGGGCGCTCGTCGCCCACCGGCAGCGGGTCGCGCAGATACACCAGGATCGCGTCGGAGAAGGTCGGCACGGTCGCCCGGCACAGGCCGAGCACGATCTCGTCGAGGTCTATCCCGCGCGCGATCCGGCGGGTCGCCGCGCCCACGAACCGCAGCCGGTCGCCCTCGCGCCGCGCCTCCGCGGCGTCCTGTGCCGGGGCGCCGCCGCCGGGCCCCGCCACGGCCATCACCGCGGCCGCCATGCCCTGCCCCGGCACGGGACGGCCGGTGTCGCCACCCGTCCCTGTGGCGGTGTGCCCACGGTCGCCGCCCGCGGCTGCCGTCCCGCCCGAGGCGGGGGCCGCCGCGGCGGATGGCGTCACCTGCCCGGGCACGGGGGCACCCGTGCCGGAGCGGCCCGGGCCCGGCGCGTCGCCCGGCCGGGGGCCGGGCCGCTCCGGCACCGGCGTCTCGGCGGCAGCGGTCTCGCCGCTCCGGGACGGCGTACGAGAGGCGTCCCGGGCGTCGGCGCGGCCCGGTCGGCCGCCCGTGCCCGGCGCGCTCGCCTCGGCCGCTTCCTGGCGGGGGCGGGTGCGCTCGTGCGACCGGGCAGCCAGCGGCTGCCGGCCTTCGTGGGAGGTGGGATGCTCCGTCACGCGTGGGATTCCGTCCGTCCGGGCCGGTGGTGCGATGCACTCGCTCTTCTCGCCGATGCCGCGCCTTCACCGGGGATAAACCCCTGGCGCGCGGTGGATGTGAACGCCCCGCCGGCAGCGGCTACGACAGGGGTCGGAACACCCGGGCACACGTCCGGCACTGCTCTCCCCCTCAAGGATGACTTACGGTCAGGTCCTGCGCCGTGCTCTGTGGTTGACGCCTCGTCGGTTGATCACCGCCTTGCGGAGGACGATCCTACGTTTGCACCCCGGGGGCGCATCAAGGGTCTCACGGTGCCGTGTGCGCCGGGGTGCGATCCCAATCCACCGGCAGCTCGGGCACGGTCCACCCCGGATCGGGCCGCCAGTTCTCCCAGCCGTCCGAGAACGGCGCGCCCCAGGCCCGGATCACCTCGACCGCGGCCCGGCCCGCGGACCGTACCCGCGCCGCCTGCGCCGCGCCCATCAGCCCGGACCGCTGGGCCTGCGCGAACTCGTCCTCGTCCCGCCACAGCCAGCTGCGGTCCGGGTAGACGGAGATGTCGAGGAAGTGGTCCTCTGAGTCGACGCCACCGGACCAACGGGTGCGCGGCTCCTCGAGGTTCACGTACCAGCTGCGGAAGCGCCAGCCGCGCTCCCAGAACAGCCAGACCGACCAGGGGTCCCCGGGCCGGGCCAGTTTCAGCACGCCCGTGCCGAACCAGCGCGAGCGGGCGGTGGTGCGCGGGGCGGTGTAGCGGGTGGCGAGCGGCTCCTCGTGCACGGGAGTCCCGTCGGCGAGCACCGGCTTGACGCACTCGGTGCCCGGGGCCATCCAGACCGCGAGCAGTTCGGGGGTGTCCTGGACGACGGTCACCGGCCGGCAGATGTGCACCGCGCCGGAGCCGTTGCCGCGGTAGCGCCAGAGGATGTGCTCCCCCGGCGCCCAGTGCTGAGGGCCGCCCGATCCTGTCATGCGCAGATCTTAGGGGCGGGCCCCCTTCACCGCTGCGGCACAGGTCACGGATGAGTCATACGCAGGACGTCGAGGGCCTCGTCGAGCTGCTCCAGGGTCAGATCGCCCCGCTCGACGTAGCCGGACGCGAGCACGACCTCGCGGATGGTCTTCCGCTCCGCCAGGGACTTCTTGGCCACCTTGGCGGCCTCCTCGTAGCCGATGTACCTGTTGAGCGGGGTGACGACGGACGGCGAGGACTCGGCGTACTCCCGGGCCCGCTCGACGTTGGCGGTGATGCCGTCGACGGTACGGTCCGCGAGGAGGCGCGAGGCGTTGGACAGCAGCCGGACCGACTCCAGGAGGTTCTTGGCGATCACCGGGAGCATCACGTTGAGCTCGAAGTTCCCGGCCGCGCCCGCCACCGCCACCGTGGTGTCGTTTCCGGTCACCTGCGCGGCGACCATCAGGACCGCCTCGGGAACGACCGGATTGACCTTGCCCGGCATGATCGACGAGCCGGGCTGGAGGTCGGGGAGGTTGATCTCGGCCAGGCCGGTGCGCGGCCCCGACGCCATCCAGCGCAGGTCGTTGGAGATCTTCGTGAGACCTACGGCGATGGTCCTGAGCTGGCCGGACGTCTCCACCAGGCCGTCCCGGGCGCCCTGCGCCTCGAAGTGGTCGCGGGCCTCGGTGAGCGGCAGGCCGGTCGCGTCGGCGATCTCGGCGATGACCGCGGCGGAGAAGCCGTGCGGCGTGTTGATGCCGGTGCCCACCGCCGTACCGCCGAGGGGGAGTTCGGCGAGCCGGGGCAGGGAGGAGCGCAGCCGCTCGACGCCGTACCGGACCTGGGCCGCGTAGCCGCCGAACTCCTGTCCCAGGGTCACGGGGGTGGCGTCCATCAGATGCGTACGGCCGGACTTCACCACGTCCGCGAATTCGGCTGATTTCCGCTCCAGCGAGGCGGCCAGATGTTCCAGCGCGGGGATCAGGTCCCGGGTGACGGCGGCCGTGGCGGCGATGTGGATCGAGGACGGGAAGACGTCGTTGGACGACTGGGAGGCGTTCACATGGTCGTTGGGGTGGACCTCCCGGCCCTCGGGGAGCCGCTCGCCCGCCAGGGTGGCGATGACCTCGTTGGTGTTCATGTTGGACGAGGTGCCCGAGCCGGTCTGGAAGACGTCGACCGGGAAGTGCTCGTCCCAGCGGCCCTCGGCGACCTCGGAGGCGGCGGCCTGGACGGCGTCCGCGATGTCCTGGTCGATCACGCCGAGCGCGGCGTTGACCTTGGCGGCGGCGGCCTTGATCCGGGCGAGGGCCTCGATGTGGGCGCGCTCGAGCCGCTGGCCCGAGACGGGGAAGTTCTGCACGGCCCGCTGGGTCTGCGCACGCCACTTGGCGTGCGCGGGGACCCGTACCTCGCCCATGGAGTCGTGCTCGGTCCGGTACTCGCTCATGTCGTCGCCGGTCGTGTCGGCCATGTCGTCAACCTCCATGCAAAGTTGAGCACTTGTCTTGTTACGGCTATTCCCATTGCGCGTACCGGCCAGTAGAAACCGTGGGTAACCCCACTTCCAGGAGGCGCAATGAGGCGCACCAGGTACAGACTCCGCTGGACGATCGCGGCCACGGCCGCGGCCGCAGCGGCCTTCGGCACCATGGCAGCCGCAGCCCCCGCCGGCGCGGCCGACACCGGCACCGGCACCCGTACGGCGGCGTCCGTGCCGCTCTCGCCCGAACTGGAGGCCATCCGCGCCGCCGAGGCCACCAGGATCTACGGCAGCCCCGAGGAGCGGCCGCTCGCCGAGCGCAGGACCGGCCTGATCTCGCTCGGCGACAGCGAGATCTCCGGCGAGGGCGTCGGCACCTACGAGCCGCCGACCAACGGGCCGACCAACTGGTGCCACCGCTCGCCCGACGCCGCGATCCACCGCACGGCGATCCCCGCGGACCTCACGTTCAACGTGTCCTGTTCCGGCGCCTACAGCGGCAACATCAGGATCGGCGGCTCGAAGCAGTACGCCGACGAGCTCGTCCAGAGCGACAACCTCGCCATCAAGGCCCGCAACACCCGTATCAAGATGGTGCTGCTGGTCGCCGGCGCCAACGACGACCTGCAGTTCGGTCCCGTGATGACCGACTGCGTCACCCGCTACCTCACCCTCCAGGGCCCGTGCGAGCCCAAGTACGCCCCCGGCTGGCAGGCCCGCGTCGACGCCCTCGTCCCCAAGGTCGAGCAGACCGTCCGCGACCTGCGGACCGTGATGCGCGACGCCGGATACGCCGACGGCGACTACAAGCTCGTCGTCATGGGCTACCCGAGCCCCATCGGCCCCGACTTCCACGACAACCCGAACTTCCCCGGCAAGCTCGCCTGCGGCGGACTCGGCTACGACTCCGACACCGTCTGGGGCCGCAACACCGCCGTCCCCGCCTTCGAACGCGGCATGCGCAGGGCCGCCGCGAACACCGGGGCCACCTACCTCGACAACTCGCGGCTCTTCCACGGCCACGAGGTCTGCATGGAGGACACCTGGGCCCGCGGTCTGTACATCGACCTCTCCAAGCCCGGCACCCCGGACGAGAACTCCGTCCGGCAGTCCTTCCACCCCAACGCGAGCGGCCACGCCGCCTTCGCCTCCTGCCTCACGCAGATCTACGACTCCGGTCTGCGCGAGGCGAGCTGCGCGGACGTCAACTCCAGCGGGCGGCCGACCCTCTTCCCGTACGCCTGGGACGACGTCTACAAGCCGCTGAAGAACCAGGCCACGGGGAACTGCGTGGACGTCGAGGCGGCCACCTCCGCGAACGGCACCGCCGTGCTCGGCTGGGACTGCCACGGCGGCCGCAACCAGGGCTGGTGGTACGACTCCGGGCGCAGGACCGTCCACACGGAGCTGACCCAGGACCGCTGCCTGGACGTTCCCGCCGCCAGGTACCAGGCGGGCGCGGCGCTCATCGTCTGGAACTGCTCGGGCGCGGCGAACCAGACGTTCGTACGGGACGGGGCCACGATCCGGCCGGCGGCCGCGACCGGGCTCTGCCTCACACAGGCGGCGGCGAAGCAGCCGCTGCGGCTGCAGAACTGCGACGGCTCGGCGAACCAGCGGTTCGCGTGACCGTGCGGTGAGACGCCGTGGCCCCCGTCCGGTGCGGGACGGGGGCCACGGTCCGTGCGCAGGGATCAGAGGGTCTTGAGGCTGGACCGGGCCAGCTCGTAGGCCGGCAGCATCTCCCGGTGCTCCTCGGAGTCGAGCCCGCCCAGGTGCACGACGACCGTGCCCTTGGGGGTGGAGACGGCGAAGGCCCGCTCCTCCTTGGACTCCTCCATGATCTCGTTGTAGACCGTGTACGTGACCTCGGTGGCGGGCAGCGCGCCCGCCTTCGTCTCCTTGTAGGAGACCTTCGAGGTGTTCTTCTCCGCCTTCACGAAGCCTTCGAGGGTCGCCCTGGCGTCGCCCGGCCTGCCCGTCCAGACCCGCAGATACCCGAGGTGACCGGCCGGCTTGGCGTCGATCTCGCAGACGGACAGGACCGGACCCTGGCGGGTGAGCGCGGCGAACTCCGGGTCCTCCGCGTTCTTGATCACGTTCGGCTTCCAGTCCGCCGCCAACTCGAAGGAGACGGGCAGCGCACAGGCGGTCCCGGGTCCGCCCAGGGTCGCCTTGGGCGACGCCGACGCGGGCGACGTGGCCTTCGCCGCCGGCGTGCCGGCCGCGCTGTCGGCCGTGCCGTCGGCCGTCCTGTCGGGCTTCGCCTCGGTGCCCAGGCAGCCGGTCAGCAGTCCCGCCGCCGCCAGCGCGGCGAGGGCCGGGACCATGATCCGTATCGGGTGTCTCATGCGCGTGAGCGTATCCAGGGCGTCCGGTACCCCTACCGCGGGGTGTTCAGCACGTCCATGTAGTGCTGGTTCCGCATCACGCCGAGGACGTTCCCGAACGGATCGGTCACCGAGGCGGTGACGAATCCCGGGCCGCGGGGGGTGAGCGGCTCGTACTCCTTCGCCCCCATGGACAGGAGCTTCTCGAACGTCGCGCTCACGTCGTCGACGTGCCAGTAGACGATCGCGCCCCCGGGTCCGGCCGCGGCGCCCGCGGGTGCGTAGCGGGCGTCGATCAGCCCGAACTCGTGCTGGTAGTCACCGATGCGGAACTCGGCGTACCCCGGCCGCTCGAAGTACGGCTCCATGCCGAGCAGTTCCGAATACCAGCTCTTCGCCGCGGCCAGGTCGGAGGCGTAGAAGCTGACCGTGGTGAGCCCTCGCAACATGGACGTTCCCCTCTCGTCACCGCCGCGGACACCGCGTCCCGGCCGATGGCAGGACTCTAGGGGCCAAGTAGGCCGGATTCCGGCCTACTTGGCCTCAGGGGGGAGAAGGGTGCCGGTCAGCCGAGGCCGGGGCCGCGGACCGGGATGTGGGTGAAGGTCGGCTCCGGGGCCGGGTTCTGGAAGAAGTCGTTGCCCTTGTCGTCCACGACGATGAACGCCGGGAAGTCCTCGACCTCGATCTTCCAGACGGCCTCCATGCCGAGCTCCTCGTACTCGACGACCTCGACCTTCTTGATGCAGTCCTGCGCGAGACGCGCCGCCGGGCCGCCGATCGAGCCCAGGTAGAAGCCGCCGTGGCCGCCGCACGCGTCCGTGACCTGCTTCGAGCGGTTGCCCTTGGCCAGCATGACCTTGGAGCCGCCCGCGGCCTGGAACTGCTCGACGTACGAGTCCATCCGGCCGGCCGTCGTCGGGCCGAAGGAGCCGGAGGCGTAGCCCTCGGGGGTCTTGGCCGGACCGGCGTAGTAGACCGGGTGGTCCTTCAGGTACTGCGGCATCTCCTCGCCCGCGTCGAGCCGCTCCTTGATCTTGGCGTGCGCGATGTCGCGGGCCACGACCAGCGGGCCGGTCAGTGAGAGGCGGGTCTTGACGGGGTACTTCGTCAGCTCGGCGAGGATCTCGTCCATGGGCTGGTTCAGGTCGATCTTGACGACGTCCCCCTCGGTGGAGAGGTGCTCGTCGGTGGTGTCCGGCAGGAAGCGCGCCGGGTCGGTCTCCAGCTGCTCCAGGAAGACGCCCTCGGCGGTGATCTTCGCGACGGCCTGACGGTCGGCGGAGCAGGACACCGCGATCGCGACGGGCAGCGAGGCGCCGTGGCGGGGCAGGCGGACGACGCGGACGTCGTGGCAGAAGTACTTGCCGCCGAACTGCGCGCCGATGCCGATCTTCTGGGTGAGCTCGAAGACCTTCTCCTCCAGCTCCTTGTCCCGGAAGCCGTGGCCGAGCTCGGAGCCCTCGGACGGCAGCTCGTCCAGGTAGTGCGCGGAGGCGTACTTCGCGGTCTTCAGCGCGAACTCGGCCGAGGTGCCGCCGACGACGATCGCCAGGTGGTACGGCGGGCAGGCGGCCGTGCCGAGCGAGCGGATCTTCTCCTCCAGGAACTTCATCATGCTCGCCTCGTTGAGCACGGCCTTCGTCTCCTGGTAGAGGAAGGACTTGTTGGCGGAGCCGCCGCCCTTGGCCATGAAGAGGAACTTGTACGCGCCGCCGTCCGTCGCGTACAGCTCGATCTGCGCGGGCAGGTTCGAGCCGGTGTTCTTCTCCTCCCACATGGTCAGCGGGGCCATCTGCGAGTACCGCAGGTTGAGCTTGGTGTACGCGTCGTAGATGCCCTTGGACAGGGCCTCCTCGTCCTTGCCCCGGGTCAGCACGCTCTGGCCGCGCTTGCCCATGACGATCGCGGTGCCGGTGTCCTGGCACATGGGCAGGACGCCCGCGGCGGCGATGTTCGCGTTCTTGAGGAGGTCGAGCGCGACGAACTTGTCGTTGCTCGACGCCTCCGGGTCGTCGATGATCCGGCGCAGCTGGGCCAGGTGGGCCGGGCGCAGGTAGTGCTGGATGTCGTGGATCGCCTCGGCGGCGAGCGTGCGCAGCGCCTCCGGCTCGACCGTGAGGAACGTACGGCCGTCGGCCTCGAAGGTGGAGACACCTTCGGAGGTCACCAGGCGGTAGGGCGTGGTGTCCTCTCCCAGGGGGAGCAGATCGGAGTACGCAAACTCTGGCATTTCGGCCATTCCTCACTCGGCAGACAGCTGCACGGCCTCCATTGGCAGCGCGCCCTCCAGCGTAGAACGGCCCGTACGTCCCGATCCTGTGAGGTAAGGCTCACTTCCCGCCCAGCGGCGTCCGGTGCAGGGCGACGAGCAGCCGCCAGGTGCGGTCCGCGAGCTCCTCCGGGGTCGCCTCGATCAGGCCGTGCAGCCAGTCGGCGAGCAGCCCGCCGAAGGCCGCCGACACGGCGGACGCGACCAGCGCGGGCTCCGGCGCGCCGGCGAGCGCGCGCTCCCGGCGGCTGTACTCGCGCAGCTCGGCGTGGAGCAGGTCGCCGAGCGGCCCGCCGCCGCCCGGCCGCAACAGGCTCGTGTAGAGCCGGGCGTGCGGGGCGACGTCCGCGAAGAACGCGGCCAGGGCCGGAGGCGGTACGTCGGGGTCGGGGACGCCCCGCCAGGCGTGCAGGGCCTCGACCGCCTCCCGTACGACATCGGCGCAGGCGTCGACGGCGAGGGCCTGGAGGTCGGTGTAGTGCAGATAGAAGGTGGCCCGGCCGACTCCCGCCCGGCGGACCAGCGCGGCGACCCCGACCTCGTCCAGGGGGCGTTCGGCGCACTCCTCCAGGAGGGCGGCGCGCAGCTTGGCGCGCGTGCGGGCGGCGCGGGGGTCGGTGGCTGCTGCGGTCACCCCGCCCACAGTACGGCGGCCAGGGCGAGCGCACCGGGCAGGGCCTGGGCGAACAGGATCCGGCGGTTGGCGGTGACGGCTCCGTACACCCCGGCGATCACGACACAGGAGAGGAAGAAGATCTGCACCCGGTGGCCGGTGGGGTCGGCGGCGATCAGGCCCCAGACGAGACCGGCGGCGAGGAAACCGTTGTACAGGCCCTGGTTGGCGGCGAGGCCGGCGGTCGCGCGGGCCATGTCCGCGTCGAAGCCGGAGAGTTCGCGTCCCGGGCGGCGCTCCCAGAGGAACATCTCCAGAACGAGGATGTAGGCGTGCAGGGCGGCGACGAGGCCGACGAGGATGTTCGCGATGATAGACACCTGTCCAGGATACATGGACAGGTGTCCAGAAGGGTCACCAGGAGCGCCGCCGCGCCCTCTAGTCGCGATCTATCGCGTTTCGCTAGGCTGAGGTCGTGGACCTCGAAAAGCAGCCTGAGAAGCCGGTCGCCCCCGCCGAACCCACGCCCGTGGGCGATCCGTCCGATGCTCTGCGGGCCTCGGACGCCGACCGGGACCGGATCGCGGACATCCTCAGGGACGCCCTGGCCGAGGGCCGGCTCGACGCCGAGGAGCACTCCGAGCGGATCGACGCCGTCTACCGCGCCAAGACCCTGGGCGAGCTGGAGCCGATCGTCCGCGACCTCCCCGCGGGCGCGCGCCCCCGCCAGGAGCCCGAGCGGGCCTACGCGTACGGACCCGAGGACGTCTCGGGCCCCGCCGACAACCTGATCGCCGTCTTCTCCAGCACCACCCGCAAGGGCCGCTGGCGCGTGAGCCGCAGGACCAACGCGTTCTCGCTCTTCGGCAACATCGAGATCGACCTGACCGAGGCGCTCTTCGCCCAGCGGCTGACCACCATCAACGCCACCTCGATCTTCGGCAACGTGGAGGTGCGCGTCCCGGAGAACATCAGCCTGCGCGGCAACGGCACGGGGATCTTCGGCAACTTCGAGGTCGTGAACCTGGAGGCCGCCGATCCGCAGGCCCCGCTGGTCGTGATCAACGGCTACTCGGTGTTCGGCAACGTCGAGGCCAAGCCCAAGCGCGGCAAGTGGATCACCGACCTGCAGAACCACGTCCAGAACAGGATGCGCAAGCACCTCGGTCACTGACCCTGGGGCCGGTGACCGGAATCCGCCCCTGAGGTTCCGCACTCCGGAACCGGACGGCACTCAGTGCATAGGCGTGCGCACAGCGGGTAGGGCTGCTGCATCGTCTCTCGCTCGCGAAGCCGTCGTCAGGAGTAGACCGTGCTGCAACTGCCGCATCAGTCCCGCCAGGTCGCCGCCGTTCCGCCCCCGCGCGCTCCCGCACGGGAGGACGAGGCCGGCCCCTGGCACACGGAGGCGGTGTGCCGCCGGGACGAGGCCGGACTGTTCTTCGCCCCCTCCAAGGAGCCGACCGCCTCCCGGCTCTCGCGCGAGGAGGCCGCGAAGCAGGTCTGCGCCCGCTGCCCCGTGATGGTCGAGTGCCGGGAGCACGCGCTGCTCCAGCCGGAGCCGTACGGCGTGTGGGGCGGGCTGACCGCGGCCGAGCGCCGCGTCGTGCTCGCCCGGCGCAGGCGGCGGGAGGTGGAGCTCAAGAAGGCGGCGGCAGCGGACCGGGTCGCCGCGGCCGGCTGACGGGCCTCCGTACGGGCCGTACGGGAAGGGGCGCCCCCACCGCACATGGGGGCGCCCCTCTTCGTACCGCAGTCAGGTGGTGCTTCGCCTGCTGCTTGCCTGCTACTCGGCCGCTACTTCGCCTGCTACTTCGCGCGGTCGAAGTCGATCTTGCTGTACGCGCGCAGCTTCGACAGCCGGTGCGTGGAGTCGATCTGGCGGATCGTGCCGGACTTCGAGCGCATCACCAGCGAGGACGTGGTCGCGGTCTCCGAGCGGTAGCGGACGCCGCGCAGCAGCTCGCCGTCCGTGATGCCGGTGGCGACGAAGAACACGTTCTCGCCGCTGACCAGGTCGTTCGTGGACAGCACACGGTCCAGGTCGTGCCCGGCGTCGAGCGCCTTCTGCCGCTCGGCCTCGTCCTTGGGCCACAGCTTGCCCTGGATGACACCGCCCAGGCACTTGATGGCGCAGGCCGAGATGATGCCCTCGGGCGTACCGCCGATGCCGAGG
Source organism: Streptomyces vilmorinianum (assembly GCF_005517195.1). Taxonomy (NCBI): domain Bacteria; kingdom Bacillati; phylum Actinomycetota; class Actinomycetes; order Kitasatosporales; family Streptomycetaceae; genus Streptomyces; species Streptomyces vilmorinianum. Next base: position 6,472,376 of record NZ_CP040244.1, on the reverse strand, counting down.
AGCATGTCCACGCCGGTGCCCTCGCGGACGGCCATGATCGAGCCGGCGACGTCGCCGTCCGAGATGAACTTGATCCGGGCGCCGGTCTCGCGGATCTCCTTGACGATGCCCTCGTGGCGGGGGCGGTCAAGGATCACGACCGTGACGTCCTCGGGGGACATGCCCTTGGCCTTGGCGACCCGGCGGATGTTGACCGAGACGGGGGCGTTGATGTCGACGAAGTCGGCGGCCTCGGGGCCGGTGACCAGCTTGTCCATGTAGAAGACCGCGGACGGGTCGAACATGGTGCCGCGGTCGGCGGCGGCGAGGACGGCGATCGCGTTCGGCATGCCCTTGGCGTTGAGCGTGGTGCCGTCGATCGGGTCGACGGCGATGTCCACCTCGGCGCCGGTCCCGTCGCCGATGCGCTCCCCGTTGTAGAGCATGGGAGCTTCGTCCTTCTCGCCCTCGCCGATGACGACGACGCCGTTCATCGAGACGGTGGAGACGAGGGTCCGCATGGCGTTGACCGCCGCGCCGTCCGCGCCGATCTTGTCGCCGCGGCCGACCCAGCGGCCGGCGGCCATGGCGGCGGCCTCGGTGACGCGCACCAGCTCCAGGGCCAGGTTGCGGTCGGGGGCCTCGGGGGAGACCTCGAGCTCGGACGGCAGATGATGCTCGGTCATCGGAGCGCACCTTTCTGTACGGCGACGGCCGGAATAAAGAGGGTGCTGCGACTCTATCGGTACGTCGACAAATTGAGCAGAGGGGCCCACGTATGAGCACAACACCATGATGCGACCATGGGGGGCGTGGCAGGTATGCGAGGCAGGCAGACGGTACGCGGGATGTTCCAGTCCCTGGCGGTGATCATGGTCGCCGCGGGCGTGATGTATCTCTTCATCCCGCACGACGAGGACGCGGTCCCGGTCAAGGCGAAGGACTATCGGGTGGAGCTCCTGACGGCCCAGCGGGCGGCGCCGTACCCGGTGCTGGCCCCCGAGGGGCTCGGCGAGGGCTGGAAGGCGACCGTCGTCTCGTACAAGCGTGAGCAGGGCGACGCCTGGCAGCTGGGCTTCCTGGACCCGGACACCCAGTACGTGGCGATCCACCAGTCGACGGCGGAGCCCGCGAAGTACATCCCCGAGGTCACGCAGAAGGCCGAGAACTCCGGGAAGACCCAGACGGTCGCCGGCCAGGTCTGGCAGCGCTGGGAGGGGCCGAAGTACGACGCCCTGGTGCGCACGGACGGCGGAGCGACGACGGTCGTGACCGGCACGGCCTCGTTCGAGCGGCTGGCCGAGATGGCGGGCGCGCTGCAGTCGAAGAAGGCTTAGGGGCGAAGGCGAAGGCGAAGGCGAAGGCGTAGCGATACGCGAGGAACCCCCGGACTCGTGGAGTCCGGGGGTTCCTCGCGTCCGTGACGGCGCTCAGACGTCGCGTCCGCGACGGGGCTCAGACGGTGGTGACGACCTCGTCGAAGTCGAGGCGCGGGGAGCGCGGGAACCAGGCGCCCTCGCCCGGCTTGCCGATGTTGACGACCATCAGCGGGGTGTGGTCGTCGTCCAGGAACTCCTTCTGGACGCCGGCGAAGTCGAGACCGGTCATCGGGCCGGCGGCCAGGCCGGCGGCGCGGACGCCGATGATGAAGTACGCGGCCTGGAGGGCGGCGTTGAGGAGCGCGGAGCCCTCACGGGCCGGGCGCTCGGCGAAGAACATGTCCTTGGCCTGCGGGAAGTGCGGGAGCAGGGCCGGAAGCTCCTCGTGGAACTCGTTGTCCGCGGAGAGGATCGCGACCAGCGGGGCGGCGGCGGTCTTCGGCTGGTTGCCCTCGGCCATGTGCGTGACCAGACGCTCGCGGGCCTCGGGGGAGCGGACCAGCGTGATGCGCAGCGGAGTCTGGTTGAACGCGGTCGGGCCGAACTTGACGAGGTCGTAGATCGCCTGGACCTGCTCGTCGGTCACCGGCTCGTCGGTGAAGGTGTTGGCGGTGCGGGCCTCGCGGAAGAGGAGGTCCTGGGCGGCGGGGTCAAGGATGAGGGACATGGGTGCGTGCCTTCCGGACGTGCAGGGGGTTCCAGCGATGCCCTCACCGTACGACCGTGATTGATGAAAGTTCAACTAAACGAAGCGGATGGTGTTCCGTTTCACAGTCCCCAGTGCGCGCCTATGCGCTCTATGCGCCCTATGCGTCTACGCGCCTACGCGTCCTCGTCGTCCCCCCCGGTCTCCGCGTCCTCCGGAGTGGCCAGCGCGGCGTCCAGCCGTGCCCGCGCGCCTTCCAGCCAACGCCGGCAGACCTTGGCCAATTCCTCTCCGCGCTCCCAGAGCGCGAGCGACTCCTCGAGGGTCGTACCGCCCGTCTCCAGGCGCCGGACGACCTCGATCAGCTCGTCGCGCGCCTGCTCGTACCCGAGCGCCTCTTCCGTGGTGGCTGCCATGGGAACCACCCTAAGCGCCGGGTCCGACAACACGCCGTACCGTGAACTCGCCCGCCGCGACCCTGGCCCGCAGCTCCTCGTCCACCGCGACCTCCTCCGGGGACCGCACGACCGATCCGTCCGCCCGCTGGAGCACCGCGTACCCGCGCTCCATCGTCGCGGCCGGCGACAGCGCCCGGACCCGCGCGCGGGTGTGCGACAGCTCCGAGTCGGCCCGGTCGAGGAGATGCCCGAGGGTCCGCCTGCTGCGCGCGAGCAGCGCGTCGAGCTCGTCCTCGCGCTGCTCCACCATCCGCTGTGGATGCTCCATGACCGGGCGTGCGAGCGCGTGCGCGAGGCCGCGCTCCTCCCGGTCGAGCAGCCCGCGCACGGTCCGCAGCGCCCGGTCCCGCAGGCCCTGCACCCGGTCCAGCTCCTCGCCGACGTCCGGTACGACCTTCTTGGCGGCGTCGGTCGGCGTGGAGGCCCGCAGATCGGCGACGAGGTCGAGCAGGGGCGAGTCCGGTTCGTGGCCGATCGCGGAGACCACCGGCGTACGGCAGTCGGCGACGGCCCGGATCAGCTGCTCGTCCGAGAACGGCAGCAGATCCTCCACGCTGCCGCCGCCCCGGGCCACGATGATCACGTCCACTCCGTCGTGCGCGTCCAGCTCCTTCACGGCCTGGACGACCTGGGGCACGGCCTTCACGCCCTGCACGGCGACGTTGCGCACCTCGAACCGGACGGCCGGCCAGCGCCGCCGCGCGTTCTCCAGGACGTCCCGCTCGGCGGCGGAGGCGCGGCCGCAGACCAGGCCGACGAGCTGGGGGAGGAACGGCACGGGCTTCTTGCGGTCGAGCGCGAAGAGCCCCTCGGCGCCCAGGCTCCGCTTCAGCTGCTCCAGCCGGGCCAGCAGCTCCCCGATGCCGACCGGCTTGATCTCCACCGCCCGCAGGGACAGCTGCCCGCGCGGCGCGTACCACTCGGGCTTGGCGTGCACGACGACCCGGGCGCCCTCGGAGACGATGTCGGCGACGGCGTCGAAGACCTGGCGGTAGCAGGTGACGCCGATGGAGATGTCGTACGAGGGATCCCGCAGCGTCAGAAAGACGACCCCGGCCCCGGGCCGCCGCGACAGCTGCGTGATCTGCCCCTCGACCCACACGGCACCGAGCCGGTCGATCCACCCCCCGATCAGCCGGGAGACCTCTCCGACGGGCAGCGGCGCTTCTGCGGACGTAGTGAGACCCATGCGCCGAGCGTAGTGGCCGCCTAGGACATCCGTTGTGGGCGACTTCCGCCGGGGCGGAACGGTGGGCACAACCCACAGGGGCGGCGCCCCTTCAGGCGCGTTCGCTCGCGGCCTTCGCAGGCCGGGTCCGCCGCCCGGGTCCGCCGCCCGGGTCCGCCGCCCGCTCAAGGGCTCCGCGTCGCCCCCTGCACCGCGAGCACCACCAGCCCCACCCCCAGCCAGACCACGCCCACCACCTGCGCCGACACCGCCGCCTCCGCGATCACCGCGATCAGGATCGCCGCGCCCACCACCGGCATCACCACATGCCGCAGCCAGTGCGGTGGCCCCGCCATCCGGCGTACCGCGAACCACCCCACCACGCTCGCGTGCAGCAGCACGAACGCCGTCAGCGCCCCGATGTCGACCACCGAGACCAGGTGGTCGAGGCCGTCGTCCCGCTGCGCCGCCCAGACCGCCGCCACCATCGTGACCGCCGCCGCCAGCAGCAGCGCGACCCGCGGCACGCCCGCGTCCGTACGCGCCAGCAGATGCGGAAGCCGCCGGTCACGGGCCATGGCGAAGAGCAGCCGGCCCGCGGCCGCCTGGCCCGCCAGCGCGGCGAACGCCGCGCCGATCGCCTTCGACACCGCCACCAGGTCGTGCAGCCACGTCCCGACGGACGCGTCCACCGCGTCGTAGAAGGCCGAGCCCTGTCCGGCGGGATCCGCCGCCAGCTCCGCGGACGACAGCGGCTCAAGGAGCGCCACCAGATACGTCTGGGTCACGAACAGCGCGCCCGCGAGCGCCAGACAGAACAGCACCGCCCGCGCCACCTTCGCCGACCCTCCGGTGACCTCCTCCGCGAACGAGGCGATCGCGTCGAAGCCGAGGTACGACAGCACGGCCACCGACACCGCGCCCAGCACCGCGGCCACCGAGAACGCCCCGTCCCCGGTCAGCGGCGACCACCAGTCGCGCCGCGCCCCGTCCCGTACGAGAACGGCCACCGCCGACACCACGAAGACCAGCAGCACCACGATCTCCATCGCGAGCACCGCGAAGCCGACCCGCGCCGCCGCCCGTACGCCCCACAGATTCAGCAGGGTCGTGATCACCACCGCCAGCGCCGTCCACACCCACCGGTCCACCTCCGGTACAAGCGCCTCCATCGCGATGCCCGCGAAGAGATAGGCCACGGCCGGGATCAGCAGGTAGTCGAGCATCGCCATCCACCCGGCGACGAACCCCGGCCCGTCGCCCAGCCCCTTGCGGGCGTACGTGAAGACGGAGCCCGCCAGCGGGGCGACCCGCACCATCTGGGCGTAGCTGAAAGCGGTGAACGCCATCGCGACGGTGGCGACGAGGTAGACCAGCGCCACGGCGCCGTGCGACTTCGCGTCGAGGGTGCCGAAGACACCGACGGGGGCCATGGGCGCGATGAACAGCAGCCCGTACACGACAAGGTCGCGGAACCCGAGGGTCCGCCGCAGTCCGGTGTGCGCCGCCACCTGCGCTGCCACCTGTGCTTCCTCGGCCATGGGCACAGTCTCGGCCACGGTGTCGATCATCCGTCTCAGCGACGCGACCGCAGCGGGTCGCCCGACCGCGCGGCCTTACGATGGGACGCATGACTGCAACGCCCGCGACCAACCGCCCGAAGCGTGTCCTGCTCGCCGCTCCCCGCGGCTACTGCGCGGGCGTGGACCGTGCCGTGATCGCCGTGGAGAAGGCCCTGGAGCAGTACGGGGCGCCGATCTACGTCCGTCACGAGATCGTGCACAACAAGTACGTCGTACAGACCCTGGAGCGGAAGGGCGCCATCTTCGTCGACCAGGCGACCGAGGTGCCCCCGGGCAACATCGTGATGTTCTCCGCGCACGGCGTCGCCCCGACCGTGCACGAGGAGGCCCGCGAGGGCCGCCTCAAGACCATCGACGCGACCTGCCCGCTGGTCACGAAGGTGCACAAGGAGGCCGTGCGGTTCGCCAAGGAGGACTTCGACATCCTCCTGATCGGCCACGAGGGCCACGAGGAGGTCATCGGCACCTCCGGCGAGGCCCCCGACCACATCCAGCTCGTCGACGGCCCGGAGGACGTGGCCAAGGTCGAGGTCCGCGACCCGTCCAGGGTCGTCTGGCTCTCCCAGACCACGCTCTCCGTCGACGAGACGATGGAGACCGTGGACGCGCTGAAGGAGAAGTTCCCGCAGCTGATCTCCCCGCCGTCCGACGACATCTGCTACGCCACGCAGAACCGGCAGCTGGCCATCAAGGAGCTCGCCGGCCAGGCCGAGCTGGTGATCGTCGTCGGCTCGAAGAACTCCTCGAACTCGATCCGTATGGTCGAGGTCGCCAAGCAGGCCGGTGTCCCGGCCGCGTACCTGGTCGACTTCGCGAGCGAGATCGACGAGGCCTGGCTGGAGGGCGTCACCTCGGTCGGCCTGTCGTCGGGCGCCTCGGTGCCGGACGTCCTCGTCCAGGAGGTCCTGGAATGGCTCGCCGAGCGCGGCTACGCGGACGTGGAGATCGTCAAGACGGCCGACGAGTCCCTGACCTTCTCGCTCCCCAAGGAGCTCCGGAACAAGGACCTGCGCGCCGAGGCGGCCGACCTCGTCAAGGAGTAACGGCCGTCGTCAGCCCGTAACGTTGGGTCCATGAACGTCTTCGGAGTGGACATCGGCGGCTCGGGCATCAAGGGCGCTCCCGTGGACCTGGAGCGAGGAGACCTCGCCGAGCCCCGCCACAAGGTACTGACCCCGCAGCCCGCCACACCCGACGGTGTGGCGGGCTGTGTCGCGGAGGTCGTGGAGAACTTCGGCTGGTCGGGTCCGGTCGGGGTGACCTTCCCCGGTGTCGTCACCGGCTCCACGATCCGTACGGCCGCGAACGTCGACAAGGCATGGATCGACGTCGACGCGGGCAAGCTGATCGGCGACCGCCTGGGCGGGCTGCCGGTGACGGTCCTGAACGACGCGGACGCGGCCGGGGTCGCCGAGATGACCTTCGGCGCGGGCCGGGGCCGCAAGGGCACGGTGATCCTGCTGACGCTCGGTACGGGCATCGGTTCGGCGCTCTTCGTCGACGGCCGCCTCGTGCCCAACACGGAGCTGGGGCACCTGGAGCTGAAGGGCCACGACGCCGAGAAGCGGGCCTCGACGAAGGCGAAGGACGACGAGGGCCTCAGCTGGGAGCACTGGGCGACGCGGCGCCTGCAGAAGTACCTGGCCCATGTGGAGATGCTGTTCTCGCCGGAGCTGTTCATCATCGGCGGGGGAGTGAGCCGGAAGGCGGACAGGTTCCTGCCACTGATCGAGGGCATCAGGGCGGAGATCGTGCCGGCGGGGCTGCGGAACAACGCGGGGATCGTGGGCGCGGCGATGGCGGCGCAGGCGCGCTAGGGGCCCCGGCTTCCGGCTCTACGGGGCGGGCCGCCGCACCGCGTGGGGTGCCCCCGCCCCGGCAGCCCGGGCGGCGGCCGCCCGCTGGCGGCGCCCCATGTCCCGTACCTTCCGGACGCAGGTGATCAGCCCGGCGACGAGGGTGCCGCCGTAGAGCCAGCCGGCGTGCACGGCCAGGGCGGTGACGACGGCCATCGCCTGCCCGCCGAAGCCGCCCGTGCCGCCCGCGATGGGCACCACGCCCACGGCGAAGGCGATGGGCACGCTGATCGGGGCGGTGACGAGGTCGGCGGTACGGACCCAGAGCGCGGTCAGGGCGCTGACCGGCAGGAACAGCAGGCCGAAGACGAGGGGTGAGCCGTCGAGGAGCACCCGGTCGAGGAACCCGATGACCAGCATGGCGGCGGAGGCGAAGAGCCCGGCGCCGAGGCCGGTCAGCCTCGGGTTGGGCAGCCGCCGCAGGGCGAGGACGACGGGCGGCACGGGCCGGGTCCTTACGGGGCGCACGGGCATGGCCCGCTCGACCCGGCCGTTGCCCGGGCCCCCCGGACGTGCGGCGACGCGATAGACGGTGGCGCCTTCCACGAGCGCGCCGGGCGGCGTGAGAGGCGTCTGCGGCCGCCGGCGGCCTCGAGGCTGACTTGTCCTGTGCTGCTCCACCCCACCAACGTAGGTCGGGAAGGGCCGGGGGAGCGGTACAGGACACGCCCTTTGGGTGACCTTGCCCTTGAGTTCGACCGAAGGTCGACGTCGCAGGCCGGTTCGGACCCCCCGTAAACTGGGGGATCGGCCCACCCACCGCACCCCCATCCGTACTCCAGGAAGTCGCCACCGTGTCGCTCACGATCGGAATCGTCGGTCTGCCGAATGTCGGCAAGTCGACCCTGTTCAACGCCCTGACCAAGAACGACGTCCTGGCGGCCAACTACCCGTTCGCCACGATCGAGCCGAACGTCGGCGTCGTCGGTGTCCCCGACGCGCGTCTGGCGAAGCTGGCCGAGATCTTCGGCTCGCAGCGCCTCCTCCCGGCGACGGTCGACTTCGTCGACATCGCGGGCATCGTGCGCGGCGCGAGCGAGGGCGAGGGCCTGGGCAACAAGTTCCTGGCGAACATCCGCGAGTCCGACGCGATCTGCCAGGTCATCCGCGCCTTCAAGGACGAGAACGTCGTGCACGTCGACGGCAAGGTCTCGCCGAAGGACGACATCGAGACGATCAACACCGAGCTGATCCTCGCCGACCTGCAGACGATCGAGAAGGTCCTGCCGCGCCTGGCGAAGGAAGCCCGCATCAAGAAGGACGTGGCCCCGAAGGTCGCGGCGGTCGAGGCGGCCAAGGAGATCCTGGAGCGCGGAGACACCCTGTTCTCGCAGGGCATCGTCCAGGGCTCGGACAAGGCCGAGCTCCTGCACGACCTGCACCTGCTCACCACCAAGCCGTTCCTCTACGTCTTCAACGTCGACGAGGACGAGCTGACCGACGACTCCTTCAAGGACGAGCAGCGCGCGCTGGTCGCCCCGGCCGAGGCGATCTTCCTCAACGCCAAGCTGGAGCAGGACCTCGCCGAGCTCGACGAGGAGGACGCCATGGAACTCCTCCAGTCCGTGGGCGCCGAGGAGCCGGGCCTGGCGACGCTGGCCCGCGTCGGCTTCGACACCCTGGGCCTGCAGACCTACCTCACGGCAGGCCCGAAGGAATCCCGCGCCTGGACGATCAAGAAGGGCGCGACGGCCCCCGAGGCGGCCGGTGTGATCCACACCGACTTCCAGAAGGGCTTCATCAAGGCCGAGGTCATCTCCTTCGCCGACCTCGTAGAAACGGGCTCGGTGGCCGACGCCCGCGCGGCGGGCAAGGCCCGCATGGAGGGCAAGGAGTACGTGATGCAGGACGGCGACGTGGTGGAGTTCCGCTTCAATGTGTAGCGGCTGACATATCACCACGTCGCTGATCTGGCAAATGTGCAGGTCAGAGAGGGTCCGACTCTTCGGGGTCGGGCCCTTGGTTTTTTCCCGTGCTGGGATTGTGCTGGGATGGGATGGGGGCGCCGGTGCTGGGATTTGTGCGAGCCGGGCGCTGGCCGAGTGTGAAGGTAGTGCGAACGTGGCGCTTTTCCTACTCGTTTGACACAATCGCGGTATGGCTGAGACGACGTACAGCATCGGGGAAGGCCCGGCGACGCGGGTGAGCCTGTCGCTGCCGGAGGGGACTGCGGAGGCGATCCGGGCTCGGGTGGGCAAGCGGGAATTCTCCGCGTTCATCGCCGAGGCGGTCGAGCGTGAGTTGCGCGGGCAGGTCCTGGACGAGTACCTGGCGGACTACGAGAGTCGCAAGGGGCCGGTTTCCGAGCCGGCTCGTCAGCGGGCGCGGCAGGTCTTCGACGAGGTGTTCGCCGAGGAGGCCGAGTGGCCCGCCGCAGGCTGAGTCACGAGGGGGCGCTGGTCCTCGACAGCGAGGGACTCTCGAAGCTGCTCGCCGACGACGAGCAGGTGGTGGCTCTGATCGCTGAGGCGCGCTCGCGCGGCATGGAGGTCGTGATCAGTGCGCTCACCATCATCGAAGCCGTCCACTCGCCTACGAACAAGTCCCGTTTGAACTGGGTGCTGTCCGGGCTGCGGGTGGTCCCGGTCGGTGACGAGGAGGCGAGGGCGGCCTCGAAGTTGCTGATGAATGCCGGATTGCATGGACACAAGTACGCGATCGATGCGGCGGTCGCCGAGGTCGCGCTGCGACAGCATCGCCCTGTGGTCATGCTCACTTCCGATATCGACGACATGGCCAAGCTGTGCGGCGAGCGGGTACGGCTCGTGGCGGTGTGAGCTCCTCTGGTCGCCGGCACCGCAGCCGGCTATCGGGTGTAGGGGGATCCCGGCGGGAAGGGCAAGGCCCCCAGAAGGTGGGCAGCCACCAGCAGAGCACCGAGCGGTCGTCGGGCCACGGGGCTCGGTCCTCGGCTGCCCAGTCCTCGAAGGAGTCCCGGGTCAGATCGATGGGGCGCCAGGCGGGGTCGAGCGGCTCGTCTTCGGCCGGCGGGCGGACGAACCGGCGGCCGTGCTCGTCGCAGGCGCCGAAGTCCTGGTAGTTCCGCTGGGCCTCGATCAAGGAGACCTTGTTCGCGCCGCCGCCCATGGTCGGCCAGCGGAACTGGACCCCGTCGTCCTCCCAGAAGCAGACGGGGCAGATCTCGTACGAGCCGGGCATCTCGCCCAGCACGCGGTGCCCGCAGCAGGGACAGGGGTAGCGGTCGCTCACCTGGGCAGTCTCCTTGCCGGTCCCGCCGGTGCGCCATGGATTTCTCGGCCTCCGCCCGCCCGGCCGGTCCGCAGCCAGTCCGCAGGACACCCGTAAACGATCGTCGGGAGCCAACGTATGCCAACGAGGAAATCCCAGGTCAGGATCGGGCTTCAGGCACTCCGCTTCAACGTGTGATGTCTCGTCAAGAACCGTGCCCGACCCGCCTGTTGGTGGGGCGGGTATAGGCGCCTGTCCGTGTGGAGTCCTTGCCCCGTGACGTGGGGCAGCGGCAGGTCTGGTCGGCGTCAGGCTGCCTCAGACCTTGACGACCTCCACGGAAGGGCCGCACAGGAGTGTCAGATCCTCGGGGTCGGACGTGAGGACGGTGACGGGCCGGGGTGCGTTGCGGGCGATGACGGCGAAGGCGGCACCGATTGCGTACTTGTGCCCGTGGAGGTGATGGGTGCGCAGAAGCGCGGCGGCCTGGTCGGTGATCTCCTTGGTGACGTCGTGAACGTCGACGCGGGAGAGGATCCATTTGATACGGGCGGGGTGGATGCGCTCGTAGTCGGCCTCGAGGGTGGTCATGGCGCTTGTGGCGACGCGGATGCCCTCTTCCGACGCCGCTTGGACCAGAGCCACGACGGCACGGTCCTTGAGGTAGAGCTTCGAGAGGCCTTCGCTGTCGAGCAGGAGCGTGCCGGGCATCAGGCGGCGGCCCCGCCGGCCTGTCGGTGGTCGTGGCGCAGCAGCGCCCGGGCGGTCTCGACCTCCTCGCGGGTGAGAGCTTCGTTGTCGGTCTCGAAGTCGGCGACGATCTCCCGGAGCTTGTCCATGGCGACCCGCTGTTCGAGTGCCTCGGCAACGTAGGCGGAGAAACCGCCAGGGCCGACGTGGGCGCGTACGGCCTCGGCGAGGTCCTCGGGCAGGCTGATCGAGTACTTCTTGCTACCACTCATGATGCCAATCCTACCGGCGGTGGTAAGTCTTCGCGAGGTGAACGGCCCCACGGACAGACCGGTCGCAGTGGAGTCGGCGGGGAGATGCGATCGACGTTCCACGGGCTGGGCTGGTCCGTGGCGAAGTCCACCCCGCAAAGCAAGAAGCCATCCCCTTCAGGGTCGGAAGAGTCACCAGGGATCGCAGGCGCCGCCGAATCGGGCGGCGCACACTGAGGTGAGTGCGATCCGCTCCGCGAGGTGATCCGATGCGCCGAATCCTGTCTGCCGGTTGCGCCTCTCTCCTGGCGCTGGCACTCGCAGGGGCGAGTGGCTGTGGCTCCTCCGGTGAGGAGCAGAAGGTGGAAACGGGTCCGACAGTCACGAGGACCCAGACCGTCACAGCGGAGCCGACGCCCACTCCCACGCCGCCTTCCACCCCGCCGAAGCCGACTGCAGCTCCCACTGCTGACGCGGCCTCCACTGTCGAGGCGTATTTCGCTGCCATCAATGCGCGCGACTACCGACGAGCGTGGGACCTCGGGGGCAAGAATCTTGGCGGCTCTTACGAGTCCTTCCAGGCAGGCTTTGCCGACACCGTTCAGGACACCGTCCGCATCGTCGATGTCCAGGACGGCGCGGTCACGGTCACGCTCGACGCCCTGCAGGCGGATGGGACCGTGCGTTCCTTCGAGGGCACGTACGAGGTCAGGAACGGGGTGATTGTCGACGCCGACGTACGGCTAGTGAGCCCGACGCCGGAGAGCGCAGCACCGACAGTGCCGGAGGACACCATCCGCTCATATCCCCCGGGTCCTCCTGCGGGCGTTCCCGACGTCGACTGCTCAGACCTTCCTGGTCCCGTTTGGGTCGGCCCCTCAGACCCCCACCGCCTCGACCGCGACGGTGATGGCATCGGCTGCGAACTCGACTGAAGCCCCGGACATCGGCAGCGTCTGGGTGCATGGGTACGACGCGGCCCAGCATCTCGGGCTACGGAAGTGACCAGCTGTCGGCGAACGCACTGGAGGTCGGTCCAGCGGCGCTTTCTCGGTCTCGGGACACCCGGCCAGTCCGCGGCCAGTCCGCGGGACACGCTGTCTCGGGGCGATCTGCACGTGCTCAGAGCTGGGGCTTCCGGGGTGCCGTATGAGGCCGGACAGAACGAAGGGCGCACCTGGGGAGGGGCACGGAAGCCCGGCACGCATGGGGAAGCGGTGCCGGACAGGATGGGGGAGTGGCTGACCTGGTGCGGGATGACGTCAGAGGGTTCCTTGACCCTGATCTGGTGGGCGCGCTGCCGGACGTGCTCGTTTCTGAGGGCCTCGGTCGAGGAGTGGCAGGCTGTCCTCGACCTTGCGAACTGGCGCCGAAGGTGGTGTGAGTCAGGCGACTGGCGACGCGCACGCCAGGAATGGCCCGGCCGCCTTACTCCAGGACTCGCCCCGTGCGAGTGCGGCTGCTCCCTCCGTACGTAGCGACTCGACGACGGGCGAGAGGAAGTCGGTACGCCAGTGTCGTACGGCTTGCTCCTGCATCCCGCTCGCGTCGACGACCGCACCCACCTTCGCTTCGAGCACGGCCACGCCCTCTGCGACGTCTTCACCGGTCCACTCGTCCATGCGGTCGGCCACCAGGGCCCAGGTCAGCTTGATCATGCGCCGGATCGTAGAGGCGACGGCGGCGAGCAGGGAGAGGTTGGTGACGCCGTCGCGCTGACGACCGAGCGGGACGTCCCTGCCCCGACGGGCCCATGGTCGCTCGGCGAGGCCCCTGCGTACGCCCTCGGCCAGGTTCTCGCAAAGGCGGCACTCAGCCCTTTCCCCGTGGGGCAGTGGCCGGGAACCGTCGGGTGTGGGTGGGGCGTGGTTTTCTGGGAAAGCGCGTTGTTGTCGATGTCGGGGAGGCAATGAAGTGCGTGACGAGACTGCGCTCGCCGAGCAGATCGCCGAGCGGCGGGCCGGGACGGGCGATCCGCGGGCGCTCCTCGGGGAGTTGAGACGGGCCCGGGTGCTCGTGCCGCTGGACCGGGGTGGGCTGTGGACGGGGCACTTCGGCGGTGTGCGCTGGGTGTTCGCGTTCACCGGCGAGGAGGCCCTCGCCCGCTTCGCGCGGTCGCGGGCGCGGGAGTCCGGGAACGCCCAGGACAGCGCGCGGCCCTGGGAGTACGCCGAACTGCTCGGCGCCCGGCTGCTCGACGAGATCATCCCGGCGATGGGCGAGCCCGCGGGCATCGCCGTCGACGTCGCCGACCCCGACGGGTCCATGCTCTTCCCGCCCGCCATGGGCATCGTTCCGGACGAGGCCGCCGTCGACACGCCGGACAAGCTCGCAGGGGGTGCCGCCTGATGGGTGACGGGGCGAAGGACCTCGGTATCGACAACTACACCGTCCAGCGGCTCACCCAGGGCCTGCGCAACGCGGTCGGTGAGCTGAAGGAGATCGGTACGAGCACCGGAGCGGTGCTCGGCAAGGGCTTCTCCGAACTGGCGATGACCGGCATGGAAGCCGGGCACCACGGCCTGTCCGTGGACTTCGAGGACTTCTGCGAGCGGTGGGAGTGGGGCGTACGGGCGCTGGTCCAGGACGCCAACACCATCGCGGCGAAGCTTGGCCTGGCCGCGGGCGTGCTGTGGGAGGAGGACCAGTACGTCCAGAGTTCGCTGAAGTTCGGCGTCAACTCGATCGCCGGCGGCAGCCCGTACGCCTCCGAGGAGGACATCGCCAAGCAGGACTGGGGCGATGTGTTCACACCGGACGCGCTGAACCCGGACTGGAGCTCCGAGTCGTGGGACCGCGCCGGTGACGAGATGGCCCAGACCTGGAAGGACACCGGGCGTTCGCTGCTCACCGAGGGGCAGGGCGGCGAGCGGTCGCGGATGCTGAACGACCTCCTCGGCATCGACCAGGAACAGTTCGACGAGGCCGTCGACGACACCTTCGGGCCGTCGCCCGAGGAGCGCGCCCAGCAGCAGGAACAAGAGCCGGAACAACAGCCGCGGAACGACGGCGGGGGGAACTGACGTATGGGCATCGGGGATTTCGTCAGTGACATCACGCCGGATGTCGTCGAGGACGCGGTCGAGGACGGCGTCGAGTGGGTCGGCAACCGCGTCGAGGACGCCGGCAACTGGACGGCGGACCGGCTCGAGGACGTCGGCTGGGAGTCCGGTGCGGACTGGGTGCGCGAGCAGTCGCGTTCACTGGCGAACAGGATGGGCGCCGAGGTCGACGAGATGGACCTCGGGCAGACCGAGGACAAGACCAAGCTCGTCTACGGCTCGCCGAGCAAGCTGCGCTCCACCGCGTCCCACCTGCGCGACTTCACGAATGCGTTCAACGACGTCGGGCTCGGTCTCGAAGGGCTCGACTCGGACTCCCTGCAGGGGCAGGCGGCGGACGCGTTCCGCAGGACGGTGAAACTGGAACCGCCCAAGTGGTACAAGGGCGCGGACGCGTTCGAGGGGGCGGCGAAGGCGCTGGAGTCGTTCGCGGACACGGTGACCTGGGCGCAGAGCCAGGCGCAGCTCGCGATCGACAAGTGGAAGGAAGGCACGAAGGCCTCGGCGGACGCCCTGGACGCGCACAACAACAAGGTCGACGACTACAACAACGCCGTCGACAAGTACAACGCGACGCCCGCCGACAAGCGCGACCCCGCCACACTGCCGGCGAAGCCGGGCGAGTTCTCCGACCCCGGCAAGGCGAAGATGCAGGAGGCGCAGGACATCCTCGCCGAGGCGCGCAAGCAGCGGAACACCGCCGCCGAGACCGCCCGCAAAGCCGTGCAGAAGGCCCGGGACGCCGCCCCGCCCAAGCCCTCCTACGGCGAACAGCTGAAGGACGGGCTCGACGAGCTCGAACTGATGAAGACCCACTTCACCATGGGCGCGGTCAAGGGCACCGCGGGCATCGTGAACTTCGTCCGGGGCGTCAATCCGCTGGACCCGTACAACATCACGCATCCTGCCGAGTACGTCACCAATCTCAACAGCACCGTCGCCGGACTCGTCCAGGTCGCCAACGATCCCTGGGGCACCGGCAAGCAGATGCTGGACAACTTCATGAAGGACCCCGCGGAAGGGCTCGGCACGCTTGTGCCGGACGCGATCCTCACCGCCGCGACGGCGGGCGCCGGAGCGGCCGTGAAGGGCGTGAGGCTCACGGACGAGCTCGCGGACGCCGCCAAGGCGCGCCGCGCCGACGACCTCAGGGAGACCGTCCGCAGGCCCGACGGCAAGCAGTGCGGCCGTGAGCCCGTCGACTTCGCGACCGGCCGCATGTTCCTGCCGCAGGAGGACGTGCTGCTGCCGGGCAGCCTGCCGCTGCTGTTCCGCAGGGACTTCGAGTCCTCGTACCGGGCGGGCCGCTGGTTCGGCGAGAGCTGGTCCTCGACGATCGACCAGCGCCTGACCGTCGACCCGATCGGTGTCGTCTTCCACGGTGAGGACAACCTGCTGGTCCCGTATCCGCACCCCGCCCCCGGCACGCCGGTGCTCCCCGAGGCCGGGCCGCGCTGGCCGCTGGAGCGGCACACCGACGGCAGTTACACGCTCACCGATCCGAACACGGGCATCGTCCGGCACTTTCTCGCCCCGCCCGGCGCCGAGCCGGGAGACGACGGCTCCGCGCCGCTCGCCGAGATCGCCGACCGCAACGGGCGCACGATCACCGCCGAGTACGACGAGGACGGCGCCCCGCTCGCCCTCACCCACTCGGGGGGCTACCGCCTCACGTTCACCACGGAGAACCGCCGGATCACCTCGCTGAGCCTCGGCGGCACCGAGATCGCCCGATACGGATACAGCGAGGAAGGCCATCTCACCGAGGTCACCAAGTCCTCCGGCATTCCCACCCGGTTCGCCTACGACACCGAAGGCCGCATCCTCGCCTGGACCGACACGAACGGCTCCAGCTACAGCTTCGTGTACGACGACAGGGACCGGTGCGTGTCCCAGACCGGTGTCGAGGGGCATCTGGCCTCGGAGTTCCACTACAGCGACCCGCACCCCGACACCGGCCTGACCACGACCACGG
The DNA here is from genome assembly GCF_005517195.1 of Streptomyces vilmorinianum. Taxonomy (NCBI): domain Bacteria; kingdom Bacillati; phylum Actinomycetota; class Actinomycetes; order Kitasatosporales; family Streptomycetaceae; genus Streptomyces; species Streptomyces vilmorinianum. Next base: position 6,456,140 of record NZ_CP040244.1, on the reverse strand, counting down.
TCACCGACTCCCTCGGCCACACCTGGCGCTACACGGTCAACAGCCACCTCCAGGTCGTCGCCGAGACCTGGCCCACGGGCGGGACGATCCGGTACGCCTACGACCGCGACGACCGGCTGTTGTCCCGTACCGACCAGCTCGGCGCGCGCACCGAGTTCCGCTGGGACGACGAGGGTCGTCTCGTCTCGACGACCCGCCCCGACGGCAGTGTGCAGACGGCGGCCTACGGCAGCGACGGCCGCCCGGTCGAGCTGGTCCAGCCGGGCGGGCTGCGCTGGCAGCAGGAGTTCGACGAGCGCGGCGACCGTGTCGCGGTCACCGACCCCGCCGGGCGCACCACCCGCTACACCCACGACGCGCTCGGCCACGTCACCTCGGTCACCGGCCCTCCCCCGCGAGCGGGGGGACCCCCAGGCGCCACGACCCTGCTGCGCCACAACGCCGCGGGCCTTCTCATGGCCCAGACGGCCCCGGACGGCGGTACGACGTCGTACGTGCGGGACGCCTTCGGCCGGATCACCGAGCGCACCGGACCGAGCGGCGGCACCGCCCGCTTCGAGTGGACCCCTGAGGGCCGGCTCGCGCGGTTCACGGGCCCGGACGGGGCCGTGGAGTCGTGGACGTACGACGGCGAGGGCAACTGCCTCAGCCACACCGACCCCGAGGGCGGCACCACGACCTTCGAGTACACCCACTTCGACCTGCTCACGGCTCGCACCGACCCGGACGGCACCCGCCACGAGTTCACGCACGACACCGAACTGCGCCTCACCGAGGTCAGCAACCCGCTGGGCCTGCGGTGGAGCTACACCTACGACGCGGCCGGCAACCTCGTCGCCGAGACCGACTTCGACGGCCGCACCGTCGCCTACGACGTCGATCCGCTCGGCCGGGTGCTGACCCGCACCACCCCGCTCGGCGCGGCCGTCCGCTACGAGCGGGACGTGCTCGGCCGGGTCGTCCGCAAGGACGCCGGCGGCGCCGTGACGACGTACGCGTACGACCCCGCCGGCCGGCTGCTGCGGGCCATCGGGCCCGACGCGGAGCTGACGTACACGTACGACCGCCGGGGCCACGTCAAGACCGAACTGGTCGACGGGCGTGCGCTGTCGTTCTCCTACGACGCGGCCGGGCGCCGCACCCGGCGCGTCACCCCGAGCGGCCATGTCACCTCGTACACGCACGACAGCGCGGGCCGTGCCGCCGCGCTGACCGTCGCGGGCCACGCCATCGTGTTCACGCGTGACGCCGCGGGGCGCGAGCTGACCCGCAGCGTCGGGGAGACGCTGACGCTGACGTCGGACTGGGACGCCGCGGGCCGGCTCACCGCCCAGGAGATCGCGCGTGGCGGCCACCGGCTGAACCTGCGGACGTACGCGTACCGCGAGGACGGCCATCTCGTCGCGGTCGACGACGCCCTGCGCGGCCCGCGCCGCTTCGGTCTTGACGCGACGGGCCGGGTCACCGCCGTCACGGCCGACCAGTGGACCGAGTCCTACGCGTACGACAGCGGCGGCAACACCATCTCCGCCGCCTGGCCGGACCGCCACGCGAGTGGCGACGCGCGCGGCAGGCGCTCCTACACCGGCACCCGGATCACGGAGGCCGGGGCCAACCGCTACGTGTACGACGAGGCCGGCCGGCTGATCCGCCGCACGAAGACCCGGCTGTCGAAGAAGCGTGACGTGTGGACGTACGCGTACGACGCCGAGGACCGGCTCACCGAGGTCAGGACCCCGGACGGCACTCTGTGGCGCTACCGGTACGACCCGCTCGGCCGGCGCATCGCGAAGGAGCGCATGGCCGAGGAGCGCACGGCCGAGGAGCGCACGGCCAAGGAGCGCATCGCCAAGGAGCGCATCGCCAAGGAGCGCCTGGCGGCCGACGGCATGGCGGTGGCCGACGGCGAGGCGGCCGACGGCGAGGTAGCCGACGGCCTGGCGGTGGCCGACGGCCTGGCGGTCGCCGACGGCTTGGCGGTGGCCGAGCGCACGCGCTTCGTCTGGGACGGTCCCGTGCTCGCGGAGCAGACCACGGAGATCCCCGGCGAGCTGCCCCACCACACCACGCTGAGCTGGGACCACGAGGGCCTGACCCCTGTCGCCCAGACCGAACGGCTGACCGACGCGGCCACCCAGCGGGAGATCGACGCGCGGTTCTTCGCGATCGCGACCGACCTCATCGGCACCCCGACCGAGCTCATCGACGAGGACGGGCGCGTCGCCTGGCAGAGCCGCACCACGCTGTGGGGCATCACGACGTGGAACGCCGACGCGTCCGCGTACACACCGCTGCGGTTCCCCGGCCAGTACTTCGACCCGGAGACCGGCTTCCACTACAACCACCACCGCTACTACGACCCGCAGACCGCCCGGTACACCACGCCCGACCCGCTGGGCCTCGCGCCCGCGCCCAACCCGACGGCGTACGTGCACAACCCGCACCGGTTCAGCGATCCGCTGGGCCTCGCGCCGTACGAGGACAACGGAGGGCTCGGCGACCTCATCGAGGTCAACAAGCCCGACGCCGACGCGGACAAGCTGGCCGAGAAGCTCGGCGGAGAGCCCCGAAGGCGGTTCGCGAACGACCCGGACGGACGCGAGTTCGACGCGATCAGCGACGAGTACGTGGCCCAGGCGAAGCCCGCGGACTTCACCCTGAACAAGAAGTTCCGCAAGCAGGCGCAAGCCACGTTCGAGGCGGCGATCCAGAGTGGCCGCACGCCGTACTTCCAGTTCGACGGACCGCCCGGACCAGGCGTGATCGATAAGCTCCAGGAGTACGGACGCCGGTACGGCGTCGAGCCGGTGATCGACACGACTCCGCTGGAGTGAGGGCATGTACGAGTTCCATGGCTGGTTCGGTATCTCGGAGGACCCGTACGAGGACGACTCGCAGTCCCTGAGGGCGGGCATCGAGGAGCTGCGCGCGCGGATCGACGCGGTCCAGTGGTCCTCCAGCTGCAAGGTCGCGCTCGACGTCTTCAACGGGCTCGACGTCGTCACGGCCACCGGCCACACGAACCACATCGGCTACGAGGCCGGGCAGCTGGACGAACTGGTGGCGTACATCGCGCGCCGCTTCCCCGGCTCGTGGGGGCTGCTCCACGACCGCTCCGACGAAGGCGACATCCCGAACGCCGACAACGCGTTCCGGGTACGGGTCATACGCAGGGGGGTCGTCGAGGAGCGCCTGGATCCGTTCCTCTCGCCGTGCAATCCGGTGATCGAGGACTGAGCCCTCCTCCCGGATGCCGTCCGGGCCCGGTCTGGTCGATCCACGGAAAGGGCCGGGCTCTGCCGAGTCCGGCCCTTTCCGTGCCCGTGCCCGTGCCCGTGCCCGTGCCCGTGCCTGTGTCCGTGTGCGTGTCCGGCCGCGGCGCGGTGTCAGTCGCCCATGCCCGGGCCGAGGCCGGGGCCCGGGCGGTGGTGGTCCGGTGGCGGCTGGTGCGGCTGCTGGGCGGGGCCGGCTGGGCGTGCCCTGCGGGCCTGGGGCACGCCCAGCTGCCACAGATGCGCGTCGGGCGCGCCCCGGCCGGGTGCCGGTCCGGGGGTGGGGGGTGCCGGCCGGCGGGGGACCTCGGCCGTCTGTGCGGGGGCCGGGGGCGGCGTGCCGGGACCGCCTCCGGGCTGCTCGGCCTCCGCGGTCGGTTCCGGCCGTTCCGGCCGCTTCCAGCGTTCCGGGACGGTTGCCAGCCGTTGTACGGCGTGCTCGTCACCCGCCTGCGCCGCCGCCACGGCACGCGCTCGCAGCGCGCTCTGCCGGGCGATGGGGGAGAAGCCCGGCGAGGCGTTACCGGTCTCGGCCGGCAGTGCGCGGGCGCCCATCTGGTTCAACTGCCCCTGGGTGCCCGGAGAGAACACCTCACGCGGAAGCTGCCAGGAGGCCGCGCCGTCCACGTCCACCTGGTGCTGCCGGCCGTCCTTGGTACGGAAGGTCAGTCCGTAGCCGATGTACTGGTCGTCCTTGTCGAACAGCAGGTCGCCGTCGATCTCTCCCCCGAGGTCCCGCACCTCGTTGGCGAGCACCTGCAACGCGGGAGGCAGGGGGTTCGTACGGCCCAGGCTGGCGACGTAGCCGTCGGCCTCGAGCGTCTTGCTTTCCTTGGTCTTCTCGTCCACGTAGGGCACCCGGAAGCAGGTCCGGCCGTTCTCGTCCCGGTAGGTGTCGATCGCTCTCACGTCCGCGTTGATCAGTGTCAGGCGGCCGTCTCCTCCCTCCTTTGCGACGTGCTTGCGCTCCATGGCCGGGTACTGGACCTGGTGCGCCAGCGCGGGCGGGGGCGGCATGCGGCCGACGATCGTGACCCTCGCGTGAGGGTTCTCCTTCAGGATGATCTCCGCGTTGGCGACACCGGTGCCGCCCGAACCCGCGATGATCCAGTGCTTCGCGTCCCCCGGGTCGAAGCGGTTCTCGGCGACCTCGTCGCCCATGAGCGCCCGCCCCGGTGCCGCCTCGCGCGCGGCCTCCCATTTCTGGGTCGCCTTGAGGGCGATGAAGCAGTTGTCCATGCGGGTGGCCGCCCCGTCCTCAAGGCCCGCCTTCAGGGCCTCCCGCAGAGGGGAGGGCTCCAGAGTGTCCAACACCGTCGCGGTGTCCGCCCCGCCCCGCTCGGCCTGGGTCAGCGACGCGCGCAGCTCCGCCGCTCCGGTGACGCCCTGCCCCTCCAGGTCCCGCAGCCGCTCGCAGATCAGCCGTACGGCCTCGCCGCGGCTCTCCACCCCGGAGGCGCCGCGCTCCATCCCCGGGACCACCTCCGGCGTCAGGCCGGTCGCGATGCTGGGCGTCCCGTCGCACGCCACCCACAGGGGCTTCGCGCTCGCCTTGCCGTCCTGGTCGAACGGCCTCACTTCCGCGAGCAGTTCGCCGTTCCGGCCGAGCCTCAGCCGGGCGTGGCCGTTCACCACGTCGCCCTGGGTGGCGAGTTGGTCCTCCCAGAGCCGTACCGCCTCGATCGGCACCCGTTGCCTGGGGTCCTCGACAGCCTGGTACGGGTCGACGCCCATCCACTGCGCCAGGTCCCGGTCCTGGTCCGCCGACTGCACGATCCCGGCCCCGGGGTCCAGGTGCCACCGGCCCGCGCCGTCCACCAGCAACGCCTCCGGGTTGCGCCCGGTCAGGCTCGCCCCGCCGCCGATCACCACCTGGCGCAGCGGCATCTGCTGGGCCGCCAGCCGGCCCTCCAACGCCTGCACGGTCCGGTCACTGACCTGCGCGCGGTAGTCGGCCCACTGCTCGGCGGCGGTCCCCAACTGGTCGCGGGGGAGCGGCAGCCCGTTCTGGTCGTATCCGGGCAGGGGCATGGTCATGTTCCGGCGCCCGATGAACGCCTCGACCTGCCGCTGGGCCAGGAGGGCGGCGTCCCGGGAGGCCTGGAGGGCGGCGGCGTCGGTGGGGTCGAGTTGTTCGATGGGGCGGGCGAGATCTCGAACCAGGCGCTTGGCATGGGACGAGAGGAAATCCCTCGACACATAGCGCCGGGATTCGGCCGCTTCGAGCTCGCCCGCATGTGCTTCCAGCTCGGCCATGGGGGCGACCGGTCGAAGACCGCAATGGTCGAGAAGGGCGGAGAGCTCGGCACGTGACTCAGTCCGTTGCTGTTCCGGAAGGCTCATGTCGGCGGCACGGTCGGCAAGCCAGTTCAGTTCACCGATGCGCCCGTGGTCCTGGCTTGACAGCTCATTCCGCGCACCGAATTCCGCTCCTTGTTCCAGGAGGCTCTCGCGTACGGGTGCCATCCCCTGGCTGGACCGGTCGCGTACGGCGACGAGTTCACCCACCTCGTGGGCGAGAACTCGGGTCAGATGCTCGCTCGGCAGACGATCGGATATCTGCACGATGTACTGGTCCGAGGCGGTGTTCGTCACCGTATTGGCGATCGAGCCAGTCGCCATCGGAATGGCATCCACCCAGAGTGTCGCCGAATTGCCTTGGGTGTCCTGCAGGACGAAATACTCCCGCTGGGCCCGGTCCTCCGTCCGTTTCATGTGGAGCGAACCGAACCGCTCTCCCAGGACCACGGAAGCCACATTGCTCAGCTCGCGTCCGGCTGCTGCCACGAGTGCTGCCTGCTGCGCACGCAACTGGTCCTTTTGGGTGGCCTCCTCGGCCTCCGGCGACAGCACATCCGCCGGCAAGCGAGGATCGACCGGCCTGTCCACGTGATGCTCCTCCCCCGCACGCTTCCTGTACGCATTCATCGAACAGCCCGTAGGATCATGTCATGTTGACAGCGCGCTCTTCGTTCGAAGCACATCTGTACATGGATCTGCACCCCTGCGAGTGCGGATCCGGCGACTTCGACCGCCGGCACCGGCTGGAACAGCACGGCGACGACATCGTGGCGGTGTACGAGGGCGCTTGCCGACAGTGCGGTAACACCCGCCGTTTCGTCTTCCGCATGGCGGAGGAAATTCCCCCGCCGCCCCCCGCCTTCGGCGGATCCGAGCCGTCACAGATCATCGACCCCGGGGAGTTCGCCGAGGTCGCTGCCCGCATCTCGCAATCCGCTGGAATCCAGCTCCTCAACACTCCGAAGTCGGAGCACTACAAGCTGCGCGATGCGGTGGCTTACACGGTTGCGGCGTTCGAGGAGATGCTCAAGTTCCTTCCGCCTGGCCAGGATTCCATTCCGGCCAGTGCCTTCACCTCCGAAGTGGGCAAGGCCCGCTACCGGCGTGATCCCGGAAACTTCGACCGCGACATCCTCGAAGGCAACGTCGAGGACGCGCGCGCCGTCCTCGCCAACATCGACGAGGCCGGCCGCCCCCCGCACGCCCCCCGGTGACCCCAGCGGCGGGGCCCCCGCCCCGCCGCTCAAGCCCCCGTCGCGATCAGCCCCTCAGCGCCGCGCCCCCGGGTCGTACGTCGCCAGGGAGTGCTTCACGGACTGGGCGTGCGGGCCCTCCCACCACGGGATCGTCTCGACCAGGACCGGCTTCGTGCCGGAGGCCAGGACCAGGGCGCGGCCCGGAGGCATCGAGCCCAGGTCCGAGACGTGGAGGACGCGTTCGCGGCGTACGGACTCGTTCACGGTGCGGTTGCCGGACCAGTGGCCGTGCTCCGACTCGCGGGTCGTGGAGTACTCGCGCAGCTCGTACTCGCCCGCCAGGTCCGACAGGTCGCCGAGGAAGCGCGTGTCGGACACGCCGCCGCCGTAGACCCGGATGTTGGCGGCGGACCACAGCTTCTCCATGCCGCGGTCACCCCACACCTCGACGCCCTGCGCCCAGGACTGAAGGATCGTCATCAGGATGATGCCGCGCGAGCCGTAGTGCGAGTACAGGTCGGGCAGGGCCCGCCAGCGGCAGACGTTGGCCGCCTCGTCCAGGACGCCGACCAGGGGCTGCGGGAGCCGGCCGCCGCGCTGGGTCGTGGCGTACTCCTCGGCGGCCTCGACCACCGCCACGGTCAGGGCCGTGACCAGGGGGCCCGCCGAGTCGCTGCCCTCACGGGACAGGGAGTAGAGCGTGCCTCCGGTACGGACGAACTCGTGCGGGTCGAACCGGGGGCGTGCGTCCTCCGGACCCGACGGGGTGACCCACTTGTTGATCTCGGGGTTGATCAGGCACGACGCCATCTGCTGGGCCACGCCGTAGATGCCGCTGCGCTGCTTGTCGGGGGCGGTGATGACCCCGTTCAGGGCGTCGGCGGGCATCGTGTGCCCGGCGCCGCGCAGGACGCGCTCCGGGGTGTCGTCCTTGGGGTTGGCCAGCCAGGTGTAGATCTGGGTGACCGGGGCGTTCGCGGTGGCCGCGGCGAGCAGCAGGTTGGCGAGCAGGTCCTGGCCCGCCGGGTCGAAGTACGCGTCGGTGGAGGCGTTCGGGTCGCGCGAGCCGGACGCGAAGTGGTCGGCCATCTTGCGGGCCTTGGCGACATCGGTGACGTACGACAGGGGGTTCCACCACCAGGCGGGCGGCTCCGTCGCCACCTGCTGCGGGTCGAACACCCAGACGGGGCCGCGGGCCTGGCGCGGGCCGCGGGTGGCGTCCACGATGTCCCGCTTGTTGGAGGTCACGAGGACCGCACCGGGGCCGTCGAGGATCGCCGGGATCGCGCGACGCGTGGTCTTGCCCGTACGGGGACCCCAGATGTCGACGTGCATGTCCTCGAAGGAACCGAACAGCGGCTGGCGGCCCCGTACGGAGCGGCCGATGAAGACGCCCGGGATGTTGCTCAGCACGCCGAGACGCTCGGCGATGGCCGCCGCGCCCTTCATCGTGAGCTTGCCGAGCTGCTCGCCCTGCGCGAGGTGGCGGGCGGCCGCGTCGACGTCCGGCTTCCGCTTCGCGCGCTGACGCAGCCGGTAGGCCCAGAGGACGAGGATGCCGAGCAGCAGCGCCTCGCCGGCGGCGACGGCGCTCGCCGCGCTGCCCGGCCAGCTGTAGTCGCCCTTCACGAGGGCGACGGTGAACGAGAAGGGGTTGCCCGGCGGGGCCGGCGCGTCGTCGAAGGACGCGCCGAGGTACGCGGCGCCCCAGGCGCCGCACAGCACGACGAGTACGACGGCGACGAGACCGGCTATCTCGTACGTCCAGTCGTCCTCGGCGCGCGGCTTCTTCTTCTGTTCAGCGGCCATCTTTCTTCCAGACCTTCCTCACGTCATGCATCTTTGTGGCCGCCCTCGCCGCCGGCCTCGGCCGGGTTGGTGCCGGCCGGGATCGGCACCCGGAACACACCGGTGATCTCGCCTTGTACGTCCCAGGTGCTGAACTCGACGTTCTTGTCCTTACGCGGCGCGTGCAGGATCTTCTTGCCCTTCGGGTCCCAGACGATCCCGACGTGCTCCGAGCCGTTGGGGCCGGGACGGAAGAAGATCAGGTCGCCGGGCTGTGTCTTCCCGAGGTCGACCTTGGACGCGGCGAGCTTGTCCTCCTGCACGTACGTCGTCGCCCCGATGTTGATCTTGCCGCCACTCGCCTGGTAGTACGCCCACTGCGTGAAGCTGGAACAGTCGAACGACACGGGGTTGTCGCCCTGGAGGCGCGGCGCGCCCCACACGTAAGGCAGGCCGATGCCCCGCTGTGCCCAGCCGAGCGCCGCGCGGACCACCGGGTCGTCGGAGTCGGGCAGGACGCCCGTCACTCCGGCGCCGTCGGGGGCGACCGGGGTTCCGCCGCTGCCCTTGGCGCACTCGGCGAACTCGGCGTCCCGCCCGTTGCCATCGCCGCCCGGCACGCTGCCGTAGTCGGGATTGGCGGTGATCTTCCCGTTCAGCCAGTCCTCGGGGTCGACCATGCCGGGCCCGCGGTCCTGGCCCGCGACGAACGGGTTGTCGACGCCGGGGACGCGGACCTCCCAGTGCAGGTGGGGTCCGGAGGTGTTGCCGGTGACGCCGACGGCCCCGATCCGGTCGCCGCGCTTGACCTGGTCGCCGACCTTGACGTCGAACCGGGACTGGTGGGCGTACTGGGTGATGACGCCGTTCGCGTGCTCGATGTGGGTCTCGTTGCCGTACGCGCCGCCGCTCCCGGCCTTTACGATCTTGCCGTCGGCCGGAGCGTAGATGGCCGTGCCGACGGAGGCCTCCAGATCGAGCCCGGTGTGGTAGCCGAGGCTCCACATGCTGCCGGTCTTGCGGTACTTGGTGCCGACCGTGTATGTGCCCTCCTTCATCGGCCACTGCCAGTCCTTGCCGGTCGCGGGCGCGGGCTCCAGCGGTGCGGCGGCCAGGGAGAGCGGCACCATGCCGGACCCTCCCTGGGAGTCCTGGAGCCGGTAGGAGGCTGCCATCGCCGTCGTGGTCGTGGCCCCGTCGCCCTTCAGCGGCGGCGTGGACCAGGAGCGGGCCGGGGAGCTCGGGATGCTCAGTGCCGTGGTCGGGTCCGCGTTGTTGCCGACGGGCTCCGGGATGTCCGACTGCTGTCCGAGCGTGGGGAAGGCGGGGTTCTTCTCGACGGTGGCCTTCAGATGCGCGTACCAGTCCTGGATCAGGTCCTTGTCGCCGGTCAGGTTGCCCCGGTAGCGGGCGGCCTGGGTGAGGACGACGCGCATGTAGATGGTGTTGCTGGGGCGGGAGCCCGAGTACACCATCAGCGCCTTCCAGGCGTTGGTCTCCGCCTTCTGGGCGTGCAGGAAGTTGGCGGCGGCGAAGGCCGCGTCGTCGATGTTGTACAGGTCCTTCTTGCCGTCGCCGTTGCCGTCCGCGCCGTAGTCGGTCCAGGCCGGCGTGCCGAACTGGAGGATGCCCATGTACCCGGCGCTGTTCTTGCCGCCGGGCGCCGCCGACGGGTCCTGCCCGTACTTGGTCTCCTGGTACATCTGTCCGGCGATGAGCGTCCAGTCGAGCCCGTCGTAGCGGGCGGCCGCGCGCATGGCGGCGAGGATCATCTTCGGCGGTATCTCGTGCCGGGCCGTCTCACTCGGCATGTACACCTTGCCGGCCGGCATGATCGGCGAAGTGGCGGCCGCGTCGCCGGTGTTGCCGGCCTCGGTGTTCTCGCCGTAGTCACCGCAGGCCGCGGCCGCGGCACCGCCGCCCATGGCGCCGATCAGGCCGCCGATCAGGACGAGGATGACGAAGCCGAGGCCACCGATCGGCAGCAGTCCGCCGCCGCCGAGGAGCAGCCACAGCTTGAGGTTGCTCTTCTTCCCGCCGCCGGGGCCCTGTCCGCCGCCGCCTCCGCCTCCACGTGCGGACTGGGCGACGTCCTTGGCGGCCTTCGCCGCCTTGGCGACCTTGGCGGCCTTGGCGGCGGCCGCGAGAACGGCAGGAGCCACCATCGGTGCCTACTCTCCCGCCTGGTCGGAGGCGCCCACGTTGCCGAGGCCGAAGAGGGAGACCGAGGACACCTGCCAACTGCCGCCGCCGGCGCGGACCGTCACGAGCCAGGAGTTGGTCTCCGTACCGGTCTCCTTGCCGTCCTCGCTCCGGGTCGCCTTCACCTCGACGAGGCTGGAGACCGTCTTGCCACCGCCGCGTACGAGATCGTCGGCGACCATCGCGTCGCGGAGCACGGTGGCCGTACCGCGCGAGGCGCACCGCGTGGCCACGCAGGTCGCCCACGCCTTGCCCGTGGGCAGAGCCGTGTCCTGCTTCAGCTGCGGGTCGCCGTTGGTCAGCGCGAGCAGTGGCTCGGCCCAGGCGGCGCTCTCGTCGGTGTGGGTGTAGGTGTTGATGCCGACCATGTACTCGGTCATCCGCTGGTGCGCCGCGGCGGCCTCGGCCTGGGTGAGGATGGGCTTGACCGCGCCGGAGGCGTCGCTGCCCGAGGGCTTGCCGTCGGAGGATCCGGATGCCCCGGTGTTCCCGTCCGCGGGCGTGCTCGTGACGGCCGGCTCCCCGGCGTCCGAGGACTCGTCGTCCCCGTCGAAGACGGTCAGCACGACGAGGGCGCCGACCATCAGGAGCCCCAGTATCGCCAGGGCGAGTGCCGCAGTTCGCTTGTTGTCGGCAGGTGACTCCACCGTCCCGGGCCTCCCTCAGTCAGGTTGCCGGGACACGGTAGGGGGAGAGGCGGCCGGTCGATCGGTTGTTTTCCTCGCCGGGGAAAGTGGGGGAAAGGCGCAGGGAAACGGGGAGCGGGCGGGGGGAAGCCGGGGAAAGGCAGGCAGGAACGTCGGCGGACATCATGGGGAATCGATTCTTCCCCGCGTGGTTCTCAGAGCAGCGGGTCCTGGCTTGCGTCGTACGGCTCCAGCGGCAGCGGGTCGAAGGGGTAGGCCGTGTGCCCGTCCTTCGGCGAACAGGCTGCGAACGGCCCCATGTCCGGGTCCATCAGCACCCGCAGATGCGGGTCCGCGTGGTGCAGCCACCACGTGGACATGGCCGCGCCCGGCTCCTGCCGAAGCTGCTCCCACGCCAGCCAGAGCGCCGACAGCCGTGCTCCCGCCTCGGGGTGCGCCCACCAGCGGGGACACCAGGTGGCGGAGGAGCCGTTGATCCTGCGGCGGACCATCGGGGAGAGGTACTCGGTGACGAACGCGAAGACGTCCGCGTAGTAGAACTCGGCCTCCTCCGGTGGCTGGGCCGCCGCCGCGGACTCGGTGAGCAGCGGGAAGGCCTGGATCAGGTGCTCCAGGGCGTCGCCGCGGTTGCGGAGTTCGGCCAGAACGAGGGCGCCGAGTTCGGCCTGGAGGGTCGTGTCGGCGGCCGCGTCGCCGGCGGCGCGGGCGGCGAGCAGCCGGGCCTTCCAGTCGTGGAGCTGCCGGCTGCGATGGTCCTCCTCATTGGACGAGCGGGCGCCGGCCAGGAAGAACGTGAGCTTCATGTGCATGGGGTCCCAGGCCTTGGTGTCCGCGAAGAACACCGCCTTCTCCGCCAGGGCCTGCACGATGCGGTCGAATTCGTTGTCGCTGCTCATGAGGGCTGCTTCTCCTGCTGTTCAGCGTTCGACACCCGGCTGTGCCGGGGTGAGGGCGGGTGCCGGCGGTGCGATCGCCGGGTTGTACACGCCGTGTCCCGTGGGGCCGCGGGGGGCTGCGGTGCGGGAGGCGGGGCGGGTGGTCATGCCGGGGGTGAAGGCGGAGGTCTTCTGCTGCGGGATCGCGTTCTGTTCGGCGCGTGTGGTGAGTTCGTCGTAGGTGTTCGCGGTCGAGAGCCGCCACAGCGCGGCTTCGTGCGCTTCCCGTTGGTTCTCGGGGATGTCGAGGGCGGCGAGTTTCGCGGCGAAGTCCTTCGGCGACTTGTCGGGGTCGTGGTCCTCCATGCGCACCTGCGCCCGGAGGGGCGGGTTCGCGATCAACGCGTCTATCTCCGGGGGGAGATGCTCGTGTCGGGGCATCTCCAGGGGGAAGCTCACAGCGTCCTTGCCGACCTTCTCGTGGGCGAGCACGATCGGCATCTCGTTCGCGCCGAGTATGGACCCCTCGGTGATGTCGGTCGCGAAGATCACCACCGGCCCTTCGGCGGCCAGGGCGTAGCGGTCCGAAACGGTCTTCCACGCGTAGCTGTTCACCTTGGCCACGTCCTGCACGTCCACCTCGTAGTCTTTGGCTAACGCGGCCTGCACGAGCGGATTCGAGAGGTGGTACGAGTCGAGCCGTCCGCCTGCCGGAGTCTCCTCAAGCACCTGGTACCCCCTGGTCTGCCCGCAGGCCTGCGCGAGGAACTGGTGCCTCACTGCCCTCGGCGCCCCCTCCGGCTGCGAGCGGTACGACCAGAACGCGCGAATCATTCCGCGATCCGGGTTGGTGACGCTTCCGTTGTCGGCCAGGTCGCGAACATAGGACAGGAGGTCAGGAACCTGGCGGTCCGGGGGGTTGTTCTCCCTGGCCGCCTGCCAGTCGGCGTAGATGCGAGAGGCCACAGCCATGGCCTCGGCGGGGGTGCCGGGCTTTCCCCGGTCGAATTCCTCCTGAAGCCTCAGGGCGTTCTCGATCTCCGCCTGCGTGGGAGGTGCCGCTGTCATCCGTGAGCCGACAGGAACTCGACGGGAGCCCAGAGTTCGAGATGCAGACGGGATCCGCCGGGTGTGGTCGTGGTCCACGTGGGAAAGGACACCGACTGGCTCAGCATGATGTGGGGACGCCCCTGTGCGTCACCGGCAGGCGCCCAGTGAGCGAACTGATACGGCCGGCGGCTCTCGAGCCGGAACGTCCGGTCGGGCCAGTACGCAGGGTGCGGGGGCTCGGGGAAGTCCGCCGCGTCCCACGGTCCGGCCCAGGTCGGCGCGCCGAGCACGGACTCGACGGCCTTCAAATAGACCGGCCAGTCCTCGGCGGCGCGGGCGAGGACGGCGCCGTTCTCGGACGGGTCACCGGCCTTCACGTGCCACGCATAGTGGCTCACGTTCTGGATGCCCCAGAGGGTGCCCAGTCCGATGGTCAGGTGGGCACCCGTGCGGGTGTGCACGGTCACGCTCTCGCGTTCATGGACCGGGACCTCGTACTCCCAGCCGTATGAGTCGAAGAGCCTCCGGAACTCCGGCCCGCCAAGCTGAGGCAGCCCTCGCCACGCCGGCAGCCAGTCCACCGCCAGCTCGTCCTTCAGCTCGGCGACCAGGTCCTGAGGGGTACGCCTCGTGGTCTCTGTCAGCATCTCGATTCCTTGGTTCGATCCACTCACTCGATACACCGGCTCGACCGTAACCCGGTCAGGCCAGGAAGATTCCGATGAGCAGGAGGACGACCACCACGCCGCCCATGATCAGGCGGGCCTTCGGGTCCTCGCGTTCCCACAGGTCGTGGACCACCGCCCAGCCCGTCAGGCGGGCGGCGCGGCCGTCGTGGATGCTCTGGGCGGACGACGCGTCGGAGGTGCCGTCGCCCGCCTGGCCGTCGGACATGTCCGGGGCGTCCTGGGTGAGGTCGCCCGTGATGCCCTGCTGCTCCTGGGCCACCATCACCAGGCCCTCGAGGAGTTCGGGCATCGTGTTCGGGGTGAGGGGGTACGCGACGGTGCCGAACTCGGTCTGGAAGCAGAGGCGCGACTGCCAGGGGTTGCCGGGTTCGTAGCCGTCGATCCAGGCGTGCTGGGCGTTGTACGTGGGTATGGGCGCGGCGGTCGCGGAGGACACGGCCGGATCGGCCGGTGCTGCGGGTGTCTGATCGCTCAACTCTCGTCCTTGGCAAGGTCGGGGACGGTACGGCGCGCCCGGCGCGCGGGCACAACCCCCGCATTGTGCCGAGCCGTCGGGAACGGGGCCCCGAGGCGTCGGTCACGTGACACGTCCGCTTTCCTCGCTCCTCCTCGGCTTTCCTCGCTCCTTCCTCGGCGAGGAAATGGCGGTGTTCCCGTCCGGTCCGTTTGCCACACTGCCCTCCGCACCTGGCCTCACCAGGGCCCGCCGCGTCCGAATCCGGCCGGCCGGGGATCAGGGGATCACACGCGGGGGGAGACCGAGCCGATGACGGACCACAGCAGTCCCGCCGGTGGTGCCGGCGGAAACCAACCGCCCGCGCAGCCGGGCCAGTTCGGGCCGCCTCACATGGCCGCCGGGCAGCAGCCGCCCGCTCCGCAGCAGCCGCACCAGGCCCAGCAGCCGCACCAGGCTCAACCGCCTCAGCAGGCCCAGCAGAAACCGACCCAGGCTCCGGCGCCGTACGGCTACCCGGCGGCCCACCCGCAGGCCGCTCCGGCCCCCGCGGCGGCCCAGCCGCCGATGGCGTCCGAGGCCGCGCGCGCCCAGGTGGCCGCCGCGTGGACGCGACGCGCCCCGCAGGCCGCCGTACCGCCCGCCGAAGCCGCGGTACCGGCCCTTCCGCCGCGCCAGAGCCCGTCCTCGGACGCCGCGAAGCAGAACAAGAAGGACCGCCGCGAGCAGGCCAGGGCCGAGCGGAAGGCCGCGTACGAGGCGAAGAAGGCGGAACGGGAGAGCCGTAAGCGCGGTGGAACCCCGGCGCCCGCGCCCGTCGCCGCCTCCGCCCCGGTCGCCGCCTCCGCCCCGGGCGGCACGCCCGCGCCCGTCGCAGCCTCCGCCCCGGGCGGCACGCCCGCGCCCGTCGCCACCTCCGTACCGGCGTCCGGCCGTGTCTCCGGGCAGGCGCCCGCAGCCGCCGGGTCCGCCTCACCCTCCTCCACGGGTGCCGGATTCGACATACCCCGCCCCGGTGGCCGACTGCCCGCGACGGGCCGTGGCACGCACGTCGCTCTGCGGGCCACCCTCCTCTTCACCACCTGCGCCTTCGCCCTCGGCTCGTGCGGCGTCGTCGGGATCGCGATCGGGAACTCCTCCACCGCGCCGACCGCCGCCCTCGACGCCAAGGACGTACAGCGGTACCGGCTCACCGAGTACCCGACCCAGGCGGCGGGGACGTTCGCCGAGAAGTACGCGACGCTCTGTCTGACGTACGACCCGAAGACGGCCGAACAGCGCCGCGATGAGCTGGCCCGCTACGCCACGTCCGGGGTCGACCGCGACTGCGGCTGGAACGGCCAGGGCGTGCAGACCGTCACGGCCGCCACCTGGGACGGCAGCGTCGAAGAGCTTCCCGAGTACGGAAAGAACGGCCGGTACCTGGGCGTTCAGGTCACACTGTCGACCGGGCGGGTCACCACCGTCTCCGTCCCCGTGTACGTGGCGAACCCGGCCACCGGGTCGGGGCTGCGGATCGTCGGCGACATCGGCGAGATGCCGCTGCCCGGCCGCGGCACCGCGCCCGAGGTCGACCGGGACGCCGAGATCGTCGACGACGTGCTCTCGGACCAGCTCAAGGCACAGGTGATGCCCGGCTACTTCACGGCCTGGGGCGCCTCCGACTCCACCGCGATGTCCCGCTTCACGACCCCCGACGCCACCGCCGCCGCGACCTCCGGACTCTCGGGCGCGCTGTCCGCGCCCGAGGTCGCGACGGTCGAGGCCCTGGCCCCGGCCGGTACGGAGGACGGCGACACGATCACGTACAAGTACGGGCAGTCCGTGCGGGTGCGGGTGACGGTCGTCTGGGGCGGGGCCGGTGCCGGGGACGCCACCGGTGAGGCCTCCGCGCCGCAGGTGAAGCGTTCGTACCGGCTGACCGTCGTGAACACCGCCCAGGGCTGGTTCATCAAGGACGTGCGGGGCGC